>DASVEX010000145.1:0-7808 GCA_036380335.1 Propionibacteriaceae bacterium | reverse complement strand
CCAAGGCCGAAGGCGTCAGAGCAAGGTTGGAAATTCTGGAGGTGGGACGGGTCACCGGAACGCTGACACCTGAGCAAGTAGCGGCCGAGTACACCGCTTGTGTTGCAGTCGTCTCATTCATTTGACTCGCGCCAATAGGCGGGTGACTTGCCGAGCCACCGCTTGAAGGCGCGGCTGAAGGCCTCCTCCGAGGTGTAGCCGACGCGGGTGGCGATCTCGGTGATACCGGACTTGGTCGTACGCAACAGACCGGAGGCCAAGTTGAGCCGCCACTCCGTCAAGTAGCGGATCGGCGGCCGGCCCACCAAGAGGTTGAAGCGGTCGATCAGCACCGTCTTGGAGGTGGCGACGGCGCGGGAGAGTTCGGCGACGGTCCAGTCGTGGGCCGGTCGGGTATGGAGTAGTGCGAGCGCTGGGCCGACTACAGGATCGCGCAAGGCGGCAAGCCATCCGGTCAGGTCACGATGCGCGCTGTCGCTGAGGAAGATCCGCAGCACCTCGGTGAACAGCAGCTCGGGAAGGCGTTGATTTGCACTCATTGAGTTCAACTCGGTGGCCTGCATCGCATACTCGACGCTCGCGGTGACCCACGCAGCGGCAGGGCCCGCCGGTTTGACCACGAACAGCGGTGGCAGTGCCCGGAGTACGGGGTCGAACAGTACGGCGTCGCCGCGGAGATAGCCGCACACCATACGGGTGTTCTCGCCGTCGCCGCCGTAGTCGATCTGCGGGAATGTCGTCCATGGCGGAGGCGGGAGCAGCGAGGTAATGGAAATCGGTTCGGCCTCCTCCTCAGATCCGGAGGCGTACGCGTCCGCGTATGGCATGACCACCACGTCGCCACGGCTCAGATGCCGCTTGACGCCATCACCCAAGGCGATCCAGCAGTTGCCCTCCGCAACGATGTGGAACAAGACGAGACTGCCCGGCGCCGGCGGCAATGCTCCGGCCAGCTCCAGGACCGGCGGGGACGTGTACGCCCAGGGCGAGCGGAACTGGGATCGGAAGAAGATCGCACCGTTGAGCCGCACCAGATCAAGCACCTGCGGGACAATCGCGAATGGGTCGCGCATCGCCGCGCGCAGATCCAGATCCGGAGTCTTGATCAAGGACCGCGTCGTCTCGGTCATGGTCTGCTCCCTCCCTCCCGCCGATAGTTGAGGCAATCGCCACAGTGGCGGATTCGGCGGTGATCACCACCGCTGATAACGATGGAGGGGAGCATTTGATGCCAACGTACATGGACGTTCACGACGGATTCGTTGGGGTGAGCCAGGAGCAGTTCGAGGAAGCTCACCGGCGCGATCTCGAGGTCCAGGGCCAGGAGGGGGTCAGCTACGACCACGCCTGGCTTGATCCTGAGACTGGTCGGGCCTTCTGCTTGATCACCGGCCCGAACAAGGAGGCGGTCATCCGCGTCCACGAGAAGGCGGGTCATCCGGCGAAAGAGCTCTATGAGCTTTCGATCCAAACCGTTTAGCCAGAAACTCACGGATCGGGAAACAAACGCCTCGCCGGCGGTGTTCACGAAGTAGATCGCCGCATGAGGTAACTGGCGACTTGTCAGCGTCCCAGGTGGACTACAGCCAGCTGAGACGCTGACAAGTCGCAGCTGAGGGGAGGTATAGATGATCATGACCCGAGCAGATTCCCTGCTACCGCTGGCCGAGGTCACCGATCGGCTCCGGGTCAGCGGGCACGGGTACGTAGGCGTCCGCAGCATCCCGTTGGACAAGATCATCGGATCGGTTGATCGGGCGTCGGAATTCCACCGCGACTTTCATCCGCAGCGCCGTGACTCCGAGGCACGGATGCGCAGACTCGAAGACGCATTCCCCGATGGCGACTTCCCGGCGATCTCGGTTTTCGAGGTAGGTGGCGCCTATTTCGTCTCCGACGGCCACCATCGGGTCGCGCTCGCTCACCAGCGCGGCCAGGAATTCATCGAGGCCGAGGTCGTGCAGCTGGCGACCAACTATCGCTTGTCGCCAGACGTCGACATCCCACAGCTGGTGCACACCGAACTACGTCGGATGGTCATGGAGGAAAGCGGCCTCCAGGTGGTGCGCCCCGACCTCGACATCTCCTTCTCCAACCCAGCCGGCTACCTCGAGCTGCTCGAGACGATCAAGGCGCACGGCTGGGAGCTCGCGAGATGTCTCGGCCGACTGCCCAGTCCTGAAGAGCTCGGTAGGAGCTGGCTCACCGAGGTCTATCAACCGGGCCTGCGCGCGCTGCACGAGGCTGGGTTGAGCTGCCCGCACGAGGATGCCACCGAGGCAGACAGCTTCCTCTGGCTGTATCAGCGGCGCAGGGCCCTGTGGATGCGGGGCGCCCGGGCTACCTATCGCGATGCCGTGTACGACATTCGCCACGCGCGCAAGCTGTCGCGCCGGCAGCGTCGTGCGCTACGACGGGCAGCGGCCGGACTCGAGACGGTGCAGACTCCGGAGCTGATCACCTCCTAAAGCGCCCAGCCGCCGTCGCTTGCGGTCCGGGCCAGGCGAGGGCCTACGGTTGACGGCATGGCTGCCTTTCCCGGCCGACGGCCGCAGACCTTGCTCGAACTCGACCTCAGTGAGCCCCTGTTTGCTCCAGAGGCTGATGATCCGATCGCCCGGTTCCGGGCGCGTGGCCGACGGCTGCTCCGTCCGACGCTCCGCGCGCTGCACGATGCGGCTGAAGACCGGCACGTCGTCGGATTGATCGCCAAGGTCGGTGGCACCTGGCCATGGGCGGAGATGCAGGAGCTGCGATTCGGAGTCAAGGCCTTCGTTGCGAGCGGCAAGCCGGCGCTGGCGTGGACGGAGAGCTTTGCCGAGGGCTCGCGGAACATGGCCTCCTACGTCTTGGCGACGGCGTTCGGCGAGGTATGGCTGCAGCCGGGTGGTGAGATCGGGCTGCTCGGCGTAGGCATCGAGACAACATTCGTACGCGGAGCGCTCAACCGGCTCGGCATTGAGCCGCAATTCGAACAGCGGCACGAGTACAAAAATGCAGCCGACGTGTTGCTGCGTACCGAGTTCACCGAGGCGCATCGCGAGGCACTCGAGCAGCTCACCGAGTCGGTCTATGACGAGGCTGTGGAGACCATCGCAGCTGACCGCAGGCTGCCTCATGATCGAGTTCGTGAGTTGATCGACACGGGGCCGCGAACGGCTTCGGAGGCTCACGCCGCGGGCCTGGTTGACAGGCTCGGCTACCGAGATCAGGCGTACGAGGCGATGCGCGCTCGAACTGGTAGCGAGCCTGAGCTGCTGTTCGCCGATCGGTGGCGGCCCCGCCGCAAGATCGCGCTGCCGCCGCACCGCCGCGGTCATGTTGCTCTCGTGGAAGTCCGTGGCGCAATAACGAACGGCCGGTCTCGACGGGGTCCTCTTGGCCGTCAGGCCGGCAGTGACACCATCTCGGCACAGCTGCGGGCGGCACACGACAATGACCGAGCGCGGGCGGTCGTGTTGCGGATCGACTCACCCGGAGGCTCAGCTGTGGCCTCGGACGTGATCTGGCGAGAGGTCTGCCGACTGGGCGAATCGGGCAAGCCTGTTGTTGTCTCAATGGGCGACCTTGCCGCCTCGGGTGGCTACTACATTGCATGCCCAGCGGCGGTGATCGTCGCGCTGCCATCGACACTGACCGGCTCGATTGGCGTCCTGGGCGGCAAGCTGGTTACGGGCAATCTGCTCCACCGGCTCGGGGTGACGACAGGCACCGTGCAGCAGGGTGATCGGGCGTTGATGTACTCATCCCGGCGCGGGTTCAGCGAGGACGAGCGAGCCCGCTTCGGAGTGATGATAGATGCCATCTACGACGACTTTGTGGCCAAAGTCGCGGCTGGCCGGAGCCGGCCCGTGGCGGAGATCGAAACGGTGGCCCGCGGTCGGGTGTGGACGGGTCGGGATGCGGCCGAAGCGGGCTTGGTCGATGAGCTGGGCGGTCTTCGCCACGCCGTTCGCCTCGCCCGAGAGCGCGCCAACCTGCCCGACGATGCACCTGTGCTCGGCGCGATCCGGATATCCCCATTGGCGCGCTTGGGACGGGCCAAGAACAGCGAGGACCCGCGCACCTGGGCAACTACCGCGATGCCGCGTGCTGCGACAGCAGCGGGCTGGACCCGCGACTTAGCCGACCTTGCCGCCGCCCTCGGGCTGCCGGCCGATGCCACGCTGCGGATGCCTGACATCTACCTGCGCTGATCGACCTTGGCGGCTCGTTTGTAACGCTCGGCGAGGCGTACAAATGCATCTGCCAGTTCAGGTGGATCCAAGATGTCGAAATCGATGTCGAGTAGCCCGATGTAGAGAGCCAGCTGATGCGGGGTGTCCGAGCCGACCTCGACGATGCAGCGGTCTGCTCCGTCAGTCGATACCGACACTGCCAACGGGAGAAGGGGCTGCACCTGACCGGCTGGCGCGTGGACCCGGATGCGCGCGCGGTAGCGCCAGGTCGCCGTACCAACCGAGCGTTGCACGTACGCGCTTGCCTCGTCATCGCTGAGCGTCCTCGGCTTGAAGCGAGGCCCGGTTGGGAGCTTGGGCGTGATGCGGTCGACCCGGAACGTGCGCCAATCGTCTCGCGCCACGTCCCAAGCAAGCAGATACCAACGGCGACCCCAGACGACCAGCCGCTCGGGCTCGACAGTCCGTACGGTCTGGTTGCCGTCATGGTCCAGGTAGTCGAACCGCAAGCGCTCATTGGCTCGAATCGCGCCCGCGATCGCGCTCAACACCTCCGGATCCACAGTCGGGCCATTTCCAACCACGCTCACGGTCGCGGTCCGCATGGCGTCAATTCGATGCCGCAGGCGTGACGGCATGAGTTGCTCGAGCTTGACGAGTGCACGGAGCGAGGCCTCCTCGATGCCGGCAACGCCGGCACCCGTGGCGGTACGAAGCCCGACACTCACTGCGATGACCTCGTCGTCATCGAGCAGCAGCGGGGGCATGGTCGCTCCGCCACCGAGGCGATATCCACCCCCGACACCGGGCGTCGCCGCGACGGGGTAGCCAAGATCGCGGAGCCGCTCGATATCGGTCCTGATGGTCCGAGTGCTCACCTCGAGCCGGGATGCCAGCTCCCGTCCCGACCAATCGCGGCGGGCTTGCAGCATCGCCAGCAACTGGAGCAAGCGCGTGGATGTCTGCCACACAATCACCAGTTTGCCAGCAATTGAGGAACGAATCCTTCCGCGATTGCTTCTAGCGTTGTGTCATGACAACAAACAGCGGACCCCAACCGTTCAAGATCAAGATCGCCGACGCGGAACTGGATGATCTACACCGGCGATTGGACACCACTCGCTGGTCCGATCCGGCGCCGGACACGCCTGCGGACTTTTCCCGTGGCGTGCCCTTGCCCTACCTCCAGGAGCTCACCGACTACTGGCGGCATGACTACGATTGGCGCGCCCAGGAAGCCCGGCTCAATGAGATTCCGCAGTTCAGCACCGAGATCGACGGGCAGCGGATCCACTACCTGCACGTCCGCTCAACGGAAGCGGATGCCTTGCCGCTGCTGATCACTCACGGCTATCCGTCGTCCGTCGTGGAGTTCGTGGACCTGATCGGTCCGCTATCCGATCCGCGCTCTCACGGCGGCGATCCGCGGGACGCGTTTGACCTAGTCATCCCGTCGCTCCCCGGCTTCGGGTTCTCCACACCCGTCCGGCAGCCAGGCTGGGAAGTCGGCCGGACAACGGCCGCATTCGCCGAATTGATGGCTCGACTGGGCTATGCCCGCTACGGCGCCCACGGCGGGGACATCGGCGCCGGAGTCAGCGGTCGGCTCGGCGCGACCGACGCTGCGCATGTGGTAGGCACGATCGTTGTCACTGACCCGGGCTCGCTTGGTCTGGCAGGGGAGCAGTTTCCCATCCCGGATCACCTCACGGACGAGGAGCGATCGCGGGTCGAGCAAGAGCGTACGACCTGGCGCGCCGAGCGAGGCTATCTGGACTTGCAGGGCCATCGACCAGAGACGATCGCGGCGGCCCTCACCGACTCACCAGTCGGCCAGCTCGCCTGGATCGTCGAGAAGTTCCAGACCTGGACCAACCC
The DNA here is from genome assembly GCA_036380335.1 of Propionibacteriaceae bacterium. Taxonomy (GTDB): domain Bacteria; phylum Actinomycetota; class Actinomycetes; order Propionibacteriales; family Propionibacteriaceae; genus Microlunatus. The sequence goes on along the minus strand of DASVEX010000145.1, from coordinate 1,752 downwards.
GGCATCCAAGACTCCCGACGAGGCAGTGGATCGGGATCAGCTGCTGAGCAATGTAAGCCTCTATTGGTTTACTCGGAGTGGCGCCACGGCTGCCCGCTTCCTGTCCGAGGCCGCCCACTCGAACCTCGACTGGGTGGCGCCGGCCGGTGTACCGAGCGGCTGGGCGGTGTTCAACACCGAGCCGATCATGCGGCGGTTCATGGATCCGCAGTACCAGATGGCTTACTGGAGCGAGCACAAAGAAGGCGGCCACTTCGCAGCCATGGAAGAGCCCGCATTACTGGTTGATGATCTTCGAGCGTTCTTCCGGGAGTTGCGCTGATTAGAAGAGGCTCGGCTCAGTGAGCGCCAGGTGCGGTGGGATCGGTGCCGCCTGCGTGTCCGGGATCCGCAGCATGGTGTCCTTGCGGTCCAGGCCGTGCTTACGCAGCAGCACCGATGATCTTTCGGCCAGGTCATTGGCGTAGCTGCGAGTGACGTAGGAGCCCTTTCGGTACAGCTCGGCGTACGCGTCGACGAGTTTCGGCTGGTATCTGAAGAGGTAGCGCATGAACCACTCGCGCGCACCGGGACGCAGATGCAGCGCGAACACCGTTGCCCCAGTAGCTCCTGCGGCGGCAATCTCGCGAAGCGTCGTGTCCAGCTGCTCATCGCTGTCGGTGATCATCGGCAAGATCGGCGCGACCAGCACCTGACAGGGCAGACCTGCGTCGACGATGGCCCGTACCAGCTCCAGTCGAGCTCGCGGCGTGGGCGTACCTGGCTCTAGCGCAGCGTGGATGGACTCATCGGTGAGCGCGATAGACACGCCCATGCTGACCGGCACGGCCGTGCTTGCGACGGCCAGCAGCGGTAGGTCACGCCGCGCCGTGGTGCCTTTGGTCAAGATCGAAAACGGAGTTCCCGATCCGGCCAGGGCAGCGATGATCCCCGGCATCAAGCGGTAGCGCCCCTCAGCGCGCTGGTACGGATCGGTGTTGGTCCCGAGTGCCACCGGCTCGTGGGTCCAACGCGCCCGGCGTAGCTCGCGCGCCAGGATGTCGCCAATGTTGATCTTGACAATGATCTGTCGGTCGAAGTCGTCTCCGGCATCGAGATCGAGGTAGGTATGGGTATGTCTGGCGAAGCAGTAGACGCATCCGTGACTGCACCCGCGGTAGGGATTGACCGTCCAATTGAAGGGCAGGCCTGCTGCCTTCGGTACGCGGTTGAGCGCCGACTTCGCCAGCACCTCATGGAAGGTGATTCCCGCAAACTCCGGCGTACGCACTGACCGCACCAGAGTGTGCAGCTGGTCAAGCCCCGGTAGCGCCGCGGGGTCGCCGGCCTCGTTCGAAATCTCCTGTCCAGACCATCGCATTTGTGTCTATTCAAACACATATTCTATTAGACGTCGAGCGATGTTCGCACCGCTCCATCCGGCTCGGAGGTGATCGAGACCACGGCCTGGCCGGCGTCCCAGAGCATGATCAGCAATGCCCGAAGTGCTGCTTGGTCCAGGTGATCGACGATCAAGACCTGGCGGCCGGGACTCGGGGCGGCAGCGATATCGAACCGCGTGCCAGCCAATTCCCGCAGCGAGGCTGGACAAGGACCGTCCAACGTGATCATGTAACGCCCGAGCGTTGACCGCATGCTGACAAGTCTCGGCTCGACGACGGGCGTACGGCATACCCGTGAGCCAAGAGCACCCCGGGTAGGTCAGATCAGCCCCAGCTGACGAGCGACGGCAACCGCATCCTGGCGCGAGTT
>DASVEX010000144.1:0-2932 GCA_036380335.1 Propionibacteriaceae bacterium | reverse complement strand
GATCGTGAGCTCCCTGCCACGACGCGAGGCTACTGCTCCGCCCGTCGGAGAGACACAATGGCTGGCTACGCCTCCGCCGCTGCCGCCACCGACTGTGGTGCCAGCCCCAACTGTTGGAGTAGCCCGAGATCGTCAAGACGCCCCCACCGTTCCACGATCTTGCCGTCGGCGATGCGGAAAATGTTGACTCCGCGAAGCACCACGTCGTGCCCGGTGGGAGATTCGCCCATCACCGAACCGCGGTGGGTGCCGTGGGCAACGAAATGCTCGGCTACAAGATCACCTTCGGCGATCATGTGCTGTTGGTCGCTTCGCCAGTCAGGAAAGGCGTTGCGGAAAATCTCCGCTGCCTGACGCATGCCTTCCGGGCCGTCCGGTGAGCTCGGCAACGGCGGGTCATGGTTGATGAACTGTGGATCGAGGTAACGGTCGACGGCCGTCAGGTCCCCGTCGGTGAACAGGGCGTTGATGAACTGCTCGACGATCTGCTTGTTGTTGGTCATGCCGCCATCGTCGGCTCGCCCGGACCGCTCCGCCATCCCTCCAAGGAGGGATGTTTCTGCAACACAATGCGGGGGAAGATGGCGGTGTGGAGGAAAGCCGAGCGGTCGCGCGGCGGGCGGATGATCTGGTGCGCCGCTGTTACTCGGGGCTACGCGGCAGAGCGTTTCACGCTGAAGTGGTGCGGGCCGTCCATGCTTTGCTTCCCGTCGACGCCGTCTTCCTTGCCACGGCTGACCCGGGGACGTTGCTGTTCACTGGCACCTTTGCCGAGGAGCCATTGGTCGATGTGGCTGATCAATTCCTCGCCAACGAGTTCGGTGAGGACGACGTCAACAAGTTCCGGTCGCTGGCGACCGGAACTCGCCATGTGGCGACGCTCGACTCCGTCACACGCGGTCAGCGGGCTGACAGCGCACGATCTCGCCACATCATGGCGCCGATCGGCCTCGGTGACGAGCTCCGCGCCGCTCTGGTTACCCCGTCGGGGTGTTGGGGGTACTTATGCCTGCACCGGGCCGAGTCGCCGTATGGGTTCACGCCCGCCGAGGTGCGTCTCATCGCGCGGCTAACCGAAGACCTTGGCAATGGGTGCCGGCTCAGCCTTGCCCCGACGGGGAGCGACGGGATCGCCGCCGTCGTTCCCGGTGTCGTCGTACTGCATCCCGACCACACTCTCGCCGCGATAACTGGTGAGGCTCAACGTTTGCTGGCCGGGATGGCCGACTACTCCACCACGTCAGGCCGGCTGCCGACTGCCATCTACTCCGCAGCAGCGTGCCTGCAGAGCATCGACCGCGGGACAGCCGTACCTGGGTCCTCGCCGACGGCGCGGGTGCGGACTGTCAACGGTGGTTGGCTACTCGTTCATGCAACACATTTGCATGGCTCGGTGGATGAAGACATCGCGGTGATCATCGAGTCCGCCCGTCCAAGCAGTACCGCACCATTGGTCCTCAGCTCGCTCGGACTGACCCGCCGGGAATCCGAGGTCGCACTGCTGGTGCTGCGAGGGGCATCAACCAAGGCAATCGGCGCAGAGCTACACCTGTCCGCGTACACAGTCAAAGATCATCTGAAGTCGATCTTCGACAAGACCGGCGTACGCAGTCGGCGTGATCTTGTTGCCCAGGTCCTCACGGGCCGGGTTTGAGGCTCGGCTACGAGGCGGTGGCGACGTTTTCTGGTTCGCCGATCATGCTGCGCAACTTGAGCAGCAATCGCGAGAGCAGCCTCGAGACCTGCATCTGGCTGATACCGAGCTCGTCGGCGATGTCGGATTGCGAACGTTGCTCGAAGAACCGCAGCCAGATCAGCCGGCGTTCGGATTCGTCCAACCGTGCCACGGCCCGATCGATCATCAATCGCGTCTCCATCCGAGCCTTGTCATCGTCGCTCTCGCTCGACAAAAAGCAGGCTCCTCGAGACATGGCAGTGTCGATGGACAAGGCGCTGTAGCCCTCGCTCGCCATCCGGGCCTGCTGCACGGCGTTCACTGTCGCGCCTAACTCATCGGCGAGATCGCGGGTGCCCGGCAGGCTGCCCATCTCCTGAACCAGCGACGGCCACCGGCGCCAGATACTCGCGGCTAGCTCCTGAGTGGGGCGTGGTGGTCGAACGGTCCAGCCATGATCACGAAAGTGCCGTTTGAGCACTCCGCTGATGGTGGGTTCGGCGAACCCGACGAATGAACCTTGATGGGGATCGAAGCGCAGGCATGCCTCGACGAGCCCGGTATAGGCAACCTGGACAAGATCGTCGTCATCCACGCCGCGGTGCCGGAACTGTCGGGCCAGCTTTTCCGCAAGCCACAGATGTGAGGTGATGACCTCATCGAGGACTTGTTGCCGCCGGACGGGCCCCGCCGTCTCGGCTTCCAGGAGTAACGCGCGGGTACGTTCGGTCAGCTCCTCACGGGCCGAACGCGGCCGAGTGGGGACGACAGGCTGATCGGCGACGGCAGGCCGATTGGGGATGACAGTAAGAAGGGAGTTCGCCATGAGCGCGCCACCCTTTCGTGATGAAAGATTGGTGTGGCGCGCTTCTCGGCCACACCTGCACTAAACCACGAGTGCTACCCATCATCAAGTCCTGCCAGGCGCCTACCAAGAAATTCCTAGAAGACCGTCTGGTGAGCGCAACTGTTGCGAAATTTCTATCCAGTACGCAATATCTTGCGACGGCACTAGGCCGTGATGACCTCCCGGGCCAGCGCGGCGGGCATGTAGTCATAACGTACGAAGGACCGCTTGAACGTGCCGGTGCCGTGGGACACCGAACGCAGATCAATGGGGTACCGGGACAGCTCGTGCGCCGGTACCTCGGCGTGAATAACCGCGTAACCCGGTAGGTCCGGGGCAGTCTCCGTGCCGTGCACCTGACCGCGGCGCCCGCGCAGATCCGCCAATACGGCGCCGACCGAATCATCGCC
>DASVEX010000143.1:0-5279 GCA_036380335.1 Propionibacteriaceae bacterium | reverse complement strand
CACGTTCCCTCAGCTCGAGGGACTGCGTTTCACTCACCGATGGGGCGGAGTCATCGACACCTGCAGCAGGTTCACGACATTCTGGGGCCGTGCGTACCGGGATCGACTGGCCTATGCCGTCGGTTACACCGGCCTCGGCGTGGGCGCCAGCCGGTTCGCGGCCCGAGTCATGCTCGACCTTCTGGATGGCGCAGACAACGAGCGCACGAGGCTGACCATGGTGCGAACCAAGCCAATCCCCTTCCCACCCGAGCCCTTCCGTTACGGCGGGATCCAGCTGACCCGATGGTCGATCGATCATGCCGACCGTAACGGAGGGAACCGAAACCTCTGGCTGCGCACCCTCGACAGGATGGGATTGGGTTTCGAATCTTAGTGCCGAGCATCCGAAGTCGCTTGACGTATGCGCCGCCCAGGCGGCGCCCCGCTGCGTTCTCGTGGTCGCCCATAGAACACCGCTATGGGACTCCTCCTCGGCCTTGCGTGTCGACGCCGCGCGTCGCCTTGCGACGACAGGCATCCACCTGGACGACGCCTACCGTCAAGGGACTTCGAATGCACGACACTAGTGCGACAACTGTTGGACCGCCGCGTCGATCAGTCCGAGCTGAGGATGGGCGAAGCCGGCCTCTTCCTCCCCGAGGTCCAACGAGTAGGGAGACTCGTCGGTGTAAAACACATGGACGGTGATCATCATCCGATCCTGCAGCGTCGTCAACCCCATGCTCTCGAAATACGCATTGCTGCTCGACGAACCGTTTCGTTGATAGGCGATTTCGGTGACTTGTGCCTGAGCGGGATCAGCCAACACCCCAGTCCATTCGACATTTTGACGCAGCTTATGCACGCCGTTCGGTAGCTCGCCGCCGGCGATGCAGTTGCTCACCCATCCTTCGATAGCCGATTTCGCTCGCGCTGCAGCGACCGAGTCGGAAAATTGCAATGCAACCGCATAGCTGTCCGGCTCGTCATCCAGCGACGATCGAGGAAAGGGTCGATCACCAGACGGATAGCGAGACTGGAAGCTGCGGCTCTTGATCGCTGACGCGCCTAGTGCATTCAGCGGCTGTGTCTGACAGATCGACAGCTCATCCAGGGACCGGGCGTTACGGTCATAGCTGATCACCTTGCCGCCTCCGATGGGCGGCGGAAGATCGGTGGCCTTGATCAGGTTCGCATTGCTGAGCGTACGCGCCGGCGGTGCGGAAGTGCTGGCACTCGGCGCCGGGCCGGGTGCTGGCGTAGGACCGAATGAGCATTGTGCCAAAAGCAAGCAACTGGCCAGTGCAACGACTGCTACGCCAAGCCTGGACATCCGGGCGGTCGCGCGTACCAGGAAGCGGGCGAGGCTCGGCTGCGAGATCATGGGCACATTCTGCGCGTGTTTCGGGTGCCATTTGACGATTTCGTCTCGCGCGCGTCGGTGTGGCAGACTTGACCGTTGCTGTCCTGCGACGGCACCTGCCACAGGGGGACGCTCATGCAGGAAGCCGTCTCAACTCCGATGTACGACCGTGGTGACCTGTGGCACCGGCGAGGAAATTGACAATGAGCAAGGTCATTCACGAGCTCGACCAGTCGTCGATGCGCACCGATCTTCCCGCCTTCCGTCCGGGCGATACCGTCAAGGTCCACGTCAAGGTCGTCGAGGGCACCCGCTCGAGAATCCAGGTCTTCACTGGTGTCGTCATCTCCCGAGCTGGGGATGGCGTTCGCGAAACATTCACTGTACGCAAGGTGAGTTTTGGCGTCGGCGTGGAGCGTACGTTCCCGCTGCACAGCCCGATCATTGACAAGATCGAAGTCGAACGCCGCGGCGACGTGCGACGCGCCAAGCTCTACTATCTGCGCGGCCTGCGTGGCAAGGCAGCCAAGATCAAGGAAAAGCGCGACGCCGGCTGATCATTTCCTTACCTGACATGGCTCGCCGGCGGGTGGATGCGGCGCCACGGCGCGCTGTGCAGCCGGCATCTCAACCAGAGGCTGAGCAGCTCTATGTCGGTGCTTCGGATCCACCGCCGTTGACTTTCCGCCAGCATGCGCTGGCCTTCGTCAAAGAACTTGTGGCTGTCGTTGTCGGCGCCGTGATTGTTGCCTCGTTGCTGCGTGGTTTCGTCGGACAGATGTTCCTGATCCCCTCGATCTCCATGCAGAGCACGCTGCAGGTCGACGACCGGGTCGTCGTTGAAAAGCTCAGTGCGGCCAAGCGGGGAGAAGTGATCGTCTTCAGAGATCCCGGCGGCTGGCTCACCGGTGCTACCGCGCGCCAGCGAGGCCCAATCGGCAAGGCCTTTCAATTCATCGGCGTGCTTCCCGACACAGGCACCGAGCACTTGATCAAGCGTGTGATCGGCGTCGGAGGAGATCGCGTGGCCTGCTGCGACGCTGTGGGCCGGCTCATCGTCAACGGCGAGCCGCTGGAGGAGACCTCCTATCTCACCGCCGGACCGGGCGGTGCGCACGTGCAACCGTCGGCCATCAGATTCGACGTCGTCGTTCCCCGTAGCCATTTTTTTGTGATGGGCGACAACCGGGACCACAGCCGCGACTCGCGGTGCCACCTCAATGACGTGCAACCCGGAGGCGCCACGGGTGAGAATGCATTTGTGTCACAAGATCTGGTGGTAGGCCGCGCGATTGCCGTCGTTTGGCCACTCGACCGTCAGCACCGCTTGGCGATCCCGGATACGTTTGACAGCGTCCCGACCGGCTCACAACCGGCGCCAGACGCAGCAACGATTACCGCCGGACCTGAGGCCAGCTGTTGACCACTCACAAGAGTCCTCCCGCGCCGACGCTGGTCCACGACGCCGCCAACCGGAAAAGGAACCAGCCGAAGACCATGGGACGACGCACCTGGGGGTTCGTGCGGGAACTGATTATCGTGGTTATTGGCGCGGTCGTGGTTTCCTCGCTGCTCCGCGCCTTTGTCGGGCAGATGTTCATCATCCCTTCCCAGTCGATGGAGAACACGCTGTTGGTAGGTGATCGGGTGGTCGTCGAAAAGCTCACCAAGTTTCATCGGGGTGACGTGGTCGTCTTCTCCGACCCGGGCGGTTGGCTTGAGGAGGATCCCGCCGACCCGGGACCGTGGGACAAAGCGCTGGAATTCATCGGGCTGCCCACCAAGAGCACTCCTGGACATCTGATCAAGCGAGTCATCGGAATACCGGGCGACAAGGTCGTCTGCTGTACGGCCAAGGGCCGCATCACCGTCAACGGCTATCCCCTCAACGAGACCAGCTATCTGTATACCGATCCCGACGACGACCAGGTCAATCCGTCCGATGTCAAATTCGAAGTCGTGGTACCTAAGGACCGCATATTCGTCATGGGTGACCACCGCGATCTGAGCGCTGACTCCCGGTGCCACCTTTCCGACCTGTCGACGAGCCAGGGAAGAGGGCAGGTGGCCTTCGTCCCGATGTCTTTGGTGGTAGGGCCGGCCTTCGCGATTGCGGCGCCCTTCGACCGAGCTGGACGGCTGCGGCGGCCGGCCACCTTCGACAACGTCCCTGACCCACCGGAGCCGGCGCCCGCACGTGCCGTGATCAAGCCTGCGGGGGTGACCTGCTGATGCCCGCGGGCAGGGCCGCGACGCCCGTGCTGGTCAAGCGCAACAGCGGCATCTACGGCTATGAACGCGCATTGCAGCGGATGGGTCTCTACCCGGTTGCGGGTGCTGACGAGGCAGGCCGTGGAGCCTGTGCCGGCCCTCTCGTCGCGGCAGCGACCATCCTCAGCGATGCGAAGTCGCAACAGATCGCCGGACTGAAAGACTCCAAGCTGCTCACCGCCTTGCAGCGGGAGCGCTTGTATGCCGCGATTACCGAGAAGGCCATTGCCTGGTCTGTGGTGTGCATCGAGCCGGGAGAGTGTGACGCGCTCGGAATGCATGTCGCTAATGTCATGGCGCTACGGATGGCTTTGTGCCGTCTCGAAGTGCCTCCCACCTATGTGCTGACCGACGGATTCAGAGTGGACGGGCTCGGCACTCCAGGACTCGCCGTCTGGAAGGGCGATCAGGTCGTCGCCTGCGTTGCTGCGGCATCGATCATTGCCAAGGTGACGCGGGACCGAATCATGTGCGAGCTCGACCAGCAATATCCGGAGTATGAGTTCGCTGAGCACAAGGGCTACTGCACGCCGCTGCACCAGGAGAAGCTAGATGCGTACGGGCCATCTGCTACCCATCGGATGCGCTTCATCAACGTTTCCCGAACGGCTAGAGTCGATTCGCTATGAGTGCCGAGGATCTCGAACAGTACGAGAGTGAGCTGGAGCTTCAGCTCTATCGCGAGTACAAGGACGTCGTCGGCATCTTCACCTACGCAGTGGAGACCGAACGACGTTTCTATCTCTGCAACGCTGTCGATCTCAAGGTGCGCACCGAGGGCGGCGACGTCTACTACGAGGTGTCAATGGGCGATGCCTGGGTGTGGGACATGTACCGTCCCGCGCGCTTTGTGAAGAGCGCCAAGGTGCTGACGTTCCGCGACGTCTCGATCGAAGAGATCGCGCACAGCGACCTCGAGGTGCCAAAGCCGACGTGATCTGGCGTCTTCGCCCAACAGAAGTCCGAAGAGCCTGATGTAGGCGCCTTTCCATTGGTCATCGATCGGTTTTCCACAGCGTCCTAATCCGCGGTTTCCACAGAGTTCGGCGGGTCTGCACGATTCGAGTCGGCGTAAGCATGCTTCCGTACGGAGGTGGGCGATGCCGGCGACGGAATCGAAGAAGCAGATCGGGATACGTGGCGAGGATTTGGCGTGCGCCGAATTGCAGCGGCTGGGCATGCAGATCCTGGAGCGGAACTGGCGCTGCCGGTTGGGAGAGATCGACATTATTGCTGCGGAGTCCGGCGTCGACGGATTGACGCTGGTCTTCTGCGAGGTGAAATGCCGCAGCGGACTGGGCTTCGGTCACCCACTCGAGGCGATCACGTACGCGAAGATGCGGACGCTGCGACAGCTTGCGGCAGTGTGGATGCGCGAGCATCGCATGAAGGCCTCGGCCATCCGGTTAGACGCTATCGGCGTGGTTTTGACGCCCGGCCAGGAGCCATCGCTAAAGCACGTACGGGCGGTGGGCTGAGTGGCATCGGCGTGCGCTTGGTCGGTGGCTTTGGTCGGTCTCGAGGGCCGGATTGTCGAGGTGGAAGCCGACATTGGCGCCGGGTTACCGCGTACCGTCCTGGTCGGACTGCCGGACTCGGCGCTCTATCAAGCCCGTGATCGGTGCAAGGCGGCGGTCAGCAACTCCGGGCAAGAGTGGCCGAT
>DASVEX010000142.1:0-16516 GCA_036380335.1 Propionibacteriaceae bacterium | reverse complement strand
GACGCGCTCACTTGCGGCCTTGTGCGGAGAAACGCGTCAAGTCTGCGTGCCATCACTCCGCAGTGAGTGCGTCCTCGGCGTCCATGATGCGGTAGCCGTAGCCTTGCTCGGCGAGGAATCTTTGCCGGTGCGCGGCGAAGTCGGTGTCGACGGTGTCACGAGCGACGACGGCGTACAGGCGCGCGGTCACGCCCTCCGACTTGGGTCGCAACAGCCGTCCTAGCCGCTGGGCCTCCTCCTGCCGCGAGCCAAAGGCCCCGGAGACCTGCACCGCGATCTGAGCGGAGGGCAGATCGATCGAGAAATTCGCCACCTTGCTTACGACGAGCAGTTCGATCTCGCCGGTACGGAAGGCCTCATAGAGCTGCTCGCGTCGGCGTACGGTCGTTTGGCCGGTGATCAACGGCGCAGCCAGCCGGGCAGCAAGCTCTTCGAGTTGATCAACATATTGCCCGATCACGAGCGTCGGCGTACCCCGATGCTTGGCCACCAGCTCAACGATGACGCTGGTCTTGGAGTCTGCCGTGGCGGCCAGCCGGTACTTCTGGTCCGGCTCGGCAACCGCGTACGCCATCCGCTCGGCCTCGTTGAGGGTCACTCTGACCTCGATGCAGTCGGCGGGTGCGATATAGCCCTGGGCCTCAAGGTCTTTCCAGGGCGCGTCGTAGCGCTTCGGCCCGATCAGGGAGAACACGTCGCCTTCTCGCCCGTCCTCACGCACCAGCGTGGCGGTCAGGCCGAGTCGCCGCCGGGCCTGTAGGCCAGCCGTCATCCGGAACACCGGCGCCGGCAGCAGGTGCACCTCGTCGTAAATGATCAAACCCCAATCCCGCGCGTCAAGCAGCTCGAGATGCGGATGTATGCCGCCGCGCCTGGTGGTGATCACTTGGTACGTCGCAATGGTGACCGGTCGGACCTGTTTCTTGGCCCCCGAATACTCGCCGATCTCATCGGCAGTCAGTGTCGTTCTCTTGATCAACTCATCACGCCATTGCCGGGCTGCGACGGTATTCGTGACCAAGATCAGAGTGGTGGCACTGGCCAGCGCCATCGCCGCAGTGCCAACGATCGTCTTGCCGGCACCGCAGGGAAGTACCACGACACCGGATCCGCCATGCCAGAAGGAATCAGCAGCTTGACCCTGATATGGCCGCAGTGTCCACCCGCGCTGGTTGAGGCTGATCGCGTGCGCTTCGCCGTCGACGTAGCCGGCCAAGTCCTCGGCTGGCCAGCCAAGCTTGAGCAATACCTGCTTCAGATGACCGCGTTCGGACGGATGGACTACCACGGTGTCGTCATCGATCCGGTTGCCGATCAGTCCCTTGATCTTGGCGCTGCGCAGCACTTCGGTGAGCACCGCGCGGTCACTGCTGACCAGGATCAACCCATGCGTGGGGTGTTTCTCGATCCGCAGTCGGCCGTAGCGGGCCATCGTCTCGGCTACGTCGACCAGGAGCGCGGTCGGCACGGGATATCGGCTGTAAGTCAGCAGCGTGTCGACGACCTGCTCGGCGTCGTGACCGGCGGCCCTGGCGTTCCACAGCCCGAGCGGAGTCAGCCGATAGGTGTGAATATGTTCGGGTGCGCGTTCCAGCTCAGCGAATGGCGCGATTGCGATTCGGCAGGCATTGGCCTCAGGATGATCAACTTCGAGCAGCAGGGTGCGATCGGACTGCACGACGAGGGGTCCTGGTCCGCTGGCTGGGGTACGCATCAGTGGGGCGTGGGCTCGGCCGTGGACTTTTGACCAGTCGCTGACTCGCTTGGCGACTCCGGTGACTGAGCGTCGGGGTGGCTGTGCTCGCTCGGTTCGCCGGCCGGCGTCGGCGAGTCCGAGGGTTCCGGTGTGGGTGTCGCCGTCGGCTCGGGCGAAGGTCTGGTTATGACCAATGTCGGTGAGCTCTGGCTCTGGTTGCCGGCAGCATCCAGTGCCCGAATCTGTACCACGTGCTGACCGCTGTCGTCATTGAACCAGCGCAGCCGTGCCCGGGTCTCCGCAGTGGTCGCCACCTCGAAACCGTTGAGCCAGATGCGATAACCGATCACCCCGACGTTGTCGCTGGCCGCCGGCCAGCTGATGGTGAGTCGTCGTGCGGTGACCTTCGACGCCTCGATGTCGGCGACTGGTTGGGGTGGATCGGAGTCTTTGCCGGCCTTTGCTTGACCGGTCCCCGGTTTCTGGTTCGAGTCGTCCTCGGCATCCGCGCTTTTGTTGCGTGTCGCCGATCGTTGCGTGTCGGGTGCCGAGTCGCCTGACGCAACACCGCCTCCGGCGGGGGACTGCCGGGTCCCGATCGGTGACGAGGATTCGCGTTGGTCGCTCGGCCCAGCTCCCGCTGGGGATGTTGTTGGCTGATCGGTGGGTCCCGAAAGCCTGAGCTGCTCCGGGGACCGGGCGATGCTGGGCACCAGGTACAAGGATCCGACCCCGAGCGCGCACACGCCGAAAACGATCAATCGTCTGATCGTGACGGCATGCATCCGCTCATTCTATGGACCTGGCCACGGTCCCGCGGGAGATTGACAGACCGACGTCTGCAGTTGTCGGACCGGCGCCGACCCGCATCGCGACCTGTCGGCTGCCCTCGCCGGCCAGCAAGGCATCGGCCACCTGGGCAGCGGAATGAACACGCTTCGACTCCGCCAGGTGCTTCTCCGCGCGTCTCGTGGGCGGCGTCACAATCACGTCGCCGGCAGCGTTTTCTACGGCAGGGCTATGCCCCAGCTCTTGGAGTAACGGGAGCAGCTCATACTCATCGACGGTGGCGATAAGAACATGTGGAGCGACCGCTCGCAGCCCAAGTCGTGATGCGTCTGGGTGAGCCAGCAGCGCCGCGGCTTGCGCCGGGTCAGAGATGCGGACGTAACAAACCGCCGGTCCGATTCGGATGCTGGCGTGGCGCCTGGCGACGTCCTCGATCAGGTAACCGAGCGCCTGCGGTACGTCGGTGGTGGAGTGCCGCGCGAGCCAGGATTGCACCTCCGCAGCAGACCACCCCTGGTCGAAGGCGCGACGCAATGTAGCGGGGCTGAATCGATAGACCCCTGCACCGCCGCGTGACTCCTGATCAGCCAGCAGCCGCAGCTCGGCCGCGACCGCGTGCTCGAGCGGACCGGAGGTAACTGCGGTCAGGTCAGTCTGGATGATGAAATGCTCGACGGGAGCGGGAAACAGATCCTGAAGCGCCGAAGGCATCGCCAGCTCGGACTGCAGGGGAAACCTGACGAACGAGGACACCGCGCCGAGTGCGGCCAACCCCAACCATGAGGCCTCGCGCCATGTCCATTCCACCAGCTGCCTGGCCGTTACGGGCCCCTGGGTCAGCCTGGGTCGGTGCCAGGAAGCAGCCGTGGCCAGCTGTGCCAGATCGAGTGTCGTCCCCGGCTTCGCGTCCGCCAGGATCCCTACGACGGTCTTGCGGAGGCCGGCCGCGCCGCGGGCGTACGCCTCCTGACCGAGGGTGTGGCTGCCGACGTCTGCTGAGCGGCCGAAGAATCGGTCGTCTTCCAGCCAAGCCTTGGTGACCAGCCGCCAGCGGCTGGGAGCATCTTGGCCGAGCCATTGGTCGTACGCCGGCGTTGGCAGCAAGGCTGTGGTGCTGCCAGGTGCAATGAGATGAGCGGCTGCTGCGCATTCGATGAGGAAGCTGGCATGGTCGGGCTTGGCGCTGAGGTGGCGAGCCAGCGCGTTAACATCGCGGCTCGGCAAACCACCAGCGCGGAGCAGTTTATGCGGCGCGGCTTCCAGGCGATGGGCGAGCAGCTCGATGTCCTGTAGCAGGCTGAAGGCCGCCCCGGCCGCAGCCCGATCAACGAGACGTGGATCACGATCGTGCCCGGTGAGCGCCGGTTGGTCGGTGGCGACCGGCTCTGCCGTGAAGCGTCCATCCCTGAGCCGCCACGCCACCTCCCGAGGGATGATCACGGTCTCCGAATCCAGCGGTCGGAGCAACTGGCGACTGAGCAGGCGCTCGATCGGTGACCGGGCGGAGGACCGGCTGACTGGGCGGTCGGCGTAGCGTACGGCCCCTGTCGGCGACCAGAGAAGTCGTTCCAGTACGACGCGGGCCTCGGCGCCACAGTCCTCCAGTGCCGCCTCGATCTGCTCGGCCGACATGGGTCGGGCCGATGGGGGAGCCAGTCCACCGGGATAGGGCTCGAACGCCTCGCGTACCGGCCGCACCAGGTGGAGTTGATCATCCTCGCCCCAGAGCAGGGCGCGCTCGCGAAGCTGACCGATCGCTGCGGCCCCAGTGGACCGCGGCTGCCCGAGCATGGTCGCCAGATCTGCCAGGGATGCGGGATCGGGAAGCGCGGCGAGTGCCTCAGCAACGGTCCTAAGCCAGGCGTTGAGCTCGTCAATGGCTAGGGCAATCGAGGTCGACATCGTGGATCGGCTGGCGAGCTCGGCTATGTCGTGCGGAACGGGGTCGAGCAGATCGGGACGCAGCTCGAACAAGGCGCTCAGCTGCTCGGTCGACATTGCACGCAAGGCCTCGGTCAAGGTGCGTGGCCGCTGGTGCTCACTCAGCGCCGTCACCTCGCCTACCTCCAGGGAGATCGATAGGTAGGCGGATGTGTGGCTTCGGCCTTGAGGCGTCGATAGATGATGACCAGGGTGGCGGCGAGCAGCACCCAGCAGATCAACAGCGCCCATTGACCGAGGAATCGCCACCACTCGCTGAAGTCAGCACCGACGATCAGCGAGCCGAGGACACCCAGCACGGCGAGTACGACGATGCCGAAGACATGAGCGCGGCGGACTTCTGCCGTCGCGACCTTGACGCGACTGGCGAGACCAACACTGACGCAGAGGAAGATCGGCGCGAGGACGTAGACCAGGCCGCCAATGATCAAGCACATGCAGAGACCGGGTGTTGCTGCGTCGAGAACACTTCTCGCTGTTACGGCCGCGGCCTGCTGTGGCTGTGGACCGGAGGACCCTGGGCCGAACCAGCCAGGCGTACCGGGCGTTGGAAAAGGTGCCGTGGGTGCGCCGTTTCCGGAGTGAACAGCAATGGGCTGGTCAGGTGGTGGATAGGGAGCGCCCGATGTTGGGCGCCAGGCTCCCGGACCAGCGCCAGTCCCGACCGGCTGGCCCGTTGGCGAAGCCCAGTGCACGGCCCCCCAGGCCGAGTCTGTTGTCATCGTGCTAGCCACGACGGTGAATGGTTTTTCCGGGTCACGCCGCTCCTCACGTGGCGCGGGGACCAACGTGGCCAGCGGTATCACTGGCGTCGACGGATGATCGAAGACGGGCCGGTTCTTGGGAGCCCAAGCAGCGGCCTGGATGTGGGGCGGTGCAGTCGTCAAGGGTGGAGCCTCGGGCGTCTGAAAGTCGGCCGGGCGCTCGATCGGCGCGTACTCCGGCCCGTCCTCCCAGGTTGCCATGCAGTCATCGTAGACGCGTGGCGTGCTGGCCCAGAGTTCGCAGAGACTGACGTTCTACAACCTCAAAGCGGAGTCCAGCGGACGACCACCTCTCGCGGCGAGGAGGTAGCTGGTTCGGGGTTGGGCTGCACGAGCGAAACGGCTACGCTTAGCGCGCTGTGGTGGGGGTAATCCGCAGTCAAGGAACGACTGCTGGCGAACTGGGCGAAAAGCAAGTGAGGTTTGGACGTGCCTGTTGGCAAGGTGAGGTTTTACGACGCCGAAAAAGGGTTCGGCTTCCTGACCAAGGATGAAGGTGGCGACGTTTACGTCCGCGCCAACGCATTGCCGCCGGGCGTCACGAGCTTGAAGGCCGGCCAGCGCGTCGAGTTTGGTGTCGTGGAAGGTCGCAAGGGAGAGCAAGCCCTCTCTGTGCACATCATGGAGGTCCCGCCGTCACTGTCCAAGGCCCATCGCAAGCCGGCTGAGCAGATGACGGTGATCGTCGAGGACTTGATCAAAATGCTCGACGGCATTGGCAACGGCTACCGTCGCGGCCGTTACCCCGACGCCAGGACCGGCAGCAAGATCGCTACGGTGCTCCGCGCCGTGGCGGATGAGCTCGAACTCTAATCAGGCCTCGACTTTTGGTTCGCCGGCCACGACGACGTGCAGCACGATGAGCGCTGCACCGACGAGCGGGGTAGCAGCACCCGTGAGCGGGCCGAACAGTGACAGCACGAAGACGACCACCGCGGTGAAGGTCCACATCCTGCGGGCATCCGGCGCACGGACGCGCTCGAGCAACGCGAGCAGAGCCCAGCCGAGTAATGACGCGGTCAAGCTGATAGCCAGCACACTCGCGAAGCCGACCTGCTGAGTAGGGGCCCCGACCGGGTGAACCACGAGATCGATGCCCGCCACAGGCACCTCGATGACCCACACGATGATTGCGGCAAGAACGGCGGCAACGACGGTGAGCGCTCGGGTACGGATGCGAGCAGCGGAAGCCGCGCCGCCGGGCGGGACACTGGAATCGGTGCTGCTCATGTCATTCCCAGATCGAGCTGAGGATGGCAGCCTATTCTGTCTGGCCGGGGTCATCGTCCTCGAGGCCGTCCGCGCTAGTCAGTTCGCGATGCCAGAATGAGGTTCATGCCTTCGAGCACCAGTACGACCCAACCTGACGCAATTTGCCTCGCTGCTGTTGATCTTGCTCAAAATGCAGCAGAAGAGACTGCTGGCGTGATCGGGGTCGGCGACTATCTCGGCGCGCAGGCCGAGGACACCCGCGTGGTGAGTCACTTCTTTGCCTGCCCACACCCGGGATATCAGGGATGGCGCTGGTCAGTGACTGTTGCTCGAGCCTCACGGGCGCGGGTCGTCACCGTTGACGAGGTCGTGCTGCTACCAGGTGACGGCGCGCTGTTGGCGAGGGAATGGGTGCCGTGGGTCGAGCGGATCCGACCGGGTGACGTAACCCCCGGACTGCTCATGCCGAGCACCGGCGATGACCCACGCCTGGAACCGGGCTACACCGGCGGTGAGCAGGCCCTCGATGCCGAAGCCGCGGAGTTGAGCCTGATCCGTACCGTGATTGCCGAACGTGGCCTCGGCCGGGAGCGGGTGCTTTCGGTGAAGGGTCATGACGAGGCCGCGGAGCGCTGGCTGGCCGGAGACGGCGGTCCAGACAACTTGCTCAGCCGGCTAGCCCCGGACGTCTGTGAGACCTGTGGGTTCTTCGTACGCCTGCAGGGCAGTCTTGGCACCTTGTTCGGTGCCTGTGCGAACGCGTTTTCTGTCTCGGACGGAACGGTTGTCAGCGTGGACCACGGTTGTGGAGCGCACTCCAACGTGCAGCCCGACGATCAGGTTGATGAGCTACCGCGGCCGGTCTGGGACACCATCGAGTGGGAGACACCGATTTCGCTCTTCGATTAGGAAGACTGCTGGCTCTGGGATCGGCCTCTTCGGGCTGGTCTCTAGGTGCAACATCCCACGCTGCGCGGGATATTGACGCTGTGCATAGCGTGCGTGCCACGTACAGCGGGGGCAGTCTGGAGTACGGCTCTGGGTGGTGTCAGCGAGGTAGCGGCCCACCTTTACCTCCTTGTGACATTCGTCACAAGCGGTTCCCCGCGAGCGGCGCGTACACCAAACTCTTCATTCTCGGGGATTCTTCCTCACCCCTGGAGAATTCTCATGTCGGACACGGCCTTCGAGGTTGGCCGCCGGGCCCCTCGAATCGCACGTCTCGCCATAGCCCCCTCTTCCTTGATCCGCTGGATGCTGCGGATCGTGACGGTAGGTCTCTTCGGCGCGGCGACCGTGGTCGGCGTCAGTCTTGGAATGAGTGCACCCGAGATCGCGCCAACGTCGATGGTGCAGCAGCACGTGGCATTGTCCGACCGGTGACCGGGACTGCCGCGACGTGCGACCGCCGAGGCTTATCGCAACCATCCTTTTGGTCCTTATCTGGCTGGGAGGCGCCCTAGCAGTCCTTCAGGTCGTGCTGAGCGCCGGACTGCCGAGCGAGCGCGGAGCCTCCCTCGTTGCCCACGTCAGCGGCATGGCCGCCGGGTACGGCGCGGCCATCATGTTGATCTTGATGTCGCGGTCCCCTTGGCTGGAGCGCGGCGTCGGTACCCACCGGCTGTCGCGGTGGCATGGCCGGGGCGGTCAACTGGTGATCATCCTTACTGTCGTACACACCCTGCTAGCAGTGCAGGCTTGGGCGGAAGCCCGATCAACGGATCGAATAACAGCGACCAAGGACGTGCTGAGCCTCCCAGGGGTCACCGCCGCCCTGGTGGGCACGGTGATCCTGCTCGTGGTCGGCTTCGCATCGCTACGGAGCCTCCGGCGACGCATCTCGTACGAACGATGGCACTTCTTGCACCTGCTGACCTACCTTGCGGTGGCGTTGGCGTTTGCCCATCAGCTCGCTGGTTCCGACCTCGCCGGACGCAGGTCCGTGCAGATTGCCTGGAGCCTGCTCTACACGTACGCCTTTGCGCTGGTGCTGCGCTGGCGTGTCCTCCAGCCCCTCTTCCAGCTGTGGCGACACCGGCTCCGGGTGGAGGAGGTACGACAAGAGTCTCCGAACGTCATGAGCGTCTTGATGTCCGGGCGGCATCTGGATGAGCTGCGAGCCCAGCCAGGGCAGTTTTTTCGCTGGAGGTTCCTGACCCGTACGACGTGGCACGCGACGTATCCGTTCTCGTTGTCCGCTCCACCGACCTGCGAAAGGTTGCGGATCACCGTCAAAGCACTTGGGGACGGTACACGGCGCATCTTCGGAGTTCCGGTCGGCAGCTTGGTGTTCGCCGAAGGGCCGTACGGGGGGCTGACGCCGCGCCGTCGCCGTCGACCGCGGGTGTTGATGATCGCGGGCGGCGTCGGGATCACCCCGATGCGTGCCATGTTTGAGGTGATCGACCTGCCCGGCAAAGACGTCACGCTCGTCTATCGAGCTTCGAGCGACCAAGACCTGGTCCTCAAGCATGAACTCGATGAGATAGCCGAACGCTCCGGTGCGCGGGTCGTCTATCTGGTCGGTCCATCAACCGACGCTGCCAACGAAATGAGCGCTCGAGCGCTGAATCGCATCGTCGGCGACCTCAGCGATCATGACGTCTACCTGTGCGCCTCACCGCGGTTGGCCGCCCGGGTGCGTGACTCGCTGATGCTCGGCGGTTTCCCTCGCCATCAGCTGCACGAGGAGCGGTTTAGCTTTTAGTGACTGTTAGATCACTGGGCTGCGGCGCCGTCGCCGCCGATTCCAGCAGTACGCGAGCCCGATCAGTCCGAGGACGAAGCCGGCAACACTGATCTGGAGCCAGGAGCTGTCGCCGTGTGCCGCGAGCCAGTCGTAGCCGATCGCCATCACGACCGATGCCAACGCAAAGATCACCGTGCCGACTGTGACAACAGCGAGGCCGTCGACATCGAGAGGCGGCACGGGTGCCTGCACCCAGAAGTGGTGGTGCTTGGCCGGCTCCTTCATACCGGTCACTGTAGTTCGATCTTCGCGGCAGGATGTGGACGTGAACAGACTGGAAACTCAGCTGGCTCGCCTGGTTGAGCAGCAGATCCTCTCGGTCTCCAAAGCACAGGAGTTGGTGGACGCGGCCAGGGCTGATCAGGTGGATGGGCACCAAGCGGCTGCGGGGTCTGCCTTGGGATCAGCTCCGAAAAGTTCTGCGGTATTGGAGGTTCTCGGCTACGTCGGTGGCGCGCTGGTGCTCGGTGCGGTAATCATGCTCGGCACGCTCTTCTGGGAAGACCTCGGCACAACGGGCCGCAAGGCGGTTGCGATCGCATCCTTCCTGGTGCCCGCGCTGGGAGGCGCCGCATTGGTGCGGGCGCGGACGAGGCCCGAGTTGGGTCGGATCCTGCTTGCTCTCGCCTGCTATGCGGCCGGTTTCGCATACCTGATTGTCTTCGACGACAAGAAGTTCGTGGTCTCGGCCGCGGTGGTCGTCCTGACCTCCGCGATCGGCGCGGTGTTGCTTCGCTCCGGCGCGTTCCTCGTCTCGGGCTGGTCCGGCGCCATGCTGCTCGTCTGCGCAGTGGTGTTCAACGTCATTGACCCGGTGGAAACCATTGGTCCGGAAAGCACCGCCGTCCCAATGCACCTGGCGGTTGGCTTTCTCCTGGTGGGGCTGATCCTCGCAGCCAGTGGGTTGCTGCTCAGTCGCACTCTGGCCTGGTCACTGGCCGGTCTCAGCGGCTGGACCGCAAGCATCGTGCTTCAGATGGACGCTCCTCATGGCGAATGGCTTTCACTGGTCGTTGCAACACTGGTCGCCGTAGCGCTGCTCACCGCCTTTGTGATCGGCCGGCGCTACGCGTACGCGGTGATCGGTTGCGGGATCTTGCTGACGATCTGGCCTGCCTCGCTGTACCGGATCCTTGACAACAACGCGGTGGGTGCCGCAATCGGCCTGGTGGCGGCTGGCGCCGTACTCATCGCGACCGTGATCGTGCTCTCCCGGCGTCGCCGGATCTCCACGACTGCATAGCCTTGATATTTAGCAATGCTAACTACTAGGCTGGACTGAGTGGGGACTACCAGGGACAACATTCGGACGACGACCGGGCTAGCGCATGAGCTCCGCCCGGTTGTCATGCGGTTGGCCCGCCGGCTACGCCAGATGCAGGACGACTCGCTTGGCCTGACCCCCAGCCAGCTCTCAGCGATGGCTGTGCTGCTCAACTCGGGTGACTTGTTGATGGGTGAATTGGCTGCGCAGGAGAAGGTGCAGCCGCCGTCCATGACGCGAATCGTCAACAGTCTGGAGGCTGGCGGCTACGTCGCACGCCAGCCGGACCCCCGCGATCACCGGCAATGCCTGGTGGCTCTCACCGACTCCGGACGCGAGGTGCTGCTGGCGAACCGGCGGCGTCGCGATCAGTGGCTCGCTGTGCAGCTCGCGGAGTTGGATCCGGCCGATCGCGAGATCTTGCGACACGCCATACGCGTGCTGGACAAGGTGAATCGAGCGTGAGCGTCAGCACCGAGCCGACCTCTGCGACCCGAACTGATCACGCCGATTCGACGACCGCGCCCATCCGGCGACCGCGTGGCGGCATGTTCAGCGCGTTGGTGGAACCGAACTATCGCACGTATCTCACCGGGTCTTTCGCCTCCAATATCGGTACCTGGATGCAGCGGGTGGCTCAGGACTGGCTTGTGCTTGAGCTGTCCGGCGGCTCAGGCGTCGCGGTGGGCATCACGACGGGCTTGCAGTTCTTGCCGATGTTGCTGCTCTCTCCGTACGGCGGGCTGATCGCTGATCGATTCAACAAACAGCAGATTCTCAAGGTGACCCAGTCATGGCTAGCGATCTGCGCGGCTGCGCTCGGCGTGCTGGCGGTGACGGGAGTCGCGACGACTGAGCACGTCTACCTGATCGCGTTTGCGTTCGGTCTCGGCACGGCGTTCGACACGCCTGCGCGGCAGAGCTTCATCTCCGAGGTGGCGGGTCCAGACCACCTGCCCAACGCGATCGGACTCAACTCGGCCACCTTCCATGCTGCGCGCATCGTCGGGCCAGCAGTCGCAGGCATTGTGATCGCCGCGGTCGGAGCAGGTTGGGCGATCTTGGCAAATGCGCTCAGCTATCTAGCCTTCATCGCGGCCCTCATGATCATGGACAACAGACTCCTCCGGACGACGCCACCCAGTCCGCGGGCCAAGCGGCAGATCCGCGAGGGTCTGGCCTATGTCCGCAGTAGGCCAGACATGCTGCTTGTCCTGTGCGTGGTGTTCTTCCTTGGCACATTCGGCTTGAACTTCCAGATGACCAGTGCCCTGATGGCCCAGCAGCAGTTTCACCGCGGTCCCGAGGACTACGGAATCCTCGGAACGTTCATGGCTGTTGGCTCCTTGGCCGGCGCGCTACTTGCGGCTCGACGTCGTAACCGACCGTCTGGACGTCTCGTCGTCGGCATGGCCGCGACGTTCGGGGTGATCGAAATCGCCAGTGGGCTGGCGCCGACCTATGCGGCGTACGCGGCGACCCTTCCCGTCCTGGGCCTGGTCACGCTGCTCACCCTGACCGCCTCGAATGCCTCGATTCAGCTCGGCGTCGACCCGCTCCGCCGCGGCCGGGTTATGGCGCTCTACATCATGGTGCTGATGGGAGGCACGCCTCTTGGTTCGCCGATCCTGGGCTGGATCGGCGAGACACTGGGTCCGCGATGGACATTGATCGGAGGTGGCGCGGCGACCGTGATCGGAGTGCTCGTCAGTGTGCTGTTGCTCCGCGGTCGACTGCGCAGGGCCGAGAGTGAAAGCGCTGCGACGCAGAGCTGAGACCGCATGAGCGAGCACATCCCCACGCGACGGAGCTATGACGCCGTGGCCACGCAGTACGCCGCCGCGATCGGGGACGAGCTTCGGCACAAGCCACTGGACCGCGCGCTGCTGAACCTGATCGGCGATCTGGCGGCCGACGGAGTGGTGCTCGACCTCGGCTGCGGGCCCGGCCATGTCGCTGCCTACCTCGCGGAGCGCTCCTCGGTGATCGGGCTCGACCTCTCGGAGGCTATGGCCGCTGAGGCCTGGCGGACCTGCAAGGTGCCGGCCTGCGCTGGCGACCTGACAGCGCTGCCGATCCGGACCCGATCGGCAGCTGCAGTCGTCTGTCTGTACGCGGTCATCCACCTCCATGATCACGATCGCGAGGCTGCGTACGCCGAGCTGGCTCGGGTACTCCAACGTGGTGGCCATGCCCTGATCGCCTTTCATATCCGCGACGCCGATCACCAAGCCGGAGACGTGATCACGATGGCCGAGTGGTGGGGCAAGACGGTTGAGTTGATCTTCCGCTTCCTGGACCCGGACCATGAGATCGCCGCTCTCACGCGGGCCGGCCTGGAGCTGGTCGCCCGGGTCGATCGCGTCCCGTACCGCAACGCCGAGCATCCCAGTGAACGGTGCTATCTGCTGGTGCGTCAGCCGGGCTGATTGACGCTCTGACAGGTTGATCAGCTGGTGACGTGCCGACCAGAGCGGGCCGGAAGCACGAAGTCCTCGTTGTCTCGACCCGCACCGCGGTACTCGCTGATCGAGCGGGCCATCCGCTGCTTGAGCGGCCTGACGTGGTTGGTGACGCGCATTGCGGTACGCATGGCGGCCAGCGCGATCCGCCCGATCACCGGCGTGTGAATCGGTGCTTCGTCGGTCATCTGTTCCCGCGACTTCAGGACCGCATCGAAGGCGTAGGTGATCATCTTGGCCTCGTAGCGGCCAACCGCGTCAACAAGCTCGAGACGACCCTCGGCGACGTCGATGATCCGCGCGCAGAGCAGCACCGCGTCACGCAGCGCGGTGTTCGCACCCACGCCTCGCCCCGGCGTCATGGTATGGATCGCGTCGCCGATCAGGGTGACATTCGAGGCCGGCCAAGCATCTAGCGGCACTGACGTCTTGATGTTGACCGGGAAGCAGGTGCTCGGCTCCGTCAGCTCGAACAGCCGGCGCAGGTTGGGATGCCAGTCCGGGGTCATCTCGGCAACTAGTCGAGCAAGATCATCGCCACGTCGCTCCATGACATCGGTCGGGAACTTGTCGGCGGTGGCAGAGAAACCCCAGTTGATGTAGTCGCGAGTGTTGTCGAACTGCAGCCCCGGCCAGACCTTGATCAGCTCGGCGTCGCTGCCACCGATGCCGTTCTTGATCTTGCCGGATCGATCCCACTTGAACTCCATGACATGCAGGATGCAGAAGTATCCCTTGGGTGCCTGAACCATCGAGATGCCCTGAAACACTCGTGGTGGCAGGAGTGCAGCTGACTCGTCAGTGATCGGCAGCTTTCCGGCGATCGCGATGATGCCGGTGTCTTCCAGCCGGGCCTCCGGGAGGTATTGCTTCCGGACGCGAGAGCCAGCGCCATCGGCCCCCACCAGCAGATCGCCGGTTGCACTCGAGCCGTCAGCGAAATGTGCCGTGACTTTGCCGTCGGCGTGCTGCTCGAAGTTGCTGAACTCCTTGCCGAAGGTGATCACGTTCTCCAGGCCGGTCATCAGCACCTGACGTAGCGTCATCCGACTGACCGACTTCTCGCTCTCCACCGGATCGTCTTGAACCGGGATCTCGAGCGCGAGCACCTCCTTCAGCTGCTCGGTGATCATGTTGAACCAGCGCGGCGCCCGGGCACAGGTCGCGACGAAAGTGTCGTAGAGATCGGGCGGCAGCAGGGCATGCAGCGCGCGGCTGCCATCAGGATCGATGCCGACTCGGTAGCCGTGCAGCCCCTCGGTCCGCAATGCGTCGCGTTCGAACACCTGCACATCGATACCCGCCCGGACCAGACCGTGGGCCAATGCGAGGCCGCCAGTACCGGCGCCGATGACGAGTACGCGTGGCGATGTCGGGCTCATGGTGTACTCCGTTCTAGAATCATCTGGACAATCCGTGAATCTCGTTTCATCAAGTATCTTGGTAATACGAGATAAAGTCAAATGGATGAGGACAGTGGGCGTCATGCCGCGCCGAAGTGATCTGGAGCTGGCGATCCAACAGACGATGATCACGATGATCGCGAATATCGTGCTGTTCAACCACGCCGCAAGTGCCAGCCTCGGCCTCGGTGCTAGCGACTCGCAGTTCCTGACCTTGCTGCAGACCCGCGGTGCCATGACTCCAGGTCAGCTTGCCGAGGCCAGCGGACTCACGTCGGGAACGGTGACAGGCGTCATCGACAGGTTGGAGAAGGCGAAGCTCGTACGGCGGAAGCGAGACGATGGCGATCGCCGGAAGGTGTTCGTCGTGCTCGCGGCCGACGCGGTCGACCGCCTGGCGCCGATCTATGCCGGTCAAGGCGCGATGCTGCAGCGAGTGCTGGCGCAGCGCACGCCGGCTGAGCTCGAGGTGATCCGCAGCTTCCTTGGTGATCTTGTCACCGAAGATGAACGCACCTGAGGACCACGTTCTCGGCCTCGACAATCCGCCGTTTCTCCACACAGGGCCAAGAAAATCGTCGATTTCAGGTGAATTCCGCGCCATATCTGTCCTTGTGCGGAGAGACGACGGATTGCACCGGAGCTGCAGCCTGACCACCAGGTTTCGACCAGCCGAGCACGTCCACGCGTGAAAGAATGTCCCGTCTACGGGTCGTGCTGGAGGTGGGTTGAGCGGGTCTGCACGCGACCTCAGCTTTGTCGCCATGAAGAAGTGGTGGGAACACGCTGGGCCGTATCGGCAACCATAGAAAGCAGGCGGAGAACAGCTATGCAGCCTGGCGGTCTGAGCGTACTGATTTCGGGCGCTGGAATCGCCGGCGCAACGCTCGCCGCGCTGCTCGGCCGCGCTGGACACCAGGTAACCGTCGTCGAACGGGACCAGGGCGTCCGGTCGAGCGGTAATCCCGTGGACGTACGCGAGGGGGCGTACGACGTCGCGGAGCAGCTTGGCGTTATCACCCGCCTGCACGACGCCGGAACCAAAGTCCGAGAGTTGATCTTCGTCGACGCCGCCGGCCACCGGGTGGCCAGTATCCGGACTCGGCAGTCGGAAGATCGTGAGGTTGAGGTGCCACGCGCGGACCTCAGCGCGATCTTGATCGAAGCAGGTCGCCAGGAGGCAGAGTTTCGCTTCGACGAGATGATCACCGCGCTGCACGCCGATGAGAATGGCGTCGATGTGATCTTCGAGCGGGCGGCAGCAGGCCGCTTCGACCTTGTGGTCGGCGCGGACGGCATCCACTCGGCAGTCCGCAGCCTCGTTTTCGGACCTCAGATTGACTTCGCTGAACATCTCGGCATGTATGTCGCAACCGCGAGACTTGGCATCCCGATGGAACGCGACGATACCGTGATCATGCACAACGAACCTGGAACAGCGGTCGCCCTGCACCCGGGTACGGGACTATCGGGAGCCGCCTTTATGTTCCGATCCCGAGCCCGGATTGATCACCGCAACCCTGACGCGGGCCGCGAGATGCTGAGCCGGGTCTATCGGGACGTCGGCTGGCGGGCGCAGGAACTGCTGGCGGCTTATCGTGCGGCCGAGGACACCTATTTCGACAGCGTGACACGGATCCGGATGTCTTCCTGGTCGCGCGGCCGCGTGACCTTGATCGGTGACGCCGCCTCGTGCGTCTCTTTGTTCGGGGATGGCTCCAGCTCAGCGATGGAGGGCGCCGCGACACTGGCCGCATCGCTGGCTGCCTCCTCGCACAACGTCCATCAGGCTCTGGCTCGCTACGAGTCGGTTCATCGAGCGGTCACCCGTCCGCGACAGCGCGGTGTATGGATCGCTTCTCATCTCCTGATTCCACGATCAGGACTGGGCATCACACTGCGAAACGCAGCCCTCCGGATCATGGGCGGGCGATAGGCCTACTGCTGATCCTTCTACGACATGTGCGAGCACGTAGTGTCTTGCCATGGCCGAACCCCCTGTCTCTGCTCCGGTGGTGACCGTACGCGGCGATGCCCAGCTGGAAGGGCCGCCGGATCTCGCAACACTCACCCTGACACTGCACGCTTCGGGTGACTCAGCCGAGCGAACGAGGGGACAGCTCGCCGAGGGTTCGGTCGCAGTTGCCGAGCTCCTGCAGGGATACGAAGCCGCAATCGAACGCTCCAGCACCAGCGGCGTCCATGTCGCTCCGGTCTTCAATCGGCGCACCCCTAC
>DASVEX010000141.1:0-8291 GCA_036380335.1 Propionibacteriaceae bacterium | reverse complement strand
CAAGCGCTGGTCGCCGAAGGAGTCCAGGAGGTAACGCTGCTCGGCCAGAACGTCAATGCGTACGGGGTGGAGTTCGGTGACCGGCGTGCCTTTGCCAAGTTGCTGCGCGCCTGCGGTGACATCGATGGCCTAGAACGGGTGCGCTTCACCTCGCCACATCCCAAGGATTTCACCGACGACGTGATCGCCGCGATGGCGGAAACAGCCAATGTGATGCCCCAATTGCATATGCCGCTGCAGTCCGGATCGGACGCGATACTGCGCTCGATGCGCCGTTCCTACCGCAGTGCGCGGTACTTGGGCATCATCGACAAGGTTCGTGCCGCGATGCCCGAGGCCGCAATCACGACCGACATCATCGTCGGCTTCCCCGGTGAGACTGAAACCGACTTTCAAGCCACGCTCGATGTCGTTGCGGCTGCACGCTTCTCGGCTGCCTTCACGTTCCAGTACTCCATCCGGCCCGGAACGCCGGCCGCCACGATGGACGATCAGGTCCCCAAGCCAGTGGTCCAGGAGCGCTACGACCGCCTCGTCGATCTGGTCGGCGACATCGCCTTGCAAGAGAACAGAAAGCAACTCGGCCGGCAGGTTGAGGTGATGTTCGCCGATGGCGAGGGGCGCAAGGACATGCTGACTCATCGGATGTCGGGCCGGGCACGCGACAATCGACTCGTCCATGTTTCGGTCCCCGAGGAGCCCAGAGATCGTCCGCGACCTGGGGACCTTGCCGAGGTGATCATCACCCACGCCGCGCCGCACTACCTGACCGCTGACGCCGGGCTCCTGGCGCTCCGGCGTACCCGCGGCGGCGATGCATGGCAAGGGAGCAGGTCGGTACCCGAGGCTGCTCCGGCTACGGTCACGCTCGGCATGCCCACGATCGGCGCACCTGATATCTTGCAGCCCGCGGAAGCGTGTATGACCAACTGACGACGCTGCTGAAGGAGCCGCCGGATGCCCGCGATGAGATTTATCGAGCAGCTGAATGTCCAGATCGGACAGGAGTTCGCGGCCCACCAGCAATACGTGGCATGCGCGGTTTTCTACGACGCACTCACGATGCCTCAGATGGCGGGCTTCTTCTACGCTCAAGCGCTCGAGGAACGCGATCACGCCATGATGATGATCAAATACCTTGTCGATCAGGACGCTCGCGCGGTCGTACCTGGAGTAAGTGCTCCGCAGGTGGACTTCTCAGACGTCGTAGCGCCGGTTGAACTTGCCCTCGAGCAGGAGCGTCGAGTCACCGTTCAGATCAATGAGCTGACCAAGACCGCCCGCGAAGAGAACGACTTTGCCTCTGATCAGTTCATGCAGTGGTTCATCAAGGAGCAAGTCGAGGAGGTCGCCACGATGAGCGACCTGGTCGCGGTGGTGCGACGCTCACGCGACAACATCGAAGCTATTGAGGACTACGTCCAACGGGAACAGCGCAAAGAGGCAACTGATCTGACCGCGCCAGCCATTGCCGGCGGCTAGGTTGGTTCTCCTCAGGGTTGTGGGCTAAGCCTCAGGCCGGCTGCTCCGGCTGATCAGCTGTGAACTCCCGGAGCTTGTCCTTGGCCATCTCCTGACCTTGATCAACTTGTTCGACGTACTTGCCCTCGGTCTTCTCGTCGACGAAGTCCCCCGCCTTGTCGATACCGGCGTCAACCTGCTCGCTGTGCTCGCCGATCGCATCCTTCGCTTTGTCGAAGATGCCCATCGCTTGCCACCTCTCCGGGATTCCAGACGCCACCCAGCCGGCGTCGGTGCCGACGACCCATTCGGCTCCAGAATTCTTTGTACTCCAGGCTGAAGAAAAAGTCGACCACGCACCAATCGCGGCAGCGCCGCTGCGCCACACTGTGCACGTGACCGTCGTGCTCGTAGGCCCAACCGCGGTCGGCAAATCCAGCCTGGCTGCCGCGTTGGGCCGACGCTACGCGGCTGACGGACAACCGGCGGAGATCGTCAACGCTGACTCGATGTTGGTCTACCGGGGCATGGATATCGGCACAGCGAAACCGTCTGACGTCGAGCGCGCCGCCATCCGCCACCACGTCATCGATGTGCTAGAGGTCAATGAGGCGACCACCGTGGCCGAATTCCAGCAGCTAGCGCGAGCCGCGATCGCTGACTGCGAGGCTCGCAGCGTCATCCCGATCGTGGTTGGCGGATCGGCCCTCTACGTTCGGGCGATTGTCGACGATTTCCGGTTTCCGGGAACCGATCCGGCGATCCGTGCTCGGCTGGAGAGCGAGCTGTCGAGCGAGGGCGCAGCGCGGCTCTACCAACGGCTGATGGTGGCCGATCCGATGGCTGCAAGACGGATCCTGCCCGGCAACACGCGTCGCGTCGTTCGCGCCCTCGAGGTGATCGAGCTGACCGGCGGACCATTTTCGGCGGTGCTGCCCGCCCGCCGCTACCTGCTCCAGCATGTCGTACAGATCGGCCTCGCTATCGATCGGGCCGCGCTCGATGCTCGGATTGCTGCTCGGGTGGACGCGATGTGGGCCGCGGGCTTCGTAGCCGAGGTGCGTCAGCTTGCCGCGGCGGGCCTCCGCGAGAGCCTTACGGCGTCGCGCGCGTTGGGATACCGACAGGTATTGCGCTTTCTCGACGGGGAGATCAGCGAGGCGGAAGCACGGGAGCTAACGGTCGCGGCGACGCGCAAATTCGCCCGCCGCCAGGACTCGTGGTTCCGCAAGGACACCCGGATCTCATGGTTGCCCTACGACCACCCAGAGTTGGTCTCAGACGCGTACGCACTGGCAGGCCCCACGGGAACTGGTCCAATGCACGCTCTCGAATCCAGATCCGAGCTGGAAGACTGACCCTCATGCGGAGGTGGTCGTTCGCCAAGGGACACGGCACCCACAACGATTTCGTGATCCTTCTCGACCGTGAGTCGATGCTGGACGTCGGGCCATCGGAGGTGCGCTTCATCTGCGACCGCCGCGGCGGCATTGGCGCCGACGGCCTGCTGCGCGCCGTACTCGCCAAGCACATCGACGATTGGACTGGCGATGGTGCGCTCTGGTTCATGGACTACCGCAACACTGACGGATCGATCGCCGAGATGTGCGGCAACGGTCTTCGGGTCTTCGTTCGGTTCCTGCTCGACCAAAGTCTGGTCAGCGGGCCAGTCGTGCGGATCGCTACGCGGAGTGGCCTCAGGGAGGCGACGGCGCTGCCCGACGGCAGAATCCGCGCGTCCATGGGCTCGGTCGCGATCGGAACTCGATTGGTCGTCGTCAGTACGGCCGACGGAGCCGAATTCAAGGCCGTGACGGCCGATGTTGGCAATCCGCATGCCGTGAGTTTCGCGGACAGTCTCGACGAGTTGTCGCTCCATGGGCCTCCCCGATGGGATCCTCCCGAGGAGTTCCCGTACGGCGTGAACCTTGAGTTCGTACGCCGCCTCGGCCCACAGCACATCGCCATGCGGGTCTATGAGCGAGGAGTCGGTGAGACGTGCTCCTGCGGGACTGGCACCGTCGCCGCCGCTGCAGCGGCACACTTCCATGATCAAGATCAGACGGCGCTGCCGGTGACATACCGGGTCGATACTCCCGGGGGCACGGTCGAGGTCGAGCTGACCGATCATGAGGCTTATCTGACAGGGCCTGCCGTGCTCGTAGCGCACGGCGAGCTCGCGCTGCCCGATCGCGCGGACCTCGAGACCACGCACATACGCACCTTCACCGCCTCGGGCGCTTCCGGCCCGGCCTAGTAGCTAGGAGTTCCGGCATGTCTGTTCTCGACGCGTTCTCGCTCTCCGGCAAGGTCTCTGTCGTGACAGGGGCCAACCGCGGGATTGGCCGCGCACTCGTCACCGCATTGGCCGAGGCCGGTAGCGATGTGGTGCTGTTGGTTCGCGATACCGGCGGATCCGCCGAGCTGATTGCCGAGTTGGACGCCCTCGGTGTTACGGCCATTGCTGTGATGGCAGACGTCACCGAGGGCGATCAGGTGCGGCGTGCCGTCGGGGAAGTGCTGGATCGGCTCGGTCAGGTTGACGTGTTGGTGAACAACGCGGGCGCGTGTATTCATCGGCCCTCCCTCGAGGTCACCGCCGAAGAGTGGGACTTCGTGATCGATGTCAACGTCAACGGCGTCTGGCATTGCTGCCAGGAGTTCGGCCGACAGATGGTCGCCCAACATGACGGCGTAATCATCAACATTGGCTCGATCTCGGCCAACATCGTGAACCGGCCGCAATGGCAACCGGCTTACAACGCATCGAAGGCCGCCGTACATCAGTTGACCCGCTCGCTGGCCGCTGAGTGGGCGCCCCACGGCGTACGGGTCAATGCGCTGGCTCCCGGCTACATCAAGACCGAAATGGCCCCGGTTGACAAGCCTGAATTCAAGCGCTTTTGGATCGAGGACGCGCCGATGCGACGCTACGCAATGCCCTCCGAGCTGGGACCCAGCGTTGTCTACCTGGCATCTGACGCGTCATCGTTCATGACCGGCGCGGTCCTGGTCATTGACGGGGGCTACACCCTTTTCTGAGAGCTGGAAACACATCGATCTGGTAGCGATGCGGCGGCGCGTCTGTACAAAACGCTTAGCTGCCACTTGGGTCGCCGTGAGATTCTGGTTCGGACATGACAGTTCCTCAACGCGACCCACAGTTTTCCACCACACCAGATGACGAGTTGCTCGTCGAGCGACTCGAGCCTCGACCAGTCGGTACCCCGGACGTCGACGGAGATCAGCAGGATCTCCAGGATCGGTTGTCCCTACGCCGCGTTTCTGGAATGTCGACCGAGCTGGCCGACATCACCGAGGTCGAGTACCGGCAGCTGCTCTTGGAGCGCGTCGTTCTCGTCAGCGTGTGGACTACCGGCAGCCAGGTGAGCGCTGAGCATGCCATCGCCGAACTCAAGTTGCTGGCGGAGACCGCCGGATCGCAAGTCCTCGAGGGCCTGATCCAACGCCGCGACCGACCTGACCCGGCTACCTACATCGGGCGGGGCAAGGTTGCTGAGTTGCGGGACGTCGTGGTTGCAACCGGCGCAGATACGGTCATCTGCGACGGCGAGCTGACCCTTGCCCAGCTCCGCAACTTGGAGGACCGGGTTGGTATCAAGGTCATCGACCGCACGGCGCTGATCCTCGACATCTTCGCCGCACACGCCAAGAGCGTTGAGGGAAAGGCGCAGGTCGAGCTTGCCCAGCTGCAATACCTGAAACAGCGTTTACGCGGCTGGGGCGGCAACCTTTCCAGGCAGGTCGGCGGTCGCGCCAGCGGCGGTGTCGGCATCGGCGGTCGTGGGCCGGGCGAGACCAAACTGGAGACCGACCGGCGCCGCATCAGCAGCCGCATTGCGAAGTTGCGAGCCTCACTCCGCGAGATGGACACTTCGCGCGAGACCAAGCGAGCCGACCGCCGCCGTCATCAGGTGCCCTCTGTCGCCATCGTTGGCTATACCAATGCGGGCAAGTCCAGCCTGCTCAACCGATTGACCGGTGCGGGTGTGCTCGTCGACGATGCACTCTTCGCGACGCTTGACCCGACCACTCGCCGGGCTGCTGCCGAGGATGGCCGCCTGTACACACTGACAGACACCGTAGGTTTCATTCGGCATCTGCCGCATGACCTGGTCGAAGCGTTTGCCTCGACTTTGGAGGAGTCGACCTACGCCGATCTACTCGCGCACGTCGTCGATGGCTCAGATCCGGACCCGATCGGGCAGATCAATGCCGTACGCGCGGTGCTCGCCGATATCGGTGCCGCTGAGATCCCAGAGCTGATCGTGATCAACAAGGTGGACCGTGCCGCGGCCGAAACGCTCCGGGTGCTTCATGCCAGCTATCCCGATGCCGCCTTCATCTCTGCGCGGACCGGGAAGGGACTTGAGGAGTTGCGCAGCACTGTCGAGTCTCTGTTGCCGCGTCCCGAGATCGAGATTCGGGCCCTGGTGCCGTACGAGCGAGGTGATCTGGTCAACCGCATCCATCAAACCGGCGAGTTCCTGGCCACTGAACACCGTGCCGACGGCACGCTGGTCGCCGCTCGCGTGAGTCCTGCTCTTGCTGCTGAACTCGCCCCATATGAGCTGGTGACCAGTGACACGGTGAAGCTGGACTGAAGGGTGCTGGCTGGCTGCTGCGGACGTGATTAGAGTTCTGCGGTGACCGGAGCAACGAAGGCCGCCCGTCTCGCGGTGGGGCACCGTGATGTGCTCGAGGCCGCGGTTCGGGCGATCGGCGGCGCCGAACGAGCCGGTCAGGTTGAGATGGCGGACGCCATCGCGGACAGCTTGGAATCCGACCATCATCTCTTGGTCCAGGCGGGGACCGGAACGGGCAAATCGCTTGGCTATCTGGCTCCGGCGCTGCTCTGGCTGGTCCGGAATCCCAGCGAACGGATCGTCATCGCGACAGCGACGCTCGCTCTGCAACGCCAGCTCGCGACCAATGACATTCCAGCGGCACTCGACGCGGTCGAGTCGGTCACCGGCCAACGACCACGACATGCGATCCTCAAAGGTCGCACCAACTACGCGTGCATGTTGCGCCTGCGGGAAGGCACGGCTCAAGATCAAGGAACCCTGATCTCCGCGGGTGATCTGATCGAAACAATGAGGAGCTCGCCGCAGGCTACGCCCGAGTCTGCCCTAGGCGTCGAGGTTGTGGCCCTGCGCGAATGGGCGGAGGACCAGGCCGAGCAAGGAGGCTTAGCCGACCGCGACGACGCCCCGCCCCATACCGAGCGGGCCTGGGCCCAGGTGTCGGTCCCGGTCCGCGAATGCCTCGGTGCGCAGCGCTGCCCATATGGCGCTGAGTGCTTCGTCGAGAACTCCCGTGATGTGGCCCGCGCCGCAGACCTGGTCGTCACCAACCACGCATTACTCGCGATCAATGCCATGCACGGCGGGACTGCGCTCCCGGAACACGGCCCGGTGATCATCGATGAGGCGCACGAGTTGGTCTCCCGGGTCACGAGCGCAGCGTCGGCCGAGCTCAGCCCCCAGCTGATCGAACGCGTGGCCCGTCGCGCACTGACCTACCTCGACGATGACGTTGCGCTGGAGTTGCTGGAGTCTGCCAACAGCTTTCGCGCTGCGTTGGACAGCGCCGCCGTGGAACGTGTGGAGGATCCGGACAGTCAGTTCGTGGCCGGCTGCGATGCGGTGCGTAATGCTGCTCGGGCTGCGGTGAGTGCGATGACCAGGGAGGAAAGCCAGGCTCCGGATAGGCGGCAGAGCGCGGCAGCGGTCAAGGAAATCTTCGATGTTGCCGAGCGCATGGCGGCTCTCAACTCTCACGATGTGGTGTGGGTGGCAGATCGTGATCGTTTTGGGCGGGAGGCACGGGTTTCGCCCCTATCGGTGGCGGGACTCATGCGATCTCAGGTCTTCGCCGAGCACAACACCGTGCTGACATCGGCGACGCTCAAGCTCGGTGGTGATTTCACTCCTATTGCCAGCAGTGTCGGGCTCAAGGACTCCGAACGCGTGGACGCCGTGCCCGTGCCGCACGACATCGGACCCGATGAGGCCGCCGCAGATGATCTTGAGGACCGGGCAATTCCCTGGCGTGGTTTGGATGTGGGCTCGCCATTCGAGTATCGCCGGCAGGGCATCTTGTATGTCGCGCGATCGCTGCCACCGCCGGGTCGCGACGGATTGTCTGACGCGTCACTGGCCGAGATTGCCGAGCTGTTGGAGGCCTCCGAAGGCCGAACTCTTGGACTCTTCTCCTCCCGAAAAGCTGCGGAGGTTGCCGCAGTCTATGCTCGCAAGCGGCTTCCGCAGCTGACGATCTTGTGTCAGGGCGACGCGCAGCTCCCTGAGCTGACGCGACGCTTCATCGCCGATGAGCACGCAAGCCTGTTTGGGACGCTGTCACTGTGGCAGGGGGTGGACGTGCCAGGTGCGACATGCCAGCTCGTGATCATCGATCGGATTCCCTTCCCTCGTCCCGACGAGCCCCTGACGGTCGCGCGCCAGCGTGCCGTGACGCAGGCGGGTGGCAACGGATTCATGAAGATCGCGGCGAGTCACGCGGCGTTGCTGCTGGCCCAGGGCTCCGGCCGGCTGATCCGGCGGCTGAGCGACAGGGGAGTGGTCGCGGTGCTGGATCCACGGCTGGTCACGGCACGCTACGGCGCGTACCTGCAGGCGTCGATGCCGGACATGTGGCAGACCACGGATCGCCACGTAGCCGTCCAGGCGCTGCGCCGCCTTTCCAGCTCCTCCTGATCTGTGTTGATTGCTCCGCTCGCCAAGCTCGCTGTGTCTGATGGCTCGCTGCGCTGTTCGCTGAGGAGCCGCCGTCTTCGTAGAATCCGA
>DASVEX010000140.1:0-4845 GCA_036380335.1 Propionibacteriaceae bacterium | reverse complement strand
GCCAGCAGCGCTGCGACGTTGCCGACCTCGGTGAGCATCGGAAGCCGGCCTAAGAGGGTGAGGCGGGCGCGGGCGTCGACAAGATCCGTGGCAGAGCGCTGGGTCTGACCGGCGTCGTAGCCTTCGCGCGAGGACGTGGTCCGGCCCGCCCGCAGCTCCCAGACACCTGCGACGCTTGGCGCATCCGGCGAACCCATCGAGCGCAGACAGACGACCCGGATGCCATGGGGGCCGAGCTCGGCCGCAAGTGACCTGCTCAGGCCCTCTACGGCAGCGCAGGCCACGCCGAAGCTGCCCACCTCGGGAAGGCGAGGCGACCAGCGTCAGCCGTGAACGTCATGATCACGCCCCGGCCCTGAGCCGTCATATGGCTGCTTGCGGCGCGCGCAGTCAGCAGGTGAGTCGCGACCCGGCGAGCGACCGGGCCGACAACCTCCGCCTCCGTCATTCGTGTGAGCGGGACATCTTGGATGTGGTCGACCGCGATCGCGTTGAACGAAATGTCGAGGTGGCCCACCCGCTCGACGACCGCGTCGGCGTGCGCTACTACGGCGGCCTCGTCGAGCGCGTCGACGGAGGCAGCATGAGCGGTGCCACCGGCCTCTTCGATCTGGTCAGCCACCATCTGCACTGCTTCGAGCCGCCGCCCGGCGAGAAACACCGATGCTCCCCGGGCGAACGCCCTCGCAACGGCACTGCCGACCGATCCGGCGGCTCCGTAGACCACCGCCGTCTTGCTTCCTAGCAACATGGGTACCTCCAGCTTGGGTGTGTCAGATTGAGACCACACGGACAGCGAAGATTCATCGCCGTCGACCACGTGCTACTGAGCGAGCCGATCGAGAACGAGGGTGCGAGCGATAGGCACTCCGGGCCGGTAGGCCAGGTGAAGGTACGACGGCGCCTCAAGGATGGTGAGGTCGGCCCGTCCGCCGACCACCAGCCGGCCGATGTCGTCCCGGCGCAGGGCCCGGGCACCGCCGGCCGTCGTCGCCAGTAGTGCCTGGGCCGGCGTGAGGCCCAGCTCGCGTACCGCCAGGGAGATCACCCACGGCATCGAGCTCGAATAGCAGGTGCCCGGATTGCAATCGGTCGCCAACGCGATCGAGACGCCGGCGGCGATCAGCCGCGCGCCATCCGGGTAGGGAGAGCGGGTGCAGAACTCGACTCCCGGCAGCAGCGTGGCCACCGTGGTGTCCGCGGCAGCGGCCAATGCGTCGATATCGGCGTCATCGAGATAGGTGCAGTGATCGACACTGGCGGCGCCTAACTCCACCGCCAACTGGACGCCAGGGGCATGGCCCAACTGGTTGCCATGAACTCGCAGGCCCAGGCCGGCCGCTGCGCCTGCCTTGAGGATGTGGCGAGCCTCGTCGACATCGAACGCATGCGGCGAGTGAGGCTCGCAGAAGACATCGATCCAGCGCGCGTACGGAGCTGCCGCTTCCAGCATGGGGCCGACCAGCAGGTCGAGATACCCCGCCCGGTCCTGGGCATACTCGGCCGGCACAACGTGGGCGCCAAGGAAGGTGGTCTCGCCGCTGAACTCGCGAGCGACCTGGAGAGCCCGAACCTCATCATGAACAGTCAGCCCATAGCCACTCTTGATCTCAATAGTGGTGGTGCCGAGAGCCCGCAGCTCAGCGATCCGCGCGGCGAGCAGGCGCCGCAACTCATCATCGGTGGCGGCGCGAGTTGCGGCGACAGTCACGCCGATGCCGCCTCCGTCGTACGGCTGGCCCGTCATCCGCGCCGCGAACTCGGGCGCACGGTCGCCTGCGAAGATCAGGTGGCTGTGTGAGTCGACGAAACCAGGGATGATGGCTCGCCCTCCGACATCGATCACGGCGTCGGCGGTGGGCACCGCAGAAGATCCTCCGATCCAGGCGATCCTGTCGTCGTCGATCACGACGGCGGCGTCCCGTTTGATGCCAAGCCGGTCTGGGCCTGTGCCGTCGCAGGTGACAAGCTCACCGATTCCGGTGATCACTGTGCTGCTCATGCGCTACCCAGTTGATCAAGAGCAGCGGCCAGCAACCGGGCGGGCGAGCCCAATCGATGCTGGCCTTCACGGACGATCACCTGACCCGCCACGACGACTTGGTCGATGTCAGCCGCGGTCGCGGCGTACCCAATCTGATCAGGACGGGCTCCCGTGGTGCGTGCCGAGTCAGATCGCACGACGACGAAGTCCGCAACCGCGCCGTCGGCGATCCGGCCGCCGCCGGGCCAGCCAAGACTGCGATAGCCCGCTTCGCTGGCGATCACCATCAGATCACCAGGCGTAAAGCGGCCGCGTTCACCCGTGGCCAGCCGCTCGTGCATCTCAAGTCCGCGCAGCTCCTCGAACGGGTCGATGATGGCGTGTTGATCCGAGCCCAGGGTCAACGCGCTACCCGCATCCGCCAGACGACGGGCCGGGCCGATGCCGTCGGCAAGATCACGTTCGGTTGTCGGACAGAAGCATGCCGACGTCTGATTGGCGCCCAGGGTCTTGATGTCGCTGTCGGTGAGATGGGTGGCGTGTACGACAGTGGTGCGGGCATTGAGTAGACCATGATCATCGAGCAGCTCGGTAGGGGTGCAGCCGTAGTAGGCCTGAGTCGCAGCATTCTCGGCCGGTTGCTCGCTGAGATGGACATGCAGGGGACGCTGCTGTGCCGCCTTTTCGATCGTGCTCAGCGCCTCAGCAGGCACCGCGCGTACGGAATGAACGGCGGCACCCATGCGTACCAGATCACGATCAACGAGCGAGCTCACCCGCTGCTGCCAATGATCAACATCGCCGTCGCTGAATCGAGTCTGCACCGGATCCAGTGGCAGATAGCCGGTTGCGGCGAGTCCGCCCGCGAGATAACACACGTCGAGCAGGGTGAGCCTGATGCCCACGTCAGCGGCAGCCTGGATCAGGGCCGCGCCCATGGCATTCGGATCGCCGTACGGGTGGCCTCGTTGATCATGGTGCAGATAGTGAAACTCCCCGACGACGGTGTATCCGGCCGACGCCATCTCGGCGAATACCGCGCGGGCCAGCGCCAGATAGGAATCAGGATCGAGTCGTGCGGCGAGCGTGTACATCTGCTCGCGCCAGGTCCAGAAGCTGCCGCCGCCAGCATGCGTTCGGCCGCGCAGGGCGCGATGAAAAGCGTGGCTGTGCCCATTGGCCAGACCGGGCAGCGTCACGCCGCTCAAGATCTCCTGATCGGCCTGAGGCTGGACACCGCTCCGCACCTGGGCGAAGCGCCCGTCTTGCACCTCAAAGCTGACGCCAGCCTGGCAACCGTGCGGCAGCCAGCCGTACCTGGCCCAGTAGGAGGTCACTGGTCAGCTCCCGCCAGGTCAGCCAGCACACTTGCCAGCGCGTCAATACCGGCAAGGCAGTCCTCAGCCTCGGCCCATTCGGCCGGAGTGTGAGACGCCCCGGTGGGGTTGCGGACGAAGATCATGACGGAGGGCACGCCGGCATTCGCAAGAATCCCGGCATCATGCCCGGCGCCGGTGCTCATCACGGGTGCACGGTCGAGCAGACGGGCCAGCCTGCTGATGAGCGCATCGTCGAAGGAAGTCTGCGGAGTCCACGACTCCTCGATCACAACAGCGCCTGACGCGGCGACCTCAGCCTCGATCTGAGCCAGAGTGGCCCGCAACGCCGGCTCAACGGCGGCTCGGGCATCGAGCCAGGCAGTCGCCGAGCTGGCAATGGCGTTCACCCCGCCGGGCTGGATGCTGATCTTCCCCACCGTTGCGAGAGTGTCGTGCGCCTCCGCCGCGGCCCGCGCGGCCAGCACGGCACGCGCACAGCCGATCACCGCGTCCCGGCGATCGTCCAGCCTGGTAGTGCCGGCGTGATTTGCCTCACCGGGGATTTCGATTCGCCATCGGCCATGTGCCCAGAGCCCGCTCCCAACGGCTACGGCCCGACCCAAGTCGATCAGACCGCGGCCCTGCTCGATGTGCAGCTCGACGAACGAGGAGATCCGGGCAACCGCCTCGGGATCGGGACCCAGCCGTTCCGGCTGCCGGCCGGCGGCCCGCATCGCCTCCGCCATGGTCACGCCATCGGCGTCACGCAGCGCCAGCGCCCGCTCGGGCCTCAGCACACCAGTGATCACCCGCGAGCCAGCGCACGAAACGCCGAACCGGGCTCCCTCCTCGTCGACAAAGTTCACCACCCCAATCGGGCGCCGCGGCCGGAAGCCGTCAGATCTGAGTCGATCAATCGCCAGCAACGCGCTGACCACGCCGAGCGGCCCGTCGAAGGCGCCACCGTCCGGGACGCTGTCCAGATGCGATCCGGTGACGACCCCGCCCGACGAAGTGCGCCCTGAGCCTGTCGAAGGGTCCTCGACTGATCGATCTGGATCGCCCCACCACGCCCATTGGTTGCCCATCCGATCCTCGGTCAGGTCCAGGCCTCGATTGGCGCATTCACCGACGAACCATTCCCGCATGTTCGAGTCCGCCTGAGTCCAGGCAAAGCGCCGGTATCCTCCGGTGACGGGATCGCGGCCAATGTCTGCGATCGCAGACCACAGCTGCTGAAAGCCGAATGCGCTGATGTTGCCCCTCCCAGAAAACTGCTGCGCCGAGGTCGTATACGAAGTGCCCATCGATTACGTCAAGGCCTAGTTTCTTCAGATCCCTTCCTTCATGGGGATCCTGACATCACGCTGCGCGGCAATCTCGTCGGCCCGCTCGTAGCCCGCATCGACGTGCCTGATCACTCCCATGCCGGGATCATTGGTCAAGACCCGAGCCAGCTTCTGTGCGGCCAGCTCGGTGCCGTCGGCGAGCGAGACCTGGCCGGCGTGAATGGAGCGACCAATGCCCACCCCGCCGCCGTGG
>DASVEX010000139.1:0-2517 GCA_036380335.1 Propionibacteriaceae bacterium | reverse complement strand
CCGCAAGGGGATGGAGCGACCTTCCTGAGCGGCTGCGGACCACGATCCAGTACGCGGAGGTGCTGCTGGGCAGTCCGCGACACCTCGACCTGATCCCACCGTTTCCGGCTCAGCAGCGGCTGCCATGGCCAACTCCGTTGCGCGAGGGGCTCCCGACGCTGCTCAGCCAGGTTTCCGGGCGACGGGTGGTGGCCCTTGCCTCCGGGGATCCACTACTCGCCGGGATCGGCGGCACCTTGATCGATGTACTCGGGAGTGCCGCAGTTCGGATCCATCCAGCAGTGTCCTCGGTCGCGCTTGCGCGTGCTCGGATGGGCTGGCCCGAGGAGTCAACTCAGCTGGTGAGGCTGCGTGGTGTCGACGTGGATGCGATACGTCGCTATCTGTTCCCTAGTCGACGATTGATCATCTTGTCCCGGGACGCCGAGAGCCCCGCCGAGGTCGCACGGTTGCTCACCGACGAGGGCTATGGGGATAGCGTGATCACCGTCCTGGGTGATCTTGATTCCGAAACCGAATCACGTACTGAGGCCGTCGCTCATGACTGGATTGATCACCATGCTCCCGTACTCAATGTGATCTGTGTTGCCTGTGTTGGAGCAGCCGGTCGCAGTGCCTCGCTAGCAGCTGGTCTCCCCGACGAGGCGTTTGATCATGACGGACAGCTGACCAAGCGTGATCTTCGCGCCTCAGCGTTGGCCCACTTGCTGCCGCGGCCAGGCGAGCTGCTCTGGGATGTCGGTGCCGGTGCGGCGTCGATCGCGATCGAGTGGCTGCGCGCCGACCCTACCTGCCGAGCCATCGCCATCGAGCGCAACCTCGATCGGGTGAAGCGGATCCGGGGGAATGCCGAGGCGCTTGGCGTTCCCTCTCTTACAGTGGTGCACGGTGCGGCGCCTGATGTGCTGATCTCGCTACCACGGCCACATGCGGCGTTTATCGGCGGTGGTGCCAGCAACGAAACGCTCGATCAATCCTGGTCGGCACTGCGGCTCGGCGGCCGGCTTGTCGTTCATGCGGTGACCCAGGAAACCGAAGCGATCGTGATCGATTATTGGAAGCGGTACGGCGGTGAACTCACCCGAATCTCAGTCGAGCATCTCGAGGCAATTGGCCGCTATCACGGCTGGCGGCCCGCTCGAGCCGTCGTGCAGTGGAGTGCGATCAAGGACGCCGAGTGACGGTCCACTTCATTGGGGCCGGACCGGGCGCGGCCGACTTGCTTACCGTGCGGGCGGTACGGCTGATTGAGGCTTCTCGGGTCTGTATCTACGCCGGCACCTATCTCGATGATCAAATCCTGGCCTACTGTCCGCCTGATGCGACCTTGATTGACAGCCAGCATCTTGATCTTGACCAAATCACTGATCATCTGGTTATAGCTAGCCGGCGTGGGGCCGATGTGGCGCGACTCTGCTCCGGTGATCCATCGATCTACTCGGCACTTGCCGAGCAAACCCGGCGCCTCGATGAGGCAGGCGTGGAGTGGGATGTAACACCTGGGGTGCCGGCGTACGCGGCCGCTGCGGCGATCATCGGACGTGAGCTCACCGTTCCTGAGCTAGCCCAGACGGTGATCCTGACTCGCACTCAGGCCGTCTCCACAGCTATGCCGGAGACGGAGTCCCTGGCATACCTGGCCGCCGCCCGCGCCACCATGATCATCCACCTCGCGATCCGGCGGATCCGGGCGATTTGTGCCGAGTTGACACCCGCGTACGGACCGCACTGCCCGGTCGCGGTCGTTGGGAATGCGACCCAGCCGGACGAAACAGTCCTGCGCGGCACCCTGGCCACTATCGCCGACCAGGTGGAACATGCAGGCCTACGGCAAGCCGCTGTGATCATGGTCGGGGAGGCGTTGCACGCGGAGAACTTTGTAGAGTCGCACTTATACGGCAAGCGGCGTCGCTAGCTGTTGCTCACCGAGGGTGAGAACGGTTCGTCCACACCGTCGAGTGATGGCCGAGCCGGGTCTGGCTGGAACCGATGATCAGCAGACAGCTCATGTCAATGCTGCTGGCATCAAGCTCCTCCAGCGTTGTCACGGTCAGCTCCTCCCCATAGCGTCCTACGTTGCGGCCCACCACGACCGGAGTTTCCGGCGGGCGGAGTTCGAGGAGCAGCTCGCGGGCTCGGACGATCTGCTCACGTCGAGTACGCGAGGCGGGGTTGTAGATAACCAGAACCAGGTCGGCAATCGTGATCGCCCGCAGCCGCTGCTCGATCACCGACCAGGGCTTGAGCCGATCGGAGAGAGAGATCACGGCGTAATCTCCGCCAAGCGGCGCACCAGCCCGGGCCGCGACTGCCTGAGCTGCCGTCACCCCTGGCAGCACGGTGATGGTGACCCCCGCATACCGGTCGTCGGCGGCTGCCTCAAAGACCGCGGCCGCCATGCCGAAGATTCCCGCATCTCCGCCCGATACCACCGCAGTCCGTTTGCCAGCCAGCGCAAGATCAAGGGCGTGTCGGGCGCGCTCTAGCTCGACTGTATTGCCGGTGCCATGTCGTTGC
>DASVEX010000138.1:0-8956 GCA_036380335.1 Propionibacteriaceae bacterium | reverse complement strand
GAGAGCGGGCGCGTCCTCGGTCTGGCTCAAGAGGACGAAGAACTCATGGTTGCCAGCGGCACCGAGCAGCCTGCTCGGTGCCGCGGCTACGCAGGGCCAGCCGCACGCTGCCGCTGCCCCGATCACATTCGATAATGCGAGCACGTGATGAGCCGCCGACCGCACCACACCATCCTTGCCCAACAGTTCCCGTCCGACCTCGAACTGTGGCTTGACCAGCAACAGAAGCCAGCCGTCGTCCCGAGTGACCGACACCAACGGGGCAATGAGAAGCGTCAATGAGATGAAGGAAACATCGGCAACGACGTGATCAACAGGAACAGCTCCGACGTGGTC
Organism: Propionibacteriaceae bacterium; assembly: GCA_036380335.1. Classification (GTDB taxonomy): domain Bacteria; phylum Actinomycetota; class Actinomycetes; order Propionibacteriales; family Propionibacteriaceae; genus Microlunatus. The sequence continues at coordinate 8,620 of DASVEX010000138.1, read as the reverse complement.
GAGTTGCAGATCTCGAAGGTTTGTTTTCTCATGCAGCCGAACCCGTGGATCGGCCCGCAAAACCGGGGCCAGTTGATCGCTGCCGACGTCAACGGCTATCACCTCCTGGCAGCCACGGTCCAGCAGGACCTGGGTGAAGCCACCCGTTGACGACCCCGCGTCGAGGGCTCGTCCAGCTACCTGGAGGTTGAGGTCGTCAAGTGCGCCGATCAGCTTCCGGGCACCTCGCGAGACGTACCGATCAGCAGGTGCATCGATGTCTGCGGACCGCGGCACCCGGTCGCCAGACCGCTTCACGATGGCACCGTTCACCACGACCTGACCGGCGCTGATCATGGTCTGGGCATGAGTTCGCGATCGGGCCAACCCGCGCCTGACCATTTCAAGATCAAGGCGCTCGGTCACTGCTCAGGCCGGCTCAGCGTTGTGCGACTGATCCTCATCCGGTCGATCCAGGGCTTCCTGCAATGCAGCGTGAACGTGTGCGAGCCGATCGTGATGCTCCTCGAGTGGCGCTGAAGCAAGATCAGCTAGTCCGAGTAACGCATCGTCCACAACGGGATTGCCGGTCTGCGGTGGGTCGATCGTCGGCTCCACATCCTCGAACTCGTCCCGACTCTGCTCGGTCATTTCTCGCCCGATGGTTTGGTGCGCTTTGCGGTTGCCGCTGACTTGCGCACCGGTTTCCCGCTGGCGGACTTCGCAGCGGTCGCCTTTTTGGTGGGCGTCGTAGTCGGGCTTGCTTTCCGGCTGGGCGACTTCTTTGCCGCTGCCTTCCTTGCTGGCGCAGATTGTGCCGTACGCGCCACTGCCTCATCCAGTTGTGATCGCAACGAAGCGACCTCGGCACGTAGTGCCTCGACCTCTTCTGCCCGCGCGAAGCCGAGCCGCCCCGCGGCCTTGTCCACCTCCGCGGTCACGAAGTGCTGCAACAGCTCTCGGTTGATCCGACTCGCGTTCATGATCTCCTCGGCCAGCTTGGTGACGCGCTCGCTTGCCTCCACGGCCACATCTTCCAGGCCGGCTTGTTTGAACAACGCCCGAGCGGTCGCTGACGCCTTTGCTTGGGTGCTCCTGGTGACACCGGTCACCATGTTGATGTAGGTCTGAAATGCCTCGGACACAATGGATGCCTTTCTACCCCTGAGATGCCGGCCGGTGGGCGCCACAGCGCCGCATTGAACGCTACCGCAGCGTCACTCGAGGTGATCATTCCTGACAAGTTGCCGAACCGCGGTGCGGGAATCGATGACCAAACCATGATCAGCGGCCCACCACGTGGCACTGGCGGCGGCCCAGATCGCCTCGACGTCACTCGATCCGTTGTGCTGGACGACGAGCTGACCCTCCACGGCCGCGGCACTCGCCTGACCGCAGTGGAATTCACCTCCGCTCTGGCTGACGACCAGTGCCGGCCGTAAGAGCGCACGGAGATCTTGCCCGACGAAGGTTGGTCGTTCTCCGGGTGCGGCGTCGAACAGCTCCGCAGCGCGATGGGAGCCGGAGAGCACCAGCATGCTGTCGAGACCGGCGTTGACCGCTCCTGCAATGTCGGTGTCAAGCCGGTCGCCGACGAACAGCGGGTGATGAGCGCCGAGTCGGTTGACGGTGTCGTCAAGGAGTGGTCGATAGGGCTTGCCGGCCACCTCCGGCTCCGCTGCTACGGCCATCCGCACGGCTGCGACTGCTGCCCCGTTGCCTGGAACCAGCCCACGATCGGTCGGGCGAGTCGGATCGATGTTCGTCGCTACCCAATGCGCCCCGTGATGGATAGCGATCGCCGCCTCGTTCAGCTCCTGCCACATCAGATCGAAACCGTAGCCCTGCATCACGGCCACCGGATTGTCCTCGGCGGAATGCACCGGAACAAGGCCCACCTCGCTGAGTGCCACAGTTACCCCCTCGCCGCCAACCGCGAGGATTCTGGCGCCGGGCCCGAAGCGGTCGATGAGGAGATGCGCGGCCGCCTGAGCGGACGTCACAACATCGCCGGCGGTCGCGGGAATGCCGAGTTCAACCAGATGATCAGCGACCGCGACAGGCGGGCGGGCCGCGTTGTTGGTGACAAAACCGATCTTGGTACCACGTGCGTGCAGCGCTGCGATGCCTTCTGCCGCGCCCGGCACGGCGACCGGACCAAGGTAGACGACACCGTCAAGATCGAACAAGACCGCATCGTAGGAGTCAATGATCAACACACTCGCCATCACTGGCTGTCCTGCTGCGGGCCATCATCCTCATCGTCGTCGTAGTCGATCACGATCCCGTCGAGTTCGTCGACTCTTTGTTGCGCATCGGTCTGCTGATCATGGTCGAGCTTGGCCGCCCCGGCAAACCATTGTCGGGCCTCGGAATCCTTGCCAGCATGCAGTAACGCATCGGCATAGGCGTATCGCAGCCGAGTCACGGCGGCCGGAGGCGCGACCTCGGGGCGTACGGCGGCAACGGCGCGTTCCAGCAGGCGTAGTGCCTCGTGATCTTGACCCAAGTCGCGCCGCGCTCCCGCCTCGACAATGATCATCTCGATCCGCAGCGCCGGCTCCAGACCGACCCGCTCCGCCTCGCGTGCCAGCTTCACAGCATTGTGCGGACGACCGAGCGCGCGCTCGCAATCAGCCATCACCGGCAGATAGTCCTGCGTTCCCGTCATGCGCCGCAGCGCACGAAACTCACTCAGCGCAACGTCATAACGACCAGCCGCGTACGCGGTCTCCGCGGCCGCCTCGCGGACGATGGGCAGCCGAGCAGCTCGGCGCCGCGCCGCCTCTGCGTGGGCGTAGGCCAGCTCAGGATCGGAATCCACGAGCTGACCAGCTACCACCAGATGGGCCGCAACGATCTCTGCGAGATCCTTCGGAAGGCCCCGTAATTCGGCGCGGACCGACGCATGCAAAGACCTGGTGTCCACACCTTCCGGGATGGGCGGCTCGTTCGGTCGACGGGCCAGGCCAGGGCGAGCAGCAGTCGACGGTGGCCGGCGTTGGTCCGCTGTCCCGCGGCGCTGCGACTCACCGCGATGCCGCGACCGCTCTGCCGGACGTTCCGGAGTCTGCCGGCGCTCATCCGACCCTCTGTGTCGCGAGCGATCGGAACGCCCTTGCTCTGCCACGCGATCAGTATCGCCTACGGGCTCGCGCCCGGTCAGGCTCCACAGCTCCTGTCTTCCTCCCGCGCTCGCACGACGACAGATGCGCGGATCGCGATCGGTTTCCACGGGTCGTGCTCACTCAGTCGTCCAGACAGGACCCGTCGCCCTCCCTACCCGACGCTCGCCAGCAGTATTGCCTACGGGCTCGCGGCCAGGCTCCATTGATTTGCGGCTGAGCCACGTGGAGCTATGTCGCGATCACGACCTCAGGACCTGCTGCAGCGAGCTCAGCGACGATCTCGGGGTTCGCGGCCGCATCGGTGATCACTAGATCGACTTCATTGATCGCCGCAAACGAACAGAATGAGTTTCGTCCGATTCTCCCTGAGATCACCGGTACGATTCGCCGCCGCGCGGAAAGCAGCATGGCTCGCTTGGTCGCCGCCTCCTCCGGGTTGGTTGTTGTCAGGCCATGTGTCGGCGTCATGCCATTGACGCCAATAATTGCAAGATCAACAGTCAACGTACTCAGCCGCCGGCCGGTCCATGCGTCGACCGCCGCGGACGTCAGGCCTCTGATCGTTCCGGGAAGGGTGAAGATGCGCAGGTTGTCGCAATCGGCGAGATATTGAGCGGCTGGCAGGTTGTTCGTCACGACGGCAAGCGCCCTGTCCTTGGGCATCGCCTGAGCGCAGACCAATGTCAGAGAACCAGAGTCCAGCACCACTACACCGTCCTCGGGAAGCTCGTCAACAACCCTGCGCGCGATCACGAGCTTGTCCTCGAACTGCTCCGCGTGCCGCGCCGCCAAGGCCTGCTCAAACGGCGTGGAGTCCAACAACTCGGCGCCGCCTCGGATTCTGCGGAGTACGCCGCGCCGCTCGAGCACGTCAAGATCACGGCGCACTGTCTCGGTGGTGACTCTCAGCTGCTCACTGATTTGCAGCACACTGGCACGCCGGCCATCGTGCTGGATCAACAGATCGGTGATCGCCCGCTGTCGCTCGGGCGGATACATCGTCATAGCTGCCTTCCCGGGCACCATTTTCACACGGGTGACCGAAACATCGCGTCGGCACTGTTGTTGTGCAAACGGGCATGGAACCTGCGGGTCCCGGGACGTCGGACGCTAGATCTCCTCCCATAGCTGCGCTAGCCTGCCGCATAGGAAGAGATTCAAAGATCTTTTTGCAGACATTCGGTCAACGCCGACGAGGTGAGCAGTGGAGATGTTCGCCGCCAGTGCGCTGCTGTTGAGGAAACCGTGACCGTCCAGCACGCGCAGGCCGCTGCTCGCTATCAAGCGATTTCCGACCTGCTGGCCGCCGACGGACGCGTCGACGTCGTCGACATCGCGAATCGACTGGGCGTCGCGCAAGAGACTATCCGGCGCGACCTTCGCGCAATGGAGACCGCAGGAAAGTTGCAGCGGGTACACGGCGGCGCAGTTCGGCTCGCTGCTGGTCCGCTCATCCTGCTCAACAACCAGCCCGCCGCGGCCGAGGATGATCTTGTGCTAGCCGCTCGGGTCTGGGATGAACTACCAAGGCGAGGCACGATCCTGCTTGGCACAGGAAGCCTCTCACTCGCGCTGGCACATGTCATGGTGGGCTCTCAGCCCAACGCCCACGGGCTGACAATTGCCACCAACTCATTGGATGCCGCAATCGTGCTGTCTCGAGCCAGTCGCCTCGAGGTCTACAACATCGGCGGCACAGTTTCGCCGGTCACCAGGGCTCAGGAAGGCGATTGGGCGGTCAATGAGATGGAGCGATTGCACGTCGACGTCAGCGTGGTGTGTCCGGCAGGCATCAGCGTCGACCGCGGGCTCACCGAGGCAACTCCGGCGGCTGCCGCAGTGTCTCAGGCAGAGGTTGCGTCCGGAGATCGGGTTATTGCGCTGGCAGGGCGCCGCACTCTCGGCGTCGCTGCCTTCGTCCAGTTCGCCTCTCTTGATCAAGTCGATACTGTTGCCGTCGCCGGCTCCCCCAGTCAGGCCGCATTGCAGCCATTCCTCGAACGCGGCATCACCATCATCATCGGAGGGACGTCATGACACTCGTTGCAGGAGTCGATTCCTCAACCCAGTCCGTCAAGATCGTGGTCTGTGATCTTGAAAAGGGAAATGTCGTTCGCAGCGCTCGTGCCTCGCACCCAGACGCTACTGAGGTGTCAGCATCCGCCTGGCTAGCTGCATATCAAGAAGCCACAGCCGATCCCGCACTTCTTGACGGAGTTGCTGCCCTGGCGGTTGGCGGCCAGCAACACGGCATGGTCACTCTTGACGAAGGCGGAGATCTGGTCCGCGATGCCTTGCTATGGAACGACAACAGGTCGGCCCAGGACGCACGAGACTTGATCGCCGAGCTCGGTGGCCCCGCCGTCTGGGCCGATGCCGTCGGCTCGGTTCCCGTCGCCTCCATGACCGTCTCGAAGATCAGATGGCTGGCTCGGGCAGAGCCGGAGAATGCCGCACGAACGACCATGGTGGTCCTGCCTCATGACTGGTTGAGCTGGCAGATCGGAGGTCGAGGCTTTGCTCCGACCACCGACCGGGGAGACGCCTCTGGCACCTGCTATTACGACGCGACCGCCGACCGCTATAGAAATGATCTTGTTCAGCTTGCCCTTGGTCATGATCTGGAGTTGCCTCGAGTTGCCGCTCCGAGTGAGGTGATCGGCTACACACCAAGCGGTATCGCCGTTGCACCCGGCACCGGTGACAACATGGCGGGCGGCCTGGGCCTCGGCGTGACCAGCGGAGCAGCCGTCGTCTCAGTGGGGACGAGCGGAACGGCCTTTACGAAGACCAGTCAGCAGACCCACGAGCCAACCGGGACCGTGGCCGGCTTTGCCGATGCAACAGGCGAATTCCTCCCCTTGGTGTGCACGCTCAACGGCGCTCGGAATCTCGTGGCGACCGCACATATCCTCGGCGTCACGCTTGACGAGCTCAGCGAGCTCGCCTTGAGCGCCGAGCCCGGCAGCCAGGGCGTCACGTTCATCCCGTATCTCGAAGGTGAACGGACACCGCCTCTGCCAGACGCACGTGGCCAGCTGCTCGGGCTCACGCTATCGAATATGACGCCTGCCAATATCGCGCGCGCCACCGTCGAAGGGGTGCTGTGGAGCCTTGCATACGGTGTCGAGGTGCTGCGCGAGCAGACCGGCGAGATCTCCTCGATCACTCTGACCGGGGGCGCATCTCAGTCTGAGGCCGTACGCCAGATTGCCACGGCAGTCTTCGGCGTGCCCATTGTTGTCACCGACACCTTCGAGAGTGTTGCGGTTGGCGCCGCGCGACAGGCAGCGTGGGCGTTGACCGGCGCGCTTCCCGACTGGCCGGTGCCGGTGCTCAGTCAGCATGAGCCGACGGCAGCTGATCAGCGCGCGGCCACCGAGATCATGGAACGCTATCGCTCGGTACTCGCCGCTCATTTTGGCGTATGAGCCATGTGGGCCATTCGCGGTCGCATTGTGCCGCTGGCGTCCGATCCCGAGGTTGCCTCGAACGAGGCAGCGGTGTTCACCGGACGCGTCTGGATCGGCGACGACGGCACGATCATCGCGGTCACCAAGGGCTCAAAGGCGGGTCCGCCGGGCTCCGCAGGTGCCCAAGTCATCGATGTCGGCAGTTCACTCGTGCTGCCCGGACTGATCGACCTGCATAACCATCTCGCCTACAACACGCTGCCGCTGTGGACCGAGCCGGCGCAGACAACGCCATTTCTGCATCACAACTCCTGGACAAGGGCCGCCAGCTACGCGGCGAGCACCACATGGCCCGCGTATGCGCTGATCACTGCGTGCCCGCAGGAGCTGCTGGCCTACGTCGAGGCCAAGGCGATCGTCGGCGGCACGACATCGATCCAGGGATCCCCACCCAAGAATCGACCACGCGATGGATGGCTGGTCCGCAATATCGAGGACGAGACCTTCGGTTCGCACGACACCAATCTGATTTACGCGTCGGTACTCACCGCAAAGCCGGCCGCGCTGGCCGAGCGTGCCAACAAGATGCGAGCCGGCTCTGCTTTCATCTACCACTGCTCAGAGGGCCAGCGTGGCACCATCGTGGCGCGCGAATTCACAGACGCCGAGGCGGCCGGTTGCCTCCAGCCGCGGTTCATTGCGGTGCACGCCAATGCCGTCGATCCGGCGGTTTTCGCACACTGGCAGACACCAGGCGCCATCGCCTGGTCACCGTTCTCCAACCTGTGGCTCTATGGTCAGACCACTGACGTGCCCGCCGCGCGGACCCATCAGATCAACGTCTGCCTCGGATCCGATTGGGCACCGTCGGGTACTAAGAACGTGCTCGGCGAACTGAAGTCGGCACGGCTCACGGCAGATCATCTGGGCTGGATCCTGAGTGATCAGGACTTGGTGATGATGGCCACCTGCTTACCCGGCGACATCCTTGCCCGCGCCTGGAACCGACAGATCGGCCGCCTGCAACCTGGTGCACAAGCCGATCTTGTGGTGATCAACGCCAAGCGCGGCGCCAGTCCCTTCTCCACAATCGTCCAAGCAACTGAAGAAGATGTCGATCTTGTCGTCATTAGCGGGCAACGCCGCTACGGCACTCCCGATCTCATGTCGGCGGCAAGCACTGTCACCACGCTCACCGTGGCCGGTCGTACGATGCGGCTCTCGCTGAGCCAGCCGAGCGATTCCAGCAAAGCCTGGGAATGGTCAGAGGTGATCGACCGGATGGAGGAGGTGCGCGCTCACCCGAAGCGCGAGGTGGAGGCCGCCACTGCGATGTACGCGCGGTGGGCGGGCCGGCTTGACGATCGTGATGCCCCGTTACGCCTCGCGCTGGATATGCCGACTGGCCTGGCACCGATCGGCGGTTTGCCCAAGGATCTCAACGAGCTGGTCATTCCGCCGCTGCAGTCCTTGACCCATGACGACGAGTGGCTTGACTCAGTGATCGGGCGTGGCTTCCACTCCGGCGTACTTGATGGCCTGGCCACGTTCTACCGGCGGTAGCAAAGGGATGATCATGAATACTGCGGTACGGTCTCGGGAGGCAGTGCAGCGGGCGCGACGCGGTGTCTTGATGTCCCAAGCCCTCGCCGAATCCGGCACCGGCGGACCAGTCGAGCTCGATGGCGGCGAACGCCTCCAGATCCTGGATGCCTTGATCACATCGATCGCGGGTGCATACGCCCACCTTCCGGCGAAACGGGCGGCGTACGCGAGTGATCCTGTGCAAGCTTTGACGCTGCTTCGGCGGCGGGCCGCCGACCTGTCCGACACGGAGTTCAATCGGGCGGTAAGCGCGATCGTCACCGGACTCCGCGACGCGCACACCCGCTACATCGGGCCGTCCACATTGCGCGATCGGGTTGCCATGCTGCCATTCCTTGTTGAGCAATACGGCCCGGAATCCAGGCCGAGGTATCTCGTAAGCAAGATCAACACCGATGCCGTGGACGACCCGGACTTCCAGCCCGGTGTCGAGTTGGAAGCCTGGAACGGGACGCCATTCACCCGCGCTGTTGAGAACCATGCCGACCTCGAGAC
>DASVEX010000137.1:0-25412 GCA_036380335.1 Propionibacteriaceae bacterium | reverse complement strand
ACGGTCAGCCCCGAAGTGTCGGAGTGCAGCCGGATGCCTTGGAGTCGACGCCCTGTCACGAACGCCGCCACCCCATGGGCACCTTCGTGGGTGATGGTCACCAACATGCGTGTGTAGGGCCAGACTGCCCGCGGTAGGACGAGCGCGGCCGCGATAGCAGCGGCGAGCGCCACAACGACTGGGGCAGGCGGCGGCTGGACGGCCGTCACCCGACGCAGGACCTCCGCGATCACCTCCACAACTCAAGCATCGCGGATCCTTGAGTGGAACCCAGGCATCAGCCCAAGGAACGGTCCTCCGTATGCGCGGCGACTCGGCCTGCCTCCCAGCTAGCCGAGAACCCAGTGGCCATCAGATTTTCTGCTTCATGCTGCCTGGAAGTGCGAATGGGGGCTAGCAGCGATGCCGGCCAAGGTGCGAGTGCGCGACCGTAGCAAAGAACTGCGGTCGACCGCACCGCCGTCGGCTTGAAGGCCTCCCCCATGAACCGGGAATGATCCGCGGCTATCAACCACCAGATGTTCCGGTGTCGATCTCGAGGGGCCGATGCTTGGAGGGATGGAGATGCGCACGATCACGCTGGAGGAGCACTACGCCACGCCCGAGTTCATGAGTGGTCCAGGGCGCCAGATCACACAACAAGCCGAAGCCGCGAACGCGCACCCGGCCGTGGCAGCTGGCCTTGCCCGGCTCATTGATCAACTGTGCGACATCGGTGACGGCAGGATCGAGAACATGGATGCCGCCCGTATCGACGTTCAGGTCTTGTCGCTGACTGCTCCAGGCCTCGAGCAACTCGGCGCAGACGATGCAGTGCCACTCGCGGGGCGCACGAACGACACGCTTGCTGAAGCGGTCCGCCGCCATCCGGACCGCCTAGCCGGGTTCGCCGCCCTACCAACCGCTGACCCGGACGCTGCCGCCGACGAGCTACGGCGCGCGATCACCGCTCTCGGATTCAAAGGAGCCTTGATCAACGGGCACTCCCGTGGTCGGTACTTGGATGACAAGTTCTTCTGGCCAATCCTGGCGTGTGCTGAGGCTTTGCAGGTACCGCTTTACCTCCATCCGACTCCGCCACCTCAGTCGGTGATCACCACCTGGTACGCGGGCAACTACTCGGCCGGAGTCATGGGCGCACTTGCCACTGCCGGGTGGGGCTGGCACATCGACACCGCCGTCCACGTTATCCGGCTCATCCTCAGCGGGGTCTTTGATCGCTATCCCGGCCTGCAGCTCGTCGTTGGCCACTTGGGCGAGACGCTGCCCTTCATGCTGCCGAGACTCGAACGAGCCCTGCCGCCGGAGCTGACAGGGCTGGAACGCCCGTTTGCGGCGTACCTCAGGCAAACGTGCATTACACCGTCAGCGGCTTCAACTGGACGTCTGCATTCCTCGATTTGTTCCTCGAAGTCGGTGCAGATCGGATCATGTTCTCCACCGACTATCCCTACAGCTCGATGACCGAGGCGCGCGCCTTTCTCGATCAACTTCCGGTGAGCCCCTCCGACAAGGAACGAATCGCGCACGGCAACGCAGAGCGGTTGCTGCGCTTGTGACCCGAGCCTGACGCTGGCGCGTTCGCGAACCTATGTCTGGTGCTGGTCGAAGCCGGGCTGGGTTCGCCAGGAGAGCGAGATGCCTACTGCCGCGACCCAAACCAACAGCAGCACTCCCGATACGTACGCGGCCAGGGCCAGGGTGTTGATCAGCAGCAGATAGCCGATACCGGAAATCACCAGTGCAGCCGCCAGAATGACGCCGAGGTAGCCAAGCCAACGATGCAACACCCCCGTTCGGCGTACCAGCACCGCTGCGGACACCGCCATGGCTGCCAGCGCGAGCATCTTGACTCCGTCCAGCCGATTGATCGCTGCGAACAGCAGCCCGGCGCCGCGGGCCTCACCCTCTGGAACCGCCCATCCGGCAAGAACCAGGCCAAGGCCGCACTGGACGAGCGACACAACGGCCGCGCTGATACCGGCCACAACCGTGGCGTTGCTCAGCAGATCTGCGCCGCGGTGGCGTGCAGTTCTACCCAATGTCAGGACCACTACGGCCAGGGCGACCGCGGCCACGCCATGGACCAGCAGGGACTGGATCATTGCCTGGCCGCGGTGGCCCGCGTAGGCGGCGATCACCTGGCTGTCGGAGGAAGCGACATCGAGATTGGACGGCCATATGGCTAGGCCCACAACCCATACGGCGAGATACGTAATCCCGGCGATCGCCGGCGCCGGGTGCAGCCTGCGGCCGCGACGGCTGATGGGTTCGCTCGTTGCTGTGGAGGTCATCGCGGATTTACGACCTTCATTCAGCAGCGGCTGCGTAGCCGGTGATCCGTTTCACGGTGTCCATGTCGAAGTACTCGTGGACGCGGTCGATCTTGTGATCTTCGAAGTGGAAGACAAAGCAGCATTGAATCTGGTACGTCCGGCCAGACGGCAGGATCGTGAGGGAGCCGAAGTCGACTTCGCCGGTGAGTGTGCCCCCGCTGATGTACTCCATGCAGGCATAGTCCTCAGCAGCGAAGAGGTTCAGCAGTCTCTTGGTTCGGTCAGGCGAGGCGCCCCAATGGTTCGTGGCGAGTTCGGCGAACGCGGCCTTTCCCCGGATGACATCGCCTGTTGGGACGATCAGCCACTCGATGTCGTCGTCGACGAGCTCGAGCACCGAGTCAAGATTCTTGGTGTAGAGCAGATCGAAGTAGTGCTGCATGAGGGTCAGATGATCTTGAATGACGCTCTCGCGCAGGTTCCGATCGACCGTGCTGGTTTCGTCTGCCATGACAGATCCCTTCATCGCCGCTGTGTGCTCATTCCTGCCGAGCATTGCTGCGTGGGGATCACCGCGCATCGCGGCCAGCGCCAAATTCACCATGGCGGCTGGCAGGTATGTCGGGATACTCGCGATGTCGCGATCCTCAGATGCTGCTGCTCCACAGCAGCCCAGTCGCTCCGCTGAGGCGGGCACCCAGGGCGATCGTCTGAGCGTCTGTGAGGCCGCTGACGAAGTCGATGATGCCTCTACCCCTTCCCATCCGTGCGAGCTCGGCGTCGGAGAGGCTGCCACCGAGCCACTCCGGATGCTCTCGCGCCACACTGTGGTACGCGTGGGTCGCCGTGTTCACCAGGTCGAGGAGCCGCCGCGGCGCGCGGCCCGCATCGACGGGGTCGGAGAGCCAACCGTCAAATGCCAAGACGAGATGCTCGACGGTTTGCTCCTGACCCCGCTGGAGCATGGCCAGATCGGGGCGGTCCAAGATGAAGTACTGGTTGACGAACTTCAGCACCGACACCTCATGCCAGGCCTGTGAGTCCATGGCGACATAGCCGGAGCGGACCGCCGGCTGCGGATCGGTACCGACCGAGCTGATCAAGTGGTCGATCCACCGTGAGGTGAAGGCTGAGATGGCGCGGTCGGCTGCCATTGACCCGTCGTACGGAGTGGCGAGCACGCCGTCGACAAACTCATCACCGACGGTGCGAATCGCCGTCGCGAAGATATCTTCGTCGAAGATCCAGCCGTCTCGGCTCTGGAGGTGGCGCCGTAGCCACTCGAGGCCGGCTCCGGGTTGTCGCCGGGCGCCGACAAGGCTCGCCTCATCAAGATCAGCAAATTCGGCGCGGCCGTTCTCCCAGCATCGAAATTCCCCAGAGACGGGCGAGAACTGCAGCACTCCGGATCGATGAAAGTCGTCAACATCGTGCAGGGAATAGGCAATGTCGTCGGCGATATCCATGACCGAGCACTCCACGGTTTGCCGGCCGGGAGGCAGCTGGGGGAATGCCGCGAGGGCGTCGATCATCTGTGGCAGGTCAATGGTGTAGGCGGAGAATTTCGCTGCTCCGGTGCCGTGCGAATGCCCGGCGCCGCGCGGCGGTACCGGCCAGGCTGTCGGATGCGGATCGGGATAGGCGAAGCACGCCCACGGATACTTCAGCACGGCAGCGCGAGTTGCCGCGGTGAGATTGAGGCCCTGGTCGCCTGGTCCCAGCACCTCCAGTTCGGTGAGGACCCGGAAGGTTTGCGCGTTTCCCTCGAAGCCATCCGCCAGCCCGAAGCGCTCCCGCGCTAATCGATCAAGGACCCGCTCACCGAGGTGCCCGAACGGTGGATGACCAAGATCATGAGCAGTGGCGGCTGCCTGTACCACCACATGATCAAGACCACCGAGATCATGAAGCAAGTCATGGTTCTCGGTGCGGAGCAGCCGTACCGCGATCGCTCGAGCTACCGCTGTCACCTTGATCGTGTGGGTCAGCCGGTTGTGCACGACTCCACTGGTCGCCATGGAGGTGACCACCTGCGTCACGTCGGCCAGCCTGGAGAGGGCGGTGGCGAACCGAATCCGCTCCAAGTCAATGCGGAATGCCGATTCCCCCGCCGCGTACGGGGGGTCAGGCTCTTCTTGTGACCTGGCCAGCCGGGCGTCCATGGTCCGCACGCTACCGAAGCAGCCACCGTCGGCGTTGGCCCGGCTTGAAGTGCTCTACTCATCTCGGCGCACCACCCGAGGAGGTCATTGAGGTGAAGGAGTCCGGCTCAGTAATGTGACGTGTTACCAGCCCAAACGACGAGGGGAACCCGATGAGCGAGCCAGTTGATCCGACGACAACCCCGGCCTGGGCAAGGCTCACGGCCCTGTACGAATCTCTGCAGCCAGATCTGCGGGGCTGGTTCGCGGCGGATCCCTCGAGAGCAAAATCATTCACCTTCCAAGCGGGCGATCTCAATATCGACCTGTCCAAGAACTTGATCAACTCCGAAATCCTGAGTGCACTTGTTGATCTTGCTGACCAGGTCGGTCTGGCGACTCGCCGAGACGCGATGCTGGCCGGCGAACACATCAATGTCACCGAGGATCGGGCGGTGCTGCACACTGCGCTGCGGGCGCCCGAGGGGGAAAGCCTGGTCGTCGACGGGATCGATGTCATTCCCGAGGTGCACCAGGTGCTCGCCAAGGTGTACGCGTTCGCCGACAAGGTACGCAGTGGGGAGTGGGTGGGCGTCACCGGCAAGCCGATCGCGACCGTTGTGAACATTGGAATCGGTGGATCTGACCTTGGTCCGGTGATGGTCTACGAAGCGTTGCAGCCGTACGTGAAACCCGGTCTCAAGGCGCGCTTCATCTCCAACATCGATCCGACCGACGTCGCGGAGACGACAAAAGATCTTGATCCGGAGACCACGCTCTTCATCGTTGCCTCCAAGACTTTTACCACCCTGGAAACGCTGACCAATGCGCGGCTGGCCCGCAGTTGGCTGCTTGATGGGCTGCGGGCTTCCGGAGCCATCGAGGAAGGCGACGAGGCCGCTAACGCAGCAGTCGCCAAACACTTCGTTGCAGTGTCCACTGCGCTCGACAAGGTGGCCGCGTTTGGCATTGACCCGGACAACGCGTTCGGCTTCTGGGACTGGGTCGGCGGCCGATACTCCGTCGACTCAGCGATCGGTACCTCGGTGGCCGTCACTATCGGTCCCGAAAATTTCGCCGACTTCCTTGCGGGTTTCCACGCGATCGACCGACACTTCGCCGAGACGGAGTTCTCCAACAACGTGCCCGTGCTGATGGGGTTGCTGAATGTCTGGTACGTGAACTTCTTCAAGGCAGCCAGTCACGTGGTGTTGCCGTACGCGCAATACCTGCACCGATTCCCGGCGTACCTGCAGCAGCTCACGATGGAGTCCAACGGCAAGGGCGTCCGTTACGACGGCTCACCGGTCACGACAGACACCGGCGAGGTGTTCTGGGGCGAGCCGGGCACCAATGGCCAGCACGCGTTCTACCAGCTGATCCATCAGGGCACCCGGGTGATTCCGGCCGACTTCATTGCGGTGGCCAATCCGGCCAATCCGCTGGTCGACGGTGACAACGACGTACACGGGTTGTTCCTGGCCAACTTCTTCGCTCAGACGGCGGCATTGGCGTTCGGCAAGACGGCCGAACAGGTACGTGCCGAGGGCACCCAGGAGGCGATCGTTTCGGCGCGGGTCTTTCCCGGAAACCGCCCAACCACATCGATCATGGCCCCCGAGCTAAGTCCGCGGGTCGTGGGAGAGCTGATCGCACTTTATGAGCACATCACCTTCACCGAGGGTGTGGTGTGGGGGATCGACAGTTTCGACCAATGGGGCGTCGAGCTGGGCAAGCAGCTCGCGCTGCAAATCGCCCCAGCCGTCTCGGGCGACGACGAGGCCCTGGCCAAACAAGACTCCTCGACCCAGTCCTTGATCACCTACTACCGCGCGCAGCGAAAGTAGCTGGGTCCGGGATTCATCAGTTGGGCTGGTCGAAGACGCTGGCCGATCGGACCGCGCGTACGTCGGGAAGGAGCGATCGTCGGATGGCGGTCTGGCCCAGCTGCGGAACCAGCGTGCTGACAGCCAGTACTGCGTCTCGGAGGTGCTGAGCTGGGGGTGAGTCCAGTCCGCACAGGGACTGCAGCACACCGGCCACGTTCTGCACCCGGCGAACGGCGGAACGCCGGATGCGGTCGTAACGCTGGACTGCCTCCTCCGCCGTCACCGCTGAGATGAGTTGCTGGGCCAAGATCACCGTATCGACGAGGGCACTGTTGGCGCCTTGCCCGAGGTTGGGTGCCATCGCATGAGCCGCATCGCCGATGAGGACCAGACGCCCGGAGAACCAGCGCCGGCAGTCCACCCGGCGCACCGTATTGATCAGCAAGTCATCGAAGGAAGCGACCTGCGTCAAGAGACCCGCCGCAGCAGGAAGGGTACGGTTCCAGACGTCGATGAGTGATGGCAAGTCCCGACGAGCTACTGCGTCGGCCGCTGTCGGCGCCTGAGCGGCCACCCAGAAGTAAGTGAAGCCATGGCCTAGCGGCGCATGGCCGAAAGACCCCAGCGGTGTCCAGTACTCCTCGAACCATGGCGCAACGTCGGCGTGCACAACGGTGCGTACATAACAATGACCGGCAGATATGCGGCTGTTGAAGCCACCTGTTTCGCGTACTGCCGAGCTCACGCCGTCGGCTCCGACGACGAGATCAGCGCTTAGTGTCTCCTGGTCTCCCGAGGAGCATCTGATCGTCACGGTTCCGGTCGGATCAGCGCCGACGACGGTGCAACCAAATCGAGTCCGCACGCCACGTCGGCCGGCGACGGCATTCAACAAGATCGTGTGCAGATCCGTACGCCGGACAGCGAGGGCGTGGTCCAGGCCGTCACCGAGGTCGGGGACGGCCGCGGTGAGGAGCGTACGGCCGCTTACGTTCCGCGTGTCCATCCGCTCGATACGCGCACTTGTGGCCCGCACAGTCCCTAGCAGCCCCAGGCGATCAAGGACGATCATGCCATTGGCCTGCAACGCTAGAGCGGCACCAACCTCCGCCGGCCGCTCTAGGCGTTCAACCAGGGTCACCCGCATGGCAACGTGGCTGAGCACCAAGCAGGCGGCAAGTCCGCTGATACCGGCACCCGCAACCACAACATGGTCCACCGACCAACCGTAGGCCTTGGCGCTGACTCGGACTTGTCAGTCTCTCAGCGGGCTATAGCCCGCTGAGACGCTGACAAGTCGGCAGGCTCAGCCCGTAGCGGCAACAGCCTCGACGGGCTCCGCCTCCCGCTCCCGCTTGCTCTTGCCAAAGGCCAAGTAGAGCGACGGCAGGACGAACAAGTTGATCAAGGTCGCGGTGACCAGTCCGCCGAGGATCACGATCGCCATGGGGTGTTCGATCTCATGCCCCGGAATGCTGCCGGCCACGACCAGTGGAACCAGTGCCAAGCCGGTCGCCAGTGCGGTCATCATGATCGGCGCTAGACGTTCCTTGGCACCTTGGATCACCAACCCCGCGCCGAACTTGACGCCCTCGACGCGCTCCAAGTGCTGGAAGTGGCTCACCATCAGGATCCCGTTGCGCGCAGCGATCCCAAAGACCGCGAGGAAGCCGACCAGTGATCCGAGCGATAGCACCCGCCCACTCATCCAGACAGCGATGGCACCGCCGACCAGCGCCATTGGCAGCAGGGCGAAGGTCAGCAGCGCCGGTCGGAAGCCGCCGAACGCGACATGAAGTAGCAGCAGTGTGGCGACGGCTGCGGCAATGCCGAAGATCAGCAGCGTGTCCTCTGCAGCGTCGAGCTCAGTGGATTCACCGATGACCTCGGCGTGATAGCCGAGCGAGAAGGTGACCCCTTCCATGCGCTTTTCGACGTCGTCGACGACCTCGTTCAGCGGGCGGCCCGCTACGTTGGCGCCGACATCGATGTAGCGCGACTGCTGCTCCCGCAAGATGGCATTAGGCGTCGGGCCCATCCGAACGTCCGCAACATCCTGCAGCCTGACATGACCTCCCGATGGGGTGTCCAGCTGCAGGTTCTGCACGTCGCTGACGCTGTCGCGCGCCGACGGGATGGCCGTGACGTGCACGTCATACGCCTTACCGCCGGAGAAGATGTCGCTGACTTCCTCGCTGGCGATCAAGGTCGATGCCTGCCGACGGATGTCCCCAGGGGTCAGCCCGAACTCTCGAGCTTTCGCAAGATCGGGTTCGACCTCGATATGTGGCAGATCGGTCTGCAGCGAGGCATGAGCGTCTTCAATCCCCGGAATGTCGCCGATGCGCTGCTCGATGTCCTTGGCCTGCTTCTGCAGCGTCGGGAGATCCGGTCCGTAGATGCGCACCACGATGGACTCGCTGGCACCGGTCAGCACCTCCTTGATGCGCTCCCGGAGGTAGGTCTGGACGTCGCGGTAGAGGCCCGGGTAGTACTCGACGACCTTGTGCACCTCGTCCAGGGTCTTGTCGTAGTCGACCTCTGGGCTGACGCTGATCCAGTTCTCACCAAAGTCCACGCCATAGACCTCATCAGCGAGGTAAGCCTGGCCGATGTGAGATCCGCAATTGCGGACTCCTTCAATCTCTTGCAAGTCCTTGCACGCCGAGACCGAGACTCTCGTCTCCTCGGCGACCGAGGTTCCAGGCTGAGTCAGCCAATGCATCAAGAAGTCGCGCTCCTTGAAGTTCGGAAGCAGCTGACTACCCAATGTGGGCACCGCCAAGACTCCGCCCACGAATAATGCGAGCGTCATCGCGATCGCCGGCAACGGCCGGCGGATCAGCGGAGCAAGCACGGCAACGTACGCGCGCTTCAGACCCCGCATCAGCGGCGACTCCTTGCTTGCCAGCTTGCCCCGCGACAGAAGAATCAGGCACAAGGCCGGCGTCACCGTGAGAGCGACAAACATCGAGACCAGTACTGCCAGCCCGTACGAGAGCACCAGTGGCCGGAAGAACGATCCCGACAACCCCTCCAGGAACAAAACCGGCACCACTGCGATGACGTTGATCAAGGTGGCGTACGTGATGGCCGAGCGGACCTCGACAGACGCGTTCAGCACCACATTGAACGTCGACGCTCCACTGCCCGTGGCCCGAGCTTCGCGAAGCCGTCGCACCACGTTCTCCACGTCGATGATGGCGTCATCCACCACCACCCCGATGGCGACCACCAACCCAGCCAGCACCATCACATTGATGGTGGCTCCCGCGGCATCCAACACCAGGACCGCCGCTACCAGCGAAAGCGGGATGGCGATCAAGCTGATGAAGGCGGTACGCCACTCGAACAAGAAAGCGACAATGATCAACACGACCAGCGCGATGCCGAGCAGCATCGCTATGCGGAGGTTGTCGATCGACTGCTCGATAAAGGTAGCGGGCCGGAAGATCGTGGTATCGACGGTGATTCCGGGCAAGCCGGGCTCCATCTGCTCCATGGCCTCTTCCACGCCGCGGGTCACGTCAACGGTGTTGGCGCCGCGGAACTTCTGGACGACCAGCAGCAGCCCCGGTCCGCCGTCGACGACTCCATCGCCGATCAGTGGTCCGGGATCGACGAGCACGTTTCCTAGGTCACCAAGCCGCAGCACCTTGCCGTCGCGTTCCACGACGGGCACCTGCGCGAGCTGCTCGGGTTCGACGATCGGTTGTACGTGACGGATGTTGAACCGCTGACCGCCAGCCTCGACAAACCCACCGGTGCCGACAACCGCACCGTCGGAGTAGCGGAGCAGGCCCGACTCGACGGAATCGGCTGAGGCGTCCATGACGTCCTGCAGGGAAACGTTGTATTTGGCGAGCTTGGCTGGATCGACCTGGACGTGGCGTTGTGGCAAACGCTCACCCCAGATGGCGACCTGTGCGACGCCGGGCACCCGGAGGAGGCGTGACCGGATCTTCCAGTACGCGATGGCCGAGAGATCGGTCGGGCTGACCGTATCCGAGGTCAGACCGATCTTCATGATGCGGCTCGTCGCCGAGAGCGCCGGCATCATGAACGGGGGGCTGGCCCACGTCGGAAGGGTTGGCGTGATCTGCGAGAGGCGCTCCTGCACCAGTTGCCGGGCCTTCAACTCGTCTGCGCCGCGTTCGAAGATCAGCCGGATCGAGGACAGCTGGGCGACCGACTTGGAGCGCAGCTCTGAGAGACCCTCAATGCCGCCCAATTGATCTTCGATAGGCACAGTGATCAACTGCTCGACCTCGTTGGAGGAGTTGCCGAGCGCGATCGTTTGGATCTCGATCTGAGGCGGCGCGAACTCCGGAAAGACATCAACCTTCGTCTCGGGAATCTGTATGAAGCCGAGAGCCAGCGTGGCTGCGGCCAGGAACAGCACGATCCAGCGGAATCGGAGGCTCGCTCTGACGATGGAACGCATCTGCCAACCTCCTCAGTGCTTGCCGGCGATGCCGAGTTCGGCACCCCAGAGCTCGATCGCACCAACGGTGACCACCTCGGTGCCTGCCGGTGGGCCAGCGCTCAACGTCGCCACGTCGCCGTCCACCTGTTTGACGGTCACCGCCGACCGGACGTAGGTCCGGGGCCCAACAACGGCGAAGACCCAGGGCAGACCCTTCTTGTCATAGACCAGAGCACCGTGATGAACCGTGAGCTCGGCGCCGCGAGCTCCGACCACCGTTGTCTGGAGCGCAACTCGCCGCGCTGCTTCGTCGGTGAGAGTGATTTTCGGGGGCTGTGACACGCCGGTCGACTCCAGGGCTGCCGGCTCGTACGGCTCGGCCGACACCGACTCGATCTCTGCACAACCAGCCAGTGAGAGCCCGACGGCCGCTGCTGCCACCAGGCCCAGCAGACTATGTCGGGCCGTGTGAAGTCTGCTCTTGGCGCTCATGATGATCACGCCCCGGTGGCTGCAGCGACCGGTTGCAGCTCTTCCTCGTGCTCCGGCGGTGCCTCCTCCGCCCGAGGCGGAATCAGGTGCAAGTACGCCGACGGCAGCAGGAACAAGGCGACGATCAACGAGCTGACCACGCCGCCCAGCAGGACGACGGCAAGGGGTTGCACGATCTCTAGGCCCGGACGAGGACCCAAGATCACGATCGGTAGCGCCAGCGCCGCAATCGCAATGCCGCTGATGATCATGGAACCGAACGATTCCCGGGCCCTGTCATGGACCGTATCGGCGTCGTCGTCGCTGGTGCGCGCGCGGTTCTCACCTTGGATGCTGGACAGCATGGTCGTGATGTATCGAGCCGCCAGGCCGAGAATCGCCAGCAATCCCAACAACGAGCCCAAGCCGAACGTCAGCCCGCTGAAGAGGCCGGTGATCAAGCCGCCGGTCAGCGACAGCGGCAGGGCCGCCGTCGCCACAAGCGCCAGGCGCCAACTGTTGAAGGCCGCCTGGAAGAGCAGCAGGGCGGCGATCGCGGCACCGACAGCGAAGCCGATGGCACGCCCGATTCCGATCTCGTCTGCTGTGGTCTTGGCAATAACCTCGGCGTGATACTCGATCGGGAAACTCATCGTGGCCAGCTGCTTCTCCAGATCGGCAACCACAGCACTGCTGCTTCGGCCACCAAGATCAGCGACGACATCCACCCGTCGGGACACAGCATCGCGACGGATGACAGGTGGCGTCTGTACAACCCGTACGTCGGCGACGTCGCCGAGCCGTACATGGCCGCCGCCCGGTACGTCGATGAGCATCGACTGCACATCGGCGACGCTGCGTCGGGTGGCAGGTGTGCCCTTGACGATCACGTCGAAGACCTTTTGCTCTTCGAAGACGCTGCCGACCTGAATCCCCTGCAGCACGGTCGCCTCGGCGCGGCGTACGTCACCTGGGCTGATACCGACTCGCTGAGCCTTGTCCAAGTCGACCTCGATCTCGATCGTTGGCTGCGTCGCCGCGCCCTCGACACGCGGATTCACGACCCCGTCGATCGTGGTCATCATCTGTTGCACCTTGGCGGCTTCGGCGGCGAGGATCTTGGGATCCTGGCCGTAGACGCGTACGGCAAGTGGCGTGTTCAGGCCAGTCAGGACGTCCAACCCGCTACCTGTCACGGTGTTGGCACCGGTATGCAAACTCCCGACGTCGCGCATCTCCTGGGTCGAATAGGGAACGACATCAGCCGTCGCGCCTGCGACTTGGTGTGCCGCGTTCTCAATCGCGGCCAGAGTCGTCTTGTAGTTGGCGTCGGGGGCAATGGAGACCCACACGTCGCTGGAGCTCACGTTGACGACTCGGTCTCCGGTGACGGCACGTCCGACGGTTGCGCCGATACCCGTGATGCCGGGCAGGGCCCGAATGGTGTTACCAAGATCGGCGGCGCGCTGACTCATCGCCTCGCTCGAGACGTCTGGCTGACCCTGCAGCCTGACCACCACATTCCGATCTTGGAAGGTAGGCGTCAGCGCCGTGTTCACGAAAGGCAAGATCGCAACGGCCACCAGACCACACGCTGCTGTCACCAGTAGCGCCGGGCGCAGGCTGGCAGAGAACCGTTGCACGGCGCTCCGGTAACGCAGGCCGAGCCACGGCACAGGCCCTCGTTCCGGGGCCTCCTTTGGCTCCCAGCGGGCGAAGAGCAGACTGCTCAGGGCCGGGCCGACCGTGACCCCGATGATCAAGGCGGCGATGACCGCAATGGCGTACGCGAGGACCATCGGCGTAAAGAACGCACCGGGCCGCCCCTGTAGCACCGCCACAGGCAGAATGGCGAGCACCGCAATGATGCCCGCATAGATCAGTGGTCGATGGACTGTGGCAAGAGCCTGCTGGACTCCGACCCAGGTGGGCTCAGCGTCCGGGCTCGCACGCCTTACCCGAAGCCGTTGGACAACGGCGTTCCCGGGCGTAATCGCCTCATCCACGACGATGGCGACCGCGGCGGCGAGACCAGCGATCACGAGTGCGTTCAATCCGTACCCGAGCAGATTGACGATCAGAGCCGCGGTGATGACCGACAGCGGCACAGTGATCACGCCGACGATTGCGGCGCGCCAGTGAAAGCGCAGTGCGGCAAGCGCGAGCAACAAGAGTCCGGCGCCGATTGCCACCGCGAGCCCAAGGTTGGACTTCGCCGCTGCGACATAGTCTGCCGGCGCGAACCACGAGGTATCGGTTTCGATCCCGCTGAGGCCCGGCCGAAGCGTCTCGAGCGCTTGTTGCACGTCGCGCGTGACCTGGGTGGTGTTGACTCCGGGGAATTTCTCCACGACCAAGATCAGACCAGGCTTGCCGTTGACGACGGCGTCTCCGATCAACGGCTGATGATCAACCTTGATCTCGGCGACGTCACCGAGGTTCAGAGCACCAGATGTGCCCTCGATGGGGACCTTTGCGAGTTCACTGGGGTTGGCGATCTTCTCCAGCAGATGCCTGACCTGAAGCCGCTGCTGCGGCGTCTCGACGAATCCGCCGGTTCCTGGCGTTGAGGCTTCGAGGAAGGTGAGCGGTGAAACGACCTGCGCGTTGCCGGCCGTGTTGATCACCTGGTTCAGCGTCACCTTGCGATCACGCAGAGTGGCTGGATCCACCTGCACCTGCAGCTGCTGATCACGCAGACCCCAGATGGAGACATTGGCTACTCCCGGTACACCCATCAGCCGCGGGCGAACGGTCCAGCGGGCGATCACCGACTGCTCGATCGGCGTCAACTCGGTGGTCGACATACCGATCATCAGAACTCGATTGGCCGACGACAACGGCTGCAACAGTGTCGGAGGCTTCGACACGTTGGGCAGCGCGTGAGCCTGAGCCAGGCGCTCCTCGATGAGTTGCCGAGCTCGATATATGTCAGTGCCGGACTGGAACACCATCACGACCGAGGAGAGGCCGGGCAGCGATTCCGACCGAATCACATCGATGCCTTCGACTCCGTTGAGCAGGTCGGCTTCAAGGGGCACGGTGATCAGCTGCTCGACCTCCTCTGCGGAGAGACCGAGCGCTTCAGTCTGAACCTCGGCGTACGGCGGGCTGAACTCCGGCAACACGTCCAGACGCGCGTCGCGCAACTGCACGATGCCAAAGGCCATCAGTCCGATAGCGGCCGCCAAGATCAACAGGCGGAACTTCATAACTCCTGCCAAGAACCGTGCCATCCCATTCACCTCATAACTCGGACTGACTCTTTACATGGCGACAGCGATACTCGCCGCTTAGGCGGAGTCTTAATTTTGAGATTCTGATAAGGGTTTCATAGATTCGAAGAGGTGAACCAAACAAATTGATTACGATTTGTGCTCTCGCGATTTTCTTCAGCGCCAGCGTTTATTGGTAACGCAACGGCGTCGTTTTGCCATGTAATAAAGCTTGTTTTGCTATGCAGAAAACTTTGTTTTGCTATGAATGATTATTGGCAAATCAAAGGCTCTTTATCCAAAAAACGAAGCCGCTTAAGCTGCTGTTAACAATCGTCAGAAGTGGAAAGCGCTGTCGCGGGGGTCTTGGATGGAGGGCTGAGTCACCAGCGGCATCGGATGTCGCCGAGTGAGGAGATCAACCACGGTCTTGGTGCAAGCAAGCTGATCGCGAATCGCGCCGCGCCACCACGAGATCAGGTACTGGCGGGCGGAATCGTCACCAACGCCAATCGCGTCGATTCCGAGAGCGCGGCCGGTCGCAACTGCGCGGGCGAGGTGGTAGCTCTGGGTGACGATGACCAACTCGGCGACATTGAAGATCTGCTTGGCCCGTACGCATGACTCGTAGGTGTCGAAGCCGCCAGGGTCGAGGATCAGCTTGATCCCGGGTACGCCAGCCCTGATCAAGTAGTCCCGCATGGCGACCGGCTCGTCGTATTCCGGTGCCCGGTGATCACCCGAAACCATGATCATCTCAACGCGACCCGCGTCGTAGAGCCGCTTGGCGAGATCGAGACGAGCGGCCAGGAATGCCGACGGTGTGCCGTCAGGTTTGACTTGAGCTCCAAGTACCAGAGCCACGGGTGCTTGCGGCAGATCGGACTCTGCATAGGTGTGGCCGGCGGCTTTCGAGCGTACGAATGCTACGGATCCCACAATGGCGGCAAGCCCCGCGATACCCAGGCCCATCAACCAGGCAAACGGTGCGGGCCACCACTTTCTCCAGACCCGCTGCGCTGGCACATCCTCAGAGTAACGGCCGAAGTCCCGACATTCCTGACGAAGAAAGTGTCAGTGTGCCGTCACAGACTGATTCTGTGACCACCACGACACAGCTCACCACGACACAGCTGGACATCAGCGGGCCGTTCGATCTGCAACAGGTCGCGATGATGGGGTTCGGCCATCGCGATGAGCGCAGTTTTGACGGCGTGATGCGGATGGCATTTTGCCTTGACGGTGACTACGAACGCCAGGTCGGTGTTGAGGCCACGCAGATCGGTGATCTTGTCGAAGTGCGGGTGCACGCCGCCGGCGATCCACTGAACGACCCCGAGACTGAGGCGCTGCGCAAGCAAGTTGCCCGAGTGATCTCGCTTGACCACGACGGCGAAGCGTTCCACCAGATGTGCCTGGCCGATCCGGTGCTCGCCCGGGTGCACGGCAGGGCACCTGGGTTCCGGCCAGCCTTGTTCTACTCACCATACGAAGCGGCTCTTTGGTCAATCATCAGCGCTCGTCGAGCTCGTGGTCAGGGAATTACGCTGCGGGCGCGCATGTCGGAGATGTACGGCGCCGACTTCGAGCTGTCGGGCATTCGCACCCTTTGTGTCCCAACACCCAGTGCACTGCTAGCGATGGGCCCGCTGCCAGGACTGCCTGCAGACCGGCTCCCGCGGCTGCATGCCATTGCCGAGGCCGCCCAGCGCGGTGAGTTGGACGCTGAGCGGCTGAGATCGATGCCGCCAGAAGACGCCCAAGTTGAGCTGCAACAACTGCCTGGTATCGGTCCATTTTACAGCTCGTTGATCGTGATTCGGTCCTGTGGGCATGCCGACGCGCCTTCGCTGGGTGAGCCTCGATCGAGGGAGGCGATCCAGCACGCATACGGCGTTGATCATGAGCTGAGTGACGCTGAGCTGTTCGCTCTTGCCGAAACTTGGCGCCCATTCCGGACCTGGGTGACCGTCATGATGAGAGCGCTAGCTCCAAACAGCACGGCAGAATGAAGCGGTGCCCGAAGGTGACACCGTCTGGCGGGCGTGCCGGCGGCTCAATGAGGTATTGGCTGGTCGCATGCTGACGAGATCTGAGTTCCGGGTGCCCTCATTGGCGGCAACCGACCTGACTGGCATCGGGGTACGCCAAGTGATCTCACGCGGCAAGCATCAGCTCTTCCGCCTCAGCAACGAGGTGACCCTGCATACCCATTTCAAGATGGACGGTGTGTGGAAGATCTACCCACGCGGCCGCCGGTGGAGCGGAGGTCCCGATTTTCAGATTCGTGCCGTGCTCGCAACTGGTGATCATGACATAGTCGGCTACCGGCTCCCCATCGTGGAGCTGGTGCCGACCGCTGACGAGGACACCGTTGTCGGACATCTTGGCCCAGACCTCCTCGGCCCCGATTGGGACATCGATGAGGCTGTCAGGCGGATCACTGCTCAGCCCGACTGCACGATTGGTGAAGCACTTCTGGATCAGCGCAATCTGGCTGGTATCGGCACCTTCTATCGCGCTGAGCTGCTCTTCCTGCAAGGCGTCCATCCGCGTACGCCGGTCAGTAGCGTCGCCAATCTGCGGCGCATCGTCGAGCGTGGCCGGCAGCTATTGCTGGCCAATCGATCACGGGCCGAGCAGTCCACCACCGGCGATCTACGGCGTGGTGGTCGTGCCTATGTCTTCGAGCGGGTGGGGCAGCCGTGTCGCAGGTGTGGCACGCCGATCCGTACCGAAGAGTTCGGTCCGCCAGGCCAAGAACGGCGCAGCTACTGGTGCCCACGCTGCCAGCCCAGCTCATGACCGATCAGGATTCGCCCGTCGTGGACGAGGTAACGCGCGCAGCTCACGAGGCGATGCTGGAACGCGATTGGGATGGGTTGCGCATGCAGCTCCATCCGTATCTGCACTGGACAACGGCCGATGGCACTCGGTTTCGCGGGCGTACCAAAATCATGGAGCTGTTACAGGCTGGACCGCCTCCAGCCGCGCCGATCGCAGTAGAGCTGCGCGATGGGCAGATCTATCGCTGGCAAGAGCCGCCTTAAACAACGCTGCAGGGTGTCGAGCGGGTAAGCCGTGCACAGTGAAATAATCTCCGTCTGTGTCTTCCCTTGCTGCATTGCTGAGTAGCCGGGTCGAGGCCGTCACCGGCATCGACCCAGAGCTTCGGCCTGCCACCAGACCACAGTTCGGCCACTACCAGTCGAACGTGGCGTTGCGCCTGGCTAACACGGAAGGCAAGCCACCGCGTGAGATTGCCGCGCACGTAATTGCCAAGCTCGAGGTTGCCGATCTTTGCGAGCCTCCAGAGATCGCCGGACCCGGCTTCATCAACTTCCGGCTCCGGACCGACGTGCTGGCCCAGGCTGTGACCGATCAGCTCGCCGACCCCTACGTTGGTGTGCCGCAGACGTCCGACACTCAGGTGGTGGTGATCGACTACTCCGCTCCGAATGTCGCCAAGCAGATGCATGTCGGGCATCTCCGCTCGA
Organism: Propionibacteriaceae bacterium; assembly: GCA_036380335.1. Lineage (GTDB taxonomy): Bacteria > Actinomycetota > Actinomycetes > Propionibacteriales > Propionibacteriaceae > Microlunatus. The sequence goes on along the minus strand of DASVEX010000137.1, from coordinate 7,557 downwards.
CCATCATCGGCGACTGTCTGCGCCGAGTGCTCATCGGCCTTGGACACGACGTCATCGCGCAGAACCATGTCGGCGACTGGGGTACCCAGTTCGGGATGCTGGTCGAACAGATCCTCGATGAGCGGCTCGATCCCGCTGTGCTCGACCTCAGCAGTGCGGAGGCGCTGTACCTACGGGCCAACACGCATTTCAAGGCTGATCCAAACTTCGCCGAGCGGGCGCGGCGACGAGTCGTGTTGTTGCAGACAGGTGATCCCAAGACGCTGGCGATCTGGCAGCAGTTGATCGACATTTCCTTTGCCGGGTTCGATGCCGCGTACGCCCGGCTGGGGGTGCTGCTTACCGATGCCGATCTGGCGGGGGAGAGCATGTACAACGACGACCTTGCATCGGTCGTCGAGGAGCTTGTCGCGAGTGGTACGGCCGTGGTCGACGACGGCGCGCTGGTGGTCTTCGTCGAGGGTTTCAACGCGCCAATGATCGTCCGCAAAAGCGACGGCGGATTCGGCTATGGCGCAACCGATCTGGCAGCGGTCAGGCACCGGGTGCGCACCTTGCAGGCGGACCGGTTGATCTACGTGGTGGGCGCGCCGCAGTCATTCCACTTCGACCTGGTATTCGCCGTATCGCGCAAGGCAGGTTTCCTACCCGACGACGTCAGCGCCGAACACGTCGCCTTCGGACAGGTGCTCGGGCCCGACGGGAAGAAGTTCTCCACTCGGGAGGGAACGTCCGTCACTTTGAACAGCCTGCTCGATGCGGCCGAGCGGGAGGCGGCGCCGCCTGTTGCGCTCGCGGCGATCAAATACGCCGATCTGTCCAATGGGCTGAACAAGGACTACGTCTTCGACATTCACCGGATGGTGCAGACCACGGGCAACACCGGCCCGTACTTGCAGTACGCGCATGCTCGGGTGACTCAGGTGCTGCGTAAGGGCGCGGACCGAGGCTATGGGGAGCAGTCGAAGGTCTTGGTGCTCGAGGAGTCGGCCGAGCAAACGCTGGCCCTGCTGCTGACGCGGTTCGGCGAGACTGTGGACGAGGTTGGACGGACCCTGCAGCCTCACCGGCTGTGCAACTACCTCTATGAGCTATCCGGTGCGTTGGCAGTCTTCTACGAGCAGTGCCCCGTGCTCCAGTCCTCCGGGGCGGTGCGCGACTCACGGCTCGCCTTGTGCTTGATCACGAAGCGAACGCTTGCCGCCGGGCTGGCCATGCTCGGTATTGAGCCGCTGGAACGCATGTAGCTCTTCAAACGCCGACAAGTCGGCGTCATCAGTGGTCGTTGCGGAGTTACCTGAGTGCGTCGGGGTGGATCTGACGGTCGGCAGCGAGCCAAGCGGCGCCGACGATGCCCGCGGTGTTCAGCAGTTTGGCCGGCACGATCTCGGCGTTGAGCTTGAGCCTGGGGATGAACTTGTCGGAATTCTTGCTGACACCGCCACCAATCACGATCATGTCCGGCCACAAGAGCGCCTCGAGCCGCTCATAGTAACGCTGCAATCGCCTGGACCACTCCTTGTACGAGAGCCCCTCCTTCTCCTTGATGCTCGCGGCCGCGCGGGTCTCAGCGTCATGGCCATCAACCTCAAGGTGTCCGAGCTCGGAGTTGGGGATAAGCACCCCGCGGTAAAGGATTGCCGTGCCGATACCAGTGCCGAGGGTGGTCATGAGCACCAGACCCGGATGTCCGGCAGCTGCGCCATAGTGGACCTCGGCAACCCCAGCCGCGTCGGCATCGTTGACCAGCAAGATGTCCCGACCGAGGTGCTCTTCGAAGATCTTTTCGGCCTCGGCATCGATCCACGACTTGTCGATGTTGGCTGCAGATCGGGTTTTACCGTGGGTCACTACAGCGGGGATGGTGACACCGATTGGGCCGTCGCCAATGGTGCCGGCGAAGTGTTCCACGATCTCACCAACGACCGTTGCCACGTTCTTGGGCGTCGACTCTTCTGGGGTCACGATGCGAAGGCGCTTATCGACGAATTCGCCGGTTGCAAGGTCGACGGGCGCTCCCTTGATGCCACTGCCGCCAATGTCGATGCCGAGCACGGGTGCGCTTGCTACAGGTTGCTCGCTCATGCTGGCGAGCCTAGCGATATCGGACCGCTCCGGGGAATGCCCTGAGTCCTGCTATATCGCTAAGACTTGAGTCAAACGAGCACCTCGTTGATATCTGACCCCGTATCGAGTTCCAGCAAGGCTGCCAACAGCTTCAGGAGTTGCTCTTGTTCTGGTGTGATCGTTCTGCCGTACGGACCGCGATGGCGAGCGATCTCGGTCCCAATCCGCAGCAGCGCCAAGCGAAAGCCGCCCGATACCTCTGGCTCGAGTCGGTCCAGGACTTCCAGAATTTGGCGCAATCCGGAGACGACAGGTCGGTCGTCGAGCTCGAAGTCGAGCAGTAGGCCGGAACGGTCTGCCGCCATCGAGGTGAGAATCTCACGTGCCGGGCGCGGCGTACGCAATGCGACCGCGACAACGGTGTCCCAGAAGGCGGCAAGTTCGTAGCTCTCGAATCGGTTGTAGGTCCCGGCCAGCGCACTCAACACCCAGAACGGTCCGAACTGGAGAGTACGCATGTCGGCCGGTTTCAGATTCATCGCCAATCCTCCGCCTTTCTCTGGGCCAACTATCGCCCTACCCGTAGTGACCAGACAAGCTCGGAAAGGCAGTCGGCCGACCTCTGTACTGAACTCAGCGGCTCAGCTGACGTAGGCACCAGGAGTACAAGGCCGGATCGAAGGAATACGCGTTAGAGAAATAGAAGCCGTAGTAGCGACGGTAGACATCGATCCAGCGGACGATGTCGCGGCCGTGCCGCTCCACCGCGACCGCCTCCAGCCATGCTGCGTCCGCCGGGGCGTCGGCGTACGGCTCAAGTTCTAGGAAGATCAACGCGCCGGCTACATCCAGCAACGGATCCGCGCTGAGTGTGTGCGGACTGAAATCTCCGATTCCAGTCACCACCGGACCTTGCGGTCCTTGACTGAGGTAGGCGTTGGGCGGACAGACGTCACCATGCACGACCGCCGGACTGATCGAGCGCTCGGCGAGGTCGCCGTGCAGTCGGTTCCACACCTCGACAATGCCCTGTACATCGTGCTCCAGCTGCGCTCGGCTGCTCGCGAGCGGCCCTTGAAGCATGGTGGCCAGCAGCTCACTGAGGGTGCCGAACTGCTGGGGCGCGCCGTCACCGATCAACCGCGCGAAGCCGGGTACCGGGCTGGGCAGTCGCTGCACCTGTTCGGTCGCGTCAAGAAAGCTGACCAGCGCCGGACGCCGCTGGGCCATATCGGCGTTCTGCAGCCAGCTTGAGAAGTTTCGGCCGGAGAACCGCCGATCGACGGTATAGAAGCGGCCACCGCGCTCGCCGGCGTCGATGATCGCGGGCAGCTCGATACCGATGTCAATGCCACGCCAGCTCTCGTACAGCCCCCGCAGCTGAGCCGCCGTACGCTGCGGCGCCTCATGCCGGCTTCGATTCTGACGCAGCACTCGATCATGATCAAGTGCGAACACCTCGCTCTCGCCGCCCGAGCCGAGAAGCTGATCACGACCGGTACCGAACGCCCGCAGCAGAGCGGCTTCATCGGAATGATCACCGTCGGATACCGCTGCGACTGAGCGACGTTCACGTTCCGCGGCCCGCGCGACCCGCGCCCGGTCCAGCTGAGTCAGCGCAAGTTCTCGGGCAGCGTGTTCGTCCAGCTGGTGGGCGACGGCATTCACCGGGCCTCGCGGAGTATGCACATGGACGTCGGCCAGCCTCAGCAGGCGTTGCAGCGGCCCCTGCTGAACGTTGACGGATTGAGTTTTGGCGTGTGGCACGATGTCACGTTCATGGCTGAACCAGCCCTGCTCAGTGATCAAGGTCCGGTCGTTCCAGCCGTAGCGGAGAGTCCAGAAGTCAAACCACCGAAGCCAGCGCGCGCGATTGGGTGCGGGATGCAGCTCGATGCCGTCGATACCGAAGCCCGGCATTACCCGTCCCAGCGCCAGGTCGACTTCCTCACGACTTGCCACCGGCAGCAGTACGCTCGACGCCGTCGACTCATTGCTCTCGCTGTCGCCGTGGGCGTACCCCAAGATGTCGATGTCTATGCGATACCAGCCGAGCATCCGCCAAAGCAGTGGCTGGCTGGTCTTGACCCCTTGGACTCGGTTGATCGGCACAGATTGGCTGGTCAGGTTGGTCAGACCTCGGGTGATCCGCAGGCCACGCGGCGATTCAGCCAGCGTGAAGTTGAACATGCCGATCACCCGCCGCCAGATCAACGACAACATGCCGATGAGCAACGGAATCAAGCCGCCCAGCGCAAGGGGGACAACGCCCAGCGATGCAGTGACGACCACGATGATGATCGAGATTGCTGCCGGGACCAGCCACTCCGTTGACAGTAGAAAGCTAATGATCAATCGTTGCGGCGTCACCTGGACGAGCGGCTGATCTGCCGCCCCTAGATCGGTGAAGACGCTCGAGGCCGACTCTTGATCAAGATCACGAATGCTGGCTTGCTGACCATGCGCGCGGGTGAGCAGATAGTCACGCAACCTGGACGCCTTCGCGCGGCGTAAGTAACGCAGTTTCGTGGTGCTGTTGCCGGCGTCGAGCCGCAGCTCGGCCAACCCAAACATCCGCGCCGCGAGTGGCTGGATGATATCGACCGACTGGAGCCGTTCGAAGGGGATTTTGGTGGACTTCTTGAAGATCGCGCCGGTTTCGATACGCAGCTCCTCGTCATCGATGACGAAGCGGGTGAAGTACCAGGCGACGAAGCCGGTCACGGCAGCGAGCACCACGACGATACCGAGGATCGGCAGGATCCAGGTCAGGCCACCGTTCTCGAACTGGTTCTCGCTGCTGCTCGTGATCAGCTCGCGACCGTAGCCGATAGCGATCGCGACAAACACCAACCAGCCACGAACGAACGGCGTCAGCGGATGCGGTCGCTCCGTCTGCTTGAGGGCGGCCGTGGGTGTCGGCGGTGTTTCGGGCGTGGTGGTGACCTCTGGATCGGCGGGCGAGGTGCTCTGAGGAGGCTGCGAGCCGGTCATAGGCCCGACGCGTGCGCTTCGCCGAGCTCGGTCAGCCGGTCCCGCAGCCGGGTCGCCTCCTCCGGAGTCAGACCCGGTATCCGAGCGCCGGTCTCCGGGCTAGCTGTCTTCAAGGTGACCGAGGCCAGGCCGTAAGCGCGTTCTAGTGGTCCGGACTCGACCTCGACCAGCTGCATTCGCCCATAGGGCACCGCTATCAGGTTTCGGAACATCACGCCGTGTGTGATGTAGAGATCATCTTCTCGTTCGACATAGCCCCAGGAACGCCAGTTACGCGGGACGAATATCAACCTGATGATCAGGATGACCGCGGCGACGGCCCAGATCACGCCTGAGATCCACCACTTGCCCGACACGAATCCGACGATGATCGCGGGAATCGTGAAGAGGATAGGCACGAAGATCAGGGTGGTCAGCAGCCGCATCGAGCGGTACTTGGGAGACAGCCGCTGCCACTCGTACGCCGGGGGCGCAAACAGTTCTTCCATAACATCTTCAGGCTACGTGCCGCCTCCAGGCTCCAGGGCTTTGCCACGGCGGCGGATCCGGGGATTGGTCTTGATCGTGGCCGGGCGGAGCGCGAGCGGGTAGCCGATCTCGGCCTTTGCGCAGCCGTGAGCGACGAAGCTGGGCAGCTCCCCCGTTCGCACTCGATCAGCTCCCCAGTCGGCCGCCCACCACGGCGGTCTCGGCTGGTCCTGCACGATTGCCTAGCGCTAGGCAGCCGGCTCCGTCGGCTCGTAGATGCCGATCATGACGCCGGTCGTCGTGATCGTGCTGTCCAGCAGCGCGAGTCGAGAGTACGGGCCGGAGGTGGGAAAGAGCCGCAGCCCCGGGCCGACAAGCACCGGATGGATCATGATCACGTAGCGATCAACGAGTCCGGCTGCGGTCAGCGACTGGGTCAGCTCGGCGCTGCCGAAGATCACCATGCTGGTGCCCTTGTCCTTCAGGGCGGCGACGTGGTCAACCGGGTCGGTGATGAGCGTGGTCGATGAGGCCCACACCGGTGCCGTGCTCAGCGTCCGCGTCACCACATATTTCGGGATGTTTTCCAACATGGTGCTGAACGGGCTGTCTGGCTGGGTCGGCCAGTACTCGCCCAGTTGCTGGTAGGTGCGGCGCCCGAGCAGTAGCGATGCCCCCTCTGGAAACTGGGCCATCATCACCTTCGCCATGATGTCGTCGTTTCCGGGTTGAGCCCAGCCGCCGTACGCGAAGTCTCCACGCGGGTCCTCGTCCGCCCGGCCCGGCGCCTGGACAACTCCGTCCAGCGTCAGGTGATTGATCATGATCACTTTGCTCATAGCTGTTCCCTGTCCGCTCGGTCCTTCCACCCTGCGTCGACCGTAGCTGGTGGGCGACCGCCTTGTCCGACGACCTAGAAAGGGTCAGCGGCGTTTCTTGGGGCCCTTGATCGACACACCGCCAAACAAGCTCACTCCCTTGATCACGAGCGTCGGGGCGCCGGGCGCTGGGTCACCAACGTCGCGGACGTCGGTTCCACCGAAGATGCCGGCGGTCTGATCTTGTATCTCGATGCCTTCTGGCACCTTGATGTCGAGGCCCCCAAAGCACCAGAAACCAGAGATTTCCACCACCGGAGCCTCGAAGATCGCATCGCGAAGATCAAGATCCATTCCGCCGAAGAGAGCCAGCGCATGGGTGTTCTTGCGCACCCGCCACCGACCCTTCCGTGTCACGCCTCCGAAAATCGCGATCATCTTGTCCGACTCGGGGTGCTGCCCTGTCGTGTCGATAGCAAAGCGGCTGCTGGATTGCGGCGTCGCGACCGGTGCCGGCGGTCCGACGATGACGAGATCCCGGGTAATCGGGAGGAGGTCGTCGAAGGTTTTCGCGGCCATCAGCTGATCAATGCGCTCCTCATGCTCTTCCCGACTCAGTCTGCCCTCGGCGTACGCAGTGCTGAGCAGGGTGGCCACCTGATCGCGGTCGGCATCGGAGGCTCGGAGGTTGCCACCAGCAATGGGGCCGACGTTGCTTGGTTCCGGGACGGGCTGGGTCATCCCTCCAAATTAGCCCCGGGCCAACCAGGGGAGGAGGCGGCGCTGCGGCTTTCAGGGCCGAATGGGGGTCGTTTCGGACCCACCTGTTAGCCGGACGCGGGCTCGGTCTGCCTCAAGCCGATATCGAAGATGTTGCCTTCGGGATCGGTCAAGGTTGTCCAGGTCGCTCCATATTCGTTGAAATCCGCGATCTTGGTAGCGCCAAGGGTGACCGCGCGTTCGACCTCAGCCGCGATGTCGTCGGCGACGAGGTCGAGGTGTACCCGGTTCTTGCTCTGGCGCGGCTCCGGCACGGCCAGGAACATCAATGCAGGGAACGTGCCGTCTGCTGACGGCGGGATCATGGCGAAGAACTGGTTGGCGCCGTCGTTGACCGGACGCTCCAGCAGCGCCGACCAGAAGCCGGCGATATCGTCAGCGCGCAGCGAGTCGATGACGACCTGGCCAAATCCCACGGGCATGATGATGC
>DASVEX010000136.1:0-46957 GCA_036380335.1 Propionibacteriaceae bacterium | reverse complement strand
CATGGACTGCAACGAGATAGCGGATGGCATCCTTGGCCGTCCGGATGCCGCCGGCCGCCTTCACCGATCGCTGCTCTCTGGTCTGCGCCTTCCAATCCTTGACCGCTTGCAACATGACGTGGACCACGGGCAACGTGGCGGCCGGAGAGATCTTTCCGGTGGATGTCTTGATGAAGTCCGCGCCCGCGAGCAAGGCGAGCCAGGAGGCCCGGCGCACATTGTCGTACGTGGCCAGCTCGCCAGTCTCCAAGATCACCTTCAGCCGGGCGCTGCCGCACGTCTTTTTTACAGCAACGATCTGATCAAAGACGCTCCCATAGCGGCCTGCCAGGAAAGCGCCTCGATCGATCACCATGTCGATCTCGTCAGCGCCACCGTCGACGGCAATCTTGGTATCAGCGAGCTTCACCTCGAGGCTGGAGCGGCCGGACGGAAAGGCGGTAGCGACCGATGCGACCTTCACGCCCGAGCCCTTCAGCTCGGCCACCGAAGTAGGCACCATGTCGGGGTAGACGCAAATCGCTGCGGTGCGCGGGGTCTCGGGATAGTCCGGATCGGGCACCATCGCCTTGCGAGCCAGGTTGCGCACCTTTCCCGGTGTGTCCGCCCCTTCCAGTGTGGTGAGATCGACCATCGAGATGGCCAAGTCGATGGCCGCCAGCTTCGAGGCGCGCTTGATCGACCGTGTAGCCAGTCCGGCAGCCCGCTGCTCGATCCCGACGGGGTCGACGCCAGGAAGCCCGAACAGGAAGCGCCGCAGCGAAACTTCGTTCGCTGTTGCGTCGGCCAAGTGAGTTGGCAAATCGGCCGTCGCGACAATCGACAGATCGCGCGCCTGTCGTGGAACCGAACTCATGATTGACCCAGCGAGCCAGCAATGCTGATCGGCGCGGCGCCGGACGACGTCGAAAGCTCCGGCACGTTCATACTTGCGATCTTAGAGGCGTGGCGGCAAACGGCCATAGTCACCTTCCGTGTGCGGAAAGTGGTCGCGATCAACATGGATCCGCGCCTGAGAGTTGTCGTTCGTGACCACTTTCGGGGCTAGCCAAAGAGCTCGGGCTTCAGGTGTCACCACCGCGGCATGCTGGGTGCGCGGCTGTAATCGGAGACCGTCGTCCGCTCCGTAGCAGAATGTGCAACGTGCAAAACCGACGCCCACTCATCCGCGAAGAGCAGGCGGAAGCTCGTGTCACGCCGCTGGAGCTCTTCTTCGATCTCGGGTTCGTCTTCGCCTTGACGCAGGTGACCGCGTTCATGGCCGATGAGCTGAGCTGGCAAGGAATCTTGCGCGGTGCGCTGGTGATCATGCTGCTGTGGTGGGCGTGGACGGGGTACGCCTGGCTGGCCAATGTGGCTAGCGCCGAGGAGCCACCCATCAAGCTGTCCATCCTCGCCGGACTGTCGGCGATGTTCGTGCTCGCCCTCTGCATCCCGGAAGCCTTCGACGACGCGCCCGGCGGTCTGAACGGCCCCATCGTTTTGGCGGTGTGTTACCTGATCTTCCGGTTCATGCATTTCGTCATGTTCATGATCGTCGCTCGGGACGATCCCGGACTACGGTCACAGCTGCTCCGCTTCGCACCGAGCGTCGTCGTGGGTAGCGCGGTGCTGCTCGTGGCCTCACAGTTCCATGGATCGGTGCAGACCGCACTGTGGGTTCTCGCGCTGGTGGCCGACTATGTGGGCACTGCGTTAGGCGGCTTCTCCGGATGGCGACTGCCTGCGCCGGGCCATTTCTCCGAACGGCACGGCTTGATCGTCATCATTGCCCTCGGTGAGTCCATCGTGGCTATCGGCGTTGGAGTGGCCAAGGAGCCAATCTCCTGGGTCATCATCATCGCCTCGATGCTCGGTCTGATCCTGGCATCTGCCATGTGGTGGGCATACTTCGACGTCAGCGCGTTGCTCGGCGAGCATGCTCTTGCCAGCGAGCCGCCGGAGACCCGCGTGAGGCTGGCACGCAATGCGTATTCCTTCGCGCACATGCCGCTGGCAGTCGGCATCGTCTTGGCCGCCTTCGGGCTCAAGGAGGTCTTGCTGTACGTCAGCGACAGCAGTCACCACGAACTGACGGATCCTTTACCGCCTGTCGCCTTGGCTGCGCTGGTTGGTGGCGTGGTCATCTACCTGCTGGCCCACGTGGTCTTCAAGTGGCTCACGGTGCACTCTCTCTCAGTGGTGCGGCTGGCGGCGGCCGGGGCACTGTTGTTGACGGTTCCCTTGATCGCCGGGCGCCCGGCGCTGGTCGAGCTGGGCGTTGTGGCAATCATTGTTACCGGTGCTGTGCTGATTGAATCAGTCGTGTATGCAGACTCTCGGCGCAAGATTCGGGCGGAGCTGGCGCCGCACTGACTTCGAGTCAGCTAAAGGCGTTCTCTCCGGTTAGCGCTTGACCGATGACCAGCTGGTGTACCTCCGAAGTCCCCTCGTAGGTCAGCACCGACTCCAAGTTATTGGCATGGCGGAGCACCGGATACTCCAAGGTGATGCCGTTGGCACCCAGGATGGTGCGGCATTCCCGGGCAATCTGCAGCGCTTCCCGAACGTTGTTGAGCTTGCCCAAACTGACCTGTTGCGGCGTCAGTCGATGATCATCTTTGAGCCGCCCGAGGTGCAGAGCGAGAAGGAATCCCTTCTGTAGCTCCAACGTCATGTCTGCCAACTTGGCCTGGGTTAGCTGCAGGGCGGCAAGTGGCCGGTCGAACACCTCACGCGAAACCGCGTAATCGATCGCCGCCTCGAGACAATCTCGCGCTGCGCCGAGTGCCCCGAAGACGATGCCGAAACGCGCCTCGTTGAGGCAGGAGAGCGGCCCGCGCAGTCCGGTCGCCCCCGGAAGCACCGCGTCAGCTGGCACGTGGAGGTCCTCCAGCACCAGCTCCGAGGTGATCGAGGCACGTAGCGAGAGCTTCTTGCTGATCTTGGGGGCTGAGAACCCCGGAGTATCGGTCGGCACGACGAAGCCCTTGATCCCCTCGTCGGTTTGGGCCCACACGATGGCGACATCGGCAACAGATCCGTTCGTTATCCACATCTTGGTTCCGTTGATCACCCAATCGTCGCCGTCCCGCTTCGCACGGGTACGCATTCCGGCTGGGTTGGATCCGAAGTCGGGCTCGGTGAGCCCGAAGCAGCCGATAACCTCACCAGTGGCCATCCGGGGCAGCCAGGTTGTCTTCTGCTCCTCGGTTCCGAACTTCCAAATGGCGAACATCGCAAGAGAACCCTGGACCGAGACCATGCTGCGTACGCCGGAATCGCCGGCCTCGAGCTCCAGGCAGGCGAGCCCGTAGGACACTGCGTTGGCTCCTGCGCAGCCGTAGCCCTCCAAGTGCATGCCGAGTAGTCCGAGATCACCGGCTTCGCGCATCAGACCCAGATCAAGATCACCGCGCTCGTACCAGTCGGCGATATTCGGCTTGACGCGTTGTGTCACCCACTCCCGAACTGTCGCTTGGATGTCGCGCTCTTCCTCGGTAAGAAGATGATCAATGGCCAGCAATTCGAGTGGCCCGGTTCGGCTCATCGTTCTCCTATCTCAGCCAGCGTGCGCGCCGCCTTCTCGATTTCTTCTTCGCTGAGCAGCACATGTTCGGCGGCGGACCCCAACGGTACGAAGCTGTCGTGGCTGGCCACCCGCTGGATCGGGCCCGCGAAGCCGCCCTCGACCAGAGCAGTGATCACGCCCTCACCCACTCCTCCACTGTGCCGCGTCTCATCCACAATGAGCACCCGGCCTGTCGACCGGGCTGCTGTGAGCAGATCCTCGACCGGTAGTGGAGCAAGCCAACGTAGATCGAGAACCTGTGCCACCGTGCCCGCGGAGGCGAGGCGGCGAGCTACTCGAAGGCTCATCGGCACTCCGTTGCCAAAGCTGATCATGGTCAGGTCGGCCGGCACTGTGCTGTGCGCTGAGCCTGTCGAAGCGCGCCCTTCGACAGGCTCAGGGCGCAGATACATTCGCGCTCGACCGATCGGCACCTGATCCTGGTGATCAACGGCGAGCCAGGCCTGATCACCTGGCTCGTAAAGATCGCGCTGGTGGTACAGCGCAATAGGCTCGAGGAACACGGACAGCGTCGCATCGGCGATGGCGGCGGCGGCACAGGTACGCAGCATCGCGGCCGCGTCATCGGCGCGCGCAGGACACGCCACCACAAGTCCGGGAATGTCACGCAGCACCGCCACGGCGTTGTCGTTGTGGAAGTGACCACCGAAGCCCTTCTGATAGCCAAGACCAGCGACCCGGACAACCATCGGGTTGTTGAACCGGCCGCGGGAGAAGAACGGCAGGGTCGCACCTTCGCCGCGTAATTGATCTTCGGCGTTGTGCAGGTAGGCCAGGTACTGCACCTCGGGGATGGGGATCAGCCCGGCAAGGCCGGCACCCAGTGCAAGTCCAAGAATCGCCTGCTCGTCGAGCAAAGTGTCGAAGACGCGGGCCCTTCCATGTTTACGGGCCAGGCGCGCGGTGACGCCATAGACTCCGCCCTTGGCGCCGATATCCTCGCCGAAAACGATCACTCGGCGATCCGCGGTCAGCAGCTCGTCCAGCGTCGCATTGATCGACTCCGCGAGAGTACGCGGCTTGGGCGGAGGTGGAGGCTCAGCCTGATCCCGCCCTTCGACAGGCTCAGGGCGCATATTTCTCAACGCCCGAGCGGTCTCTGCGACTCGGCTCGGTGTGCGGGGCGCGATCGGCGCCATCACCTCCGCGGCCGAGCCGAGTCGTCGATCGTTCCTGAGCCTGTCCACTTCGTCGTCGATCTCGGCGCGAATGTCGTCGTAGCGCGCGAGGATATCGGCCGAACTGGCACCCATCGCGCGCAGCCACGAAGCGGTGCCGAGCAGTGGATCGCGTGCGTAGTCCGCATGAATATCGCGCGGTTTCCGATAGCTGATCTCGGCATCGCTGCCGGCATGGCCTCCGAAGCGGACGGTCCGCAGGTGGAGAAAAACTGGTCGTCGCTGCTCGCGTACGAAGTCGACGGCCTTGAGGATCGCTGGCCAGGCGTTCGCTGGATCAGAGCCGTCCGCGGAGACGTAGGCCAATCCTGGTCTGGATCCGTACGCCGTCTCGATCCATTCAGCCGGCGTTGGCACCGATATGCCGAAACCGTTGTCCTCGCAGACAAACACAATCGGCACCGGAAGGCCGCGGAAGGCGGTAGCCAGGGCTGTGTTGATCGCGCCAGCCGCCGTCGAGTGGTTGGCAGATGCGTCTCCAAACGAGCACACAACCACGGCGTCGGATGGCCACTCACAGTCCACCCCGAGCCGGTGGGCTCGATGCAATGCGATCGCCAAACCAACGGCTCTCGGGAGATGCGAGGCGATGGTCGAGGTCTGCGGGATGACAGCTAGGTCCGGATGCCCAAACACCTTGTGCCGACCCCCGGCAATCGGTTCATCCGCCAGGCCCATCAGGCCCTGCAGCACGTCGCGAATCGGCGTTGATCCCGAGATCTGTTGGGCCCTGGCCACGTAGAAGCCACCCGAGCGGTAGTGGAGCAGAGCCGGATCGCTCGCACGGGCAGCCATTGCGACCATGGCATTGCTCTCGTGGCCAGCCGAACCGATGGTGTAGAAGCCACGGCCCTCCTGCTGCAACTCGCGCGCCACGAAGTCCAGGTGCCGGCTGGTCGCCTGCGCCTCAAAGAGCCCCCACCACCACGCCGACTTGTCAGACTCTGGGGCGGCTATAGCCCGCCCAGAGTCCGACAAGTCGGCGGTGAGTGAGTCGCGGAAATAGCTGTCGAGCGGGTGCATCAAAAGGGTCTAGAGCCGGAACGTGGTGTCCGGAGTCAATTCGAGGATGTCCATCTGAGCTTTCTGCAGTCGGCCCGAGTAGTCCCAGTTGACTGCTTGCCAACGGGTGAACTGGTCCAGCACCCAGATGCCGGATTGCCGCGACCCGTTGCCCGACCTGCCGTTTCCCCCGAACGGCAGGTGGGCCTCGGCCCCCGAGGTCGAGTTGTTGATCGACACCATGCCGGCGCTGATCTTGTCACGGAAGGTGAAAGCGTCCTTGGGATCGGTGGTGTAGATGGAGGAGGAAAGACCGTAGCCAGGGGCGTTAGCTAGCTCGATCGCCTCGTTCAGCGACTGATAGCGCGTGATCCCGACGATGGGACCAAAAGTCTCCTCCATGAAGATCCGATCACCGGCGCGTACGCCGTCGACGACGACCGGATGGTAGTACAAACCGGTGCTCGGGTCGCCGATGAAGCCGTCGCGGGGATTGTCCGCAGTGATCCTGCCGTACGCCGCCTGGACCGCCTGATGCGGCTCGATCCAGCCCAGGAATTCCTCGTACCGTGCGGCGAACTTCTCATCCAGCATCGGGCCCATCAGGACGTCTTGAGTGGGATCTCCGACCTTGGCACCCGCAACCGCAGCGTTGAATCTCGCCAGGAATTGATCATGGACCGACTCGTGAACGATGACGGTGCCCAGCGACGTACAGCGCTGTCCAGCCGTGCCGAACCCCGAGAAGAGCGCACCCTCGACAGCAAGATCAAGATCCGCGCTGGGAGTGACCACCAGCGGATTCTTGCCGCCCAGCTCGAGGCAGGCGGTCTGCAGATGGCGGCCGGTCACCGCGCCGATCTCCCGACCGACCGCAGATGATCCAGTAAAACCGACCTTGTCGATCAGCCCGACTTCCAGCGACCGCTCGAGGCCGGCGAACGTCTCGGCGCCGTCAGCGAACACCACGTTGAAAACACCATCGGGCAGTCCTCCACCGCGTACGACGAGATCGTGGAAGGCTGCGCTGGTGATTGCTGAGTACTCGGCCGGCTTCCACACAATGGTGTTGCCGGACAGCAAGGCCGGCACGATGTACCAGGACGGCACCGCAACCGGAAAGTTGCCGGCGGTGATCACCGCAACAGTGCCGACCGGCCGTCGAAAGGTGAAGAGCTGCTTGTCAGGCATCTCGCTGGGCACGGTCTGGCCGTAGAGCCGCCGACCCTCCCCGAGGAAAAAGTCACAGGTGTCGACGACCTCCCGAACCTCGCCCAATGCTTCGCTATAAGGCTTACCGATCTCGGCGGTGACCAGGCGGGCGAGCGCCTCGGCATTGTCTTCGATGAGCCGACCGATGTGGGCGATCGCACGGCCGCGGATCGGCGCGGGTATTGCAGCCCAGGATTCCTGAGCTTTCTTGGCCGATTCGGCAGCCCTGACAACGGTGCCGGCGTCACCAAAGGACACCTCGCCGACCACCTCGTTGAGCAGTGCGGGATTGGTGCTTGGCGTGGTCCGACCTCCAGGCACCGGTGCGCCGTCGATCACCGAGGTCACCAGCCCAGCGCGGGCCGGCGACCGCCGGTGAACGGCGTCCCCTGATGCAGGTTCACTCACGAGTACAGCAGCTCCTTGCTTGCGACACGGAGCACCGAGCGGCAGGTCGCTCCGATGGCTTCATCAATCTCATCTTGGCTCACCGACAGCGCTGGGCGGAAGCGGATTGAAAGCTCGCCGCAGGGCAGCACGATCAGTTTCTCGGCCACGCGCAGATCGGTGAGAACGGCATCGCGCTCGTCGCGGTTCGCGAGGTCAAACGCGACGAAGAGACCGCGACCGCGAACGTTGCTGATCAGCCCTGAGTCATCACGAAGCTTCTCCAGCCCAGCCACAAGTTGTACGCCCTTGGGCCCGGCCTGCTCGATCAGGCCCTCGGACTCGATGATCTCCAGAGCGCGCTGCGAGCGCACCATGTCGACCAGCCCGCCGCCCCAGGTGGAGTTGATCCGACCGGAGACCGCGAAAACGTTGTCTGGCACCTCATCGACTCGGCCACCGGCCATAATGCCGCCGACCTGGGCCTTCTTGGAGAACGCGACGACGTCGGGCTGGAGGCCCAGCTGCTGATAGGCCCACGCCGTCCCTGTGGTGCCGACCCCAGTCTGCACTTCGTCGAGGATGAACAGCGCGTCGTGCGCATGCACGAGCCGGAGCATGGCCTGCAGGAACTCGGGGCGCATGTGATTGTCGCCGCCCTCACCCTGGATCGGTTCGGCAATGAACGCCGCGATGTCGTGAGGATTATCCGCGAACGCCCGCTCAGCTTGGCGCAGTGCGTGCTCCTCAGCGGCGATCACCTCATCGAGATGATCACGAAGCGGATGGGTGATCGCAGGCACATCGATCCTCGGCCAATGGAACTTCGGGAATCGGTCGGTCTTATGCGGCTCGGTATTGGTGAGCGAGAGTGTGTAGCCACTGCGGCCATGAAACGCACGAGTCAGATGCATGATCTGCGTGCCGAGGTTTCGGTCCAGCCCGGCAGCCTCGTTCTTCTGGCTCTTCCAGTCGAACGCGACCTTGAGGGCGTTTTCGACCGCTAGCGCGCCACCTTCGATGAAGAACAGGTGGGGGAGTGCAGGATCGCCGAGGACCCGGACGAACGTTTCGACGAACTCGGCGTACGCGGTGCTGTACATGTCCGGGTTGGCCGGCTTGTTGACGGCGATTTCGCCCAGCTCGGCGACGAACGTCGGGTCATCAGCCAGGCCCGGCGGATTCAGTCCCAGCGGAGCCGAGGCGAAGAACGTGTACATGTCGAGGTAGCGCTCACCGGTTTGCGCATCGACCAGCCGGCTACCTCGGCTGCGGCGCAGATCAAGCACCAGCTTCATTCCGTCTGTCAGGACGTGCCGTCCCAGCACCTCATGCACCTCGGAAGGCTGCAGGTGGGTCTGTTCGGCCATTGTGACTCCTTCCCCGAGCAAAAAAAATCCATGTGACCCCCGCACAGGTGCCACAAATTCTAGCGCAGATGTCACAATTTGCGCCAATATGCCGACGCACTTCGTCGAAATTTAGGCGTCGCTCCGGATGGTGGGGATGCCAAGGGCCGCCGACATCTCCGCCCTCATCGTCGCGAGCATCCTTTTCGCCTCGGCGCGGGCGGCAACGAGATCGACGGAGCCAGGAACGACTGCCTCGAGGTAGCACTTGAGTTTCGGCTCGGTACCCGAGGGGCGTACCACAACTTTGATCGTTTCGCCGCTGATCAACAGGGCATCAGTCGGCGGCAGTTCCTGGGTGCCACGAGCAAGATCCACTACCGACGTCCGTTGGCCGGCAACCGTCCTCGGTGGATTGGCGCGAAGCCGGGCCATAGCGGTAGCGATGATCTTCGCGTCGTCGACGCGAAGTGACAGCTGATCAGTCTCGTAGACGCCATGGCGGCGGGCAACCTCATCCAGCCGGTCTGCAATGCCCCCTCCGGCCGCCTTGAGGCCTGCGACAAGTATGAGCAGCCGGGCGAGCGCCGATATGCCGTCCTTGTCAGGCACGGCATCCGGGTCCACGCAGTAGCCAATGGCCTCTTCATAGCCGTACACCAGGCCCGGCACACGGCCGATCCACTTGAAGCCGGTCAGGGTGTAGACGAACGGCTGGTCGTACGTCGCTGCGATGGCAGACAGTTGCGAACTGGAGACGATCGAGCATGCGTACGTGCCGCGTACCTGGCGCCGCAACGCGTCCTCACCCAACAGCACGCCAAGCTCATCACCCCGCAACATCCGCCAGTGCCCGTCGACGACTGCAGCGGCGGCGAGCCGGTCGGCATCCGGGTCGTTGGCGATCACTAGGTCAGCGCCGATCTCCGCTGCCCGCGCCAACGCGAGGTCGATAGCTCCGGGTTCCTCAGGATTCGGAAAAGCCACGGTTGGAAAGCTCGGATCGGGCTCGGCCTGCTCGGCGACCACATCGGCGGCCGGGAAACCGCAAGCCTCGACAACCCGCTCCACCAGTGACAACCCCACGCCGTGTAGCGGGGTGTAGACCCAGCGCAGTTGCTGCGGGGCATCGAGCGGCGGCACCCCTTCGGCAATGCGATCGACGTAGGCATCCACTAGCTCTGGCCCCAAGATCACATATGACTGAGCCCGCGGCACATCGTCGAGGTTGTGCTTGGCGACCTCGTCGATCCTGGCGGCGATCTCCGCGTCAGCTGGCGGGACAATTTGGGAACCGTCGCCCAAAAAGACCTTGTAGCCGTTGTCTTGAGGAGGATTGTGCGATGCGGTCACCACCACGGCAGCGACGCAGCCAAAATGGCGGATGCCAAAGGCCACTACTGGCGTCGGCAACGGTCCAGGTGTGATCATGGCCCGGAAGCCGGCGCCAGACATGATCTCCGCAGTGTCGCGTGCGAAGACGTCGGAGTTGCGCCGGGCGTCGAAACCGATGATCACCTTCCCGCCGGCCAGACCATGATCAAGAAGGTAGCTAGCCAGTGCGGCCGCCGTCTGAGAGACGACGACCCGGTTCATCCGATGGGGCCCGGGACCCAGCGCACCACGTAACCCGGCGGTACCGAACTCGAGTCGCCCGGAGAACGCGTCGGCGAGCTCGGCTAACGCGCGGGCGTCTCCCTCGTCCGCTGCAGTTAGAAGATCATCGATCTGCTGCCGCGTCTCCGGATCAGGATCTTGTGCCGTCCAGCTCGCGATGGTGCGCGCGAGGTCGTCGGACAGGCTGGACGCGCTCGATGTCACAATGCCGCCGCGATTCCCCGGAGCAGTTTCCGGAGTCGCGGCGCGGCCTCCTGTCCTGCTTTCAGCACGTCCTCGTGGCTGAGCGGTTCGGCGGAAATGCCCGCCGCCAGATTGGTGATCAACGAGATGCCGAGGACTTCGGCGCCGAGCTCGCGCGCCGCGATAGTTTCGAGTGTGGTCGACATGCCGACTAGATCGCCGCCGACCACTCCAGCCATCCGCACCTCGGCCGGCGTCTCGAATTGTGGCCCACGAAATTGTACATAGACCCCTTCCGGCAGACCCGGATCGACAGTACGGGCAAGATCACGAAGTCGTGCCGAGTAGGCGGTCGAGAGATCGATGAAGCGTGCGCCCAACAAGGGCGTGGTGCCGGTCAGGTTGATGTGATCACGGATGAGCACTGTCGAGCCGGGGGGTCGCGCCGGGTTGAGACCACCGCAGCCGTTGGTGAGCACGATGGCACTGGCGCCTGCAGCAATGGCCGTGCGGACTCCATGAACCACCCGGTCCGGCCCATAGCCTTCGTAGAGGTGAGTGCGTCCGGTGAAGATCGCCGCGATCTTGCCCGTCGGGGTCGACACGGTGCGGAGGGCACCGCCGTGCCCGACCACGGTCGGCCGGGCGAAGCCGGGCAGCTCGGCCAGCGCGCAGCTTCCCATCGGCTGACCAAGATCATCTGCAGCGGCCGACCATCCTGAGCCGAGTACGAAGGCGATATCAAGTGCGCGGACGTCGAAGCGTTCTAGGACGGCTGCTCCGGCCACCTTGGCGCGGGCGTACGGATCGGACGGCAAGCCATCGGTAGCCATGGCCGCACTCTAACCGCGGGAGAAGGGGTGGCGGCGCCCTGGATGCACGCCCGCCGCTTCGCCACCATGCGTACGGTTTCTCACAATCGCCCCCGAGCGTGAGGTGCCGGTCCAGATCTGAGCGTGAAATCAAAGAAGGTGCTGACGCTCGGGGGCGATTGTGAGAATTTCGTTCAGCAGCCCCGGGTGGTTACCAGCCGCTGACGCAGGGTCTGGAGCGCAGCTCTGCCACATAGTCGCTCGGAGCACCGGCCGCTTCGGCCGCGTCCGCAAGGATGCCGATCGTCCGGGCGCTCGGGATGCCGCCCTCGAAGTCGTTCAGCACATAGACCCAGGCGGGCAGTTCGCCATCGAGGGTTGCCACTCGGACCCGGAGTTTCCGATACAGGCCGGTATCGGCGCTCTCCCATTGATCAAGAGCGTTCTCGTCGCTGCTGGTTACGTCGTACAGTGCGACGAAGACTTGATCTTCGGGCTGCTCAGCCAGCGTCGGAAGGGCGCCGTCCCAGCCCTCGCCACCGAAGGTAATCCGCCATCCCACGGCCCACCCCGTGCCGCGCTGTGGTGAGTGCGGGCAGCGGCCGGCCATCTGGGTTGGATCAAGATTGCTTCCGTACGCCGCGTACAGCACAGCAGGAGGCTATCTGGTCCGCGCCTGCTGAGGGAGATGAAAGAATGCCGAAGGTGACCCGGGTGGTGATTATCGGCGGTGGGCCTGGGGGTTATGAGGCAGCGCTGGTCGGGAGACGGCTGGGCGGCGAGGTCACCCTCATTGAAAGTCACGGCATGGGCGGGTCGGCCGTTCTCACCGACTGCGTTCCGTCGAAGACCTTGATCGCTACCGCGGAAGTCATGACCGACGTACGCCAGTCGGCCGATCTTGGTCTCCGGTTCGGTCCGAATGATCAAGACGACGTGTACGCCGGCGTACATGTCCAGCTGCCAGCGGTGAACGAGCGAGTACTTGATCTTGCCAGGCAGCAATCGTGTGACATCACGGAGCGCCTGCAACGCGAAGGCATCAACCTAGTGCTGGGACGCGGACGGCTCGACGGCCCCGACCGAGTGATCGCCACGACCGCGGAAGGCGAGCAGTCCGTGCCCGCGGACATGATCTTGGTATCCACTGGAGCTCATCCTCGGGAACTGCCGGAGGCCAAGCCGGACGGCGAGCGAATCCTGACCTGGACGCAGGTCTATGGATTGACCGAGCTGCCACAGCGGCTGATCGTCGTCGGCTCGGGCGTTACTGGCGCGGAATTCGCCAGCGCGTACAACGCCCTTGGCTGCGAGGTCGTATTGATCTCTTCCCGGGACAGAGTGCTCCCCACCGAGGACGCTGAGGCCGCTCAGGTGCTCGAGGACGTCTTCATCCGGCGAGGGATGACAGTGCTGTCGCGGTCGCGCGCCCAGTCGGTCAAACGCGATGGTGATCAGGTCACGGTGACACTGACTGACGGTCGGACCGTGACCGGCTCCCATTGCCTGCTCGCCGTCGGCTCGACACCCAACACAGTTGACATCGGCCTAGAAGAAGCCGGAGTCACGCTTGATCAGCGCGGCTTCATCGAGGTCGATCGAGTGTCGCGTACGTCGGCTCGGGGCGTGTACGCGGCGGGTGACTGTACTGGGGTGCTGATGCTCGCCTCGGTTGCTGCGATGCAAGGTCGGATCGCCATCTGGCACACGTTAGGCGATGCTGTCACTCCGCTCGATCTGAAGACCGTCTCAGCGAACGTCTTCACCGCGCCGGAGATCGCGACGGTTGGCGTGTCTCAGCAGCAGGTGGACTCAGGTGAAGTGCAGGCACGGCTGATGACTCTGCCATTGCGAGGAAACGCTCGAGCCAAGATGCAAGGCAGCCGCGACGGCTTCGTCAAGCTTATTTGCA
This sequence comes from Propionibacteriaceae bacterium, assembly GCA_036380335.1. Lineage (GTDB taxonomy): Bacteria > Actinomycetota > Actinomycetes > Propionibacteriales > Propionibacteriaceae > Microlunatus. The sequence goes on along the minus strand of DASVEX010000136.1, from coordinate 33,734 downwards.
GGAACGTCACCGGCATCGTGATCGGTGGAGTCGTGGTTGCCCCTCGGGCCAGTGAGTTGATCTTCCCCATTGCGATCGCGGTTGCGCAGCGTCTAACTGTTGATCAAGTGGCGGACTCGTTCACCGTGTATCCATCGATGAGCGGCTCGGTGGCGGAGGCCGCGCGCCGGCTCAAGGGCGCTGGCACCATCAGCTGAACTTGCGCGCTGTGTTGCGAACATTTCGTTAGGTACCGTTCCTGTGTGAGTGTCGCACCAACGGTCGCCCGCACGACGGTCGCAAAGCTGTTGCGGGACCGCAGCTGGGTGGCGCTGACCGGTGCAGGCATCTCGACCGACTCTGGGATCCCGGACTATCGCGGACCGACCTCGATCCGCGCTACCCCCATGCAGTACAGCGAATTTGTCGGCTCCCTCGACGCACAGCAGCGTTACTGGGCGCGCTCCTATCTTGGTTGGCGCAGAATCGGACACGCGAAACCCAACGCCGGCCACCGTGCACTCGCCGACCTGGAGACGGCCGGACTGGCCGGAGTGATCACTCAGAATGTTGACGGACTGCATGCTGCTGCCGGCAGCCGGAGACTGATCACCTTGCACGGTGACATCGCCACGGTCATCTGCCTGGACTGCGGGGATCGCTCGGCACGGACCGAACTGCAGGATCGGTTGGCCGATGCAAATCCGCAGCTCGAGCCACCGGTGCTTGAGCATGCCGAGCTCCGGCCCGACGGTGACGCGGTCGCCCGGGACTGGCAGCAGTTCCGCTTGGTTGGTTGTCTGCAGTGCGGCGGTCGGCTCAAACCCGACGTGGTCTTCTTCGGTGAGTCGGTGCCGAAGGCTCGCGTCGAGGCTGCGTACGCCCTCGTAGAACGCACGGACGTCTTGGTGGTTTTGGGTTCATCGCTGACGGTGATGTCGGGGTTGCGTTTCGTACGCCATCAGGCGAGGCAACAGCAACCGGTGGTGATCATCAATCGAGGTCCGACTCGGGGCGACGACCTCGCCACCGTCAAGATCGATAGCGGCTGTTCGGAAACGCTAAGTGAAATTCGGGAAACTCTTCTGGACTAGCGTCAATCAATGCGCTCTGAGCTTTGTCGGAGGCTCAGACCGCATCACCTCCAGTTAGTCGAAGATATCTCCGAACATGTCGCCGATCCCGCTGCCCACATCGCTGACGCCGTCGCCGATCCCGCCCATCAGATCGCCGACGCCCTCACCAACTCCGGAGAACATGTTGCCCATGCCACCGAAGAGGAGACCACCAATCAGCATGCCGGACAGCATGTCGCTGCCACTCCAGCGGCTGTAGTAACCCTGGGCCCATGGTGCGTACGCCTGACCGCCCTCCCAGTAGGGCACCCGCTGCGCACCAACCTGCACGGTGCGGATATAGGGATCAGCTCCCGCCAATACCCGCTCCGCATCAGCGGGGCAGGCGGGCACGGACCGTGGCACGCCGCCAGGGGGTGCCCAGCTGACGTCTTGCGAAGAAGGTCCGTGCGCAGGATTGAAGAAGCAAGGCGGACGCTTTGCGGGCAGTGGCTCGCCCGCGATCCGCGCCTTGACGCAAGCGACCGCGTACCGGCCGTCCTCCAAGATCTCGGTGACGTGCCGAATCTCCTCGGGTTGGGTCACAGCGTCCAAGGACATCTTCGCGTTGTCGTACGCATCCAGGGCCCGCTGGTAGTCCTGTTGCATCGGCTCGTCGAGCGCATGCCCGACGACATCGGAGTCCAGCCGTTGCAATTCCTCGCCAAACTTGGTGACATCCTCATCGGCTGCACGCTTGGACGTGGCTAGTTGGGTCTCAAGTGCCGCGCGCTCCTCGGCTTGGCGCTGCCCGATGGCATGTCGCCGGTAAAGGGCGACACCGCCCAAGATCAGAGCTGCCACGATAAGCAGCGCGAGGAGTTCCATGGGTCACAGTGTGCCTGCGGCAAAACGTGGTTTCCCCTTGTGAAAGCGTCTTCTTACTGACCTTTTAGGCCTTGCAAAGGACTCGTCTGCCGGACGAGACAACCGGTTGTACGCCGCGAGGACCTCGGCGAACTAGTCGACTATCTCGCACAACGCGGATCCGCTGGTCACGGTTGCTCCCACCCTGGCGCTGAGGTTCTTGACCGTACCGGCTCGGTGAGCCGTCAGCGGCTGCTCCATCTTCATTGCCTCCAGCACGACGACGAGGTCACCCGCCTGCACTGCGTCACCGTCCGCCACCGCGACCTTGACGATCGTGCCCTGCATCGGTGAGGTCAACGCCGTGCCAGACAGGTTCTTCGTTGCTGCTGCACTTTGGCGCTTGACCGGCTTCCGGGGCTTCGCACCTACGGATCCATTCGCCGTACCCAGGCCGGCTGGCACCATGACCTCCAGGCGTTTGCCATTGACCTCGACCACGATCTTGGAGCGCTGAGGTGGCTCGGAAGCCTCGGCGGTCCCGCCGGCGTAAGGCTGGATTTTGCCCTTGAACTCGGTCTCGATCCAGCGAGTGTGGACGCCGAAGCGTCCGTCGGCGGCGGTATAGGCAGGATCTTCCAGAACAGCTCGATGAAACGGAACGACCGTCGGCATGCCCTCGATCACGAGCTCTTTCAAAGCGCGGCGCGAGCGTTCCAGTGCCTGCTTCCGGTCGGCACCGCTGACAATGATCTTGGCGAGCAGCGAGTCGAAACTGCCTGGCACACTCATGCCGGCAAGATAGCCGTCATCGATGCGGACGCCCGGCCCCGAGGGTGGTCGCCACGTCGTCAGCGTTCCGGGCGCAGGCAGGAAGTTCCGGCCGGCATCCTCGGCATTGATCCGAAACTCGATGGAGTGCCCAGTGACGACCGGGTCCCCATACCCCAGCGGTTCGCCGTCTGCGATTCGGAACATTTCGCGTACCAGGTCCAGGCCGGTGACCTGCTCCGAAACCGGGTGCTCCACCTGAAGACGGGTGTTCACCTCGAGGAATGAGATGGTTCCGTCCTGGCCGACCAGGAACTCACACGTTCCGGCCCCCACGTAACCGGCCTCGGCGAGAATCGCCTTGGAGGAGGAGTAGAGGCGCTCCACCTGTTCGGCATCCAGGAACGGCGCGGGAGCTTCCTCCACCAGCTTCTGGTGGCGGCGCTGTAAGGAACAGTCTCGAGTCGAGACGACGACCACATTGCCGTGGCTGTCTGCCAGGCATTGGGTCTCAACATGCCGCGGCTTGTCCAGATAACGCTCCACGAAGCATTCGCCCCGGCCGAACGCCGTCATGGCCTCGCGGGTCGCGGACTCGAACAGCTCGGGGATTTCGCGCATCTCGCGAGCGACCTTCAGACCTCGACCGCCGCCGCCGAACGCGGCCTTGATCGCAATCGGCAGGCCATACTCTGTGGCGAAAGCGATGACGGCGTCCGCATCCTCGACCGGGTCCGGCGTACCCGGCACTAGCGGAGCGCCGACCTTCTGGGCAATGTGGCGGGCTTGCACCTTGTCACCCAAAGCCTCAATTGCCGCGGGCGGGGGGCCAATCCAGATCAGCCCCGCGGCGAGTACTGCTTCAGCAAAGGATGCATTTTCGGCAAGGAAGCCGTAGCCCGGGTGGATCGCGTCCGCGCCGCTGCGCCTTGCAATGCTCAGGATCTTGACGATGTCGAGGTAGGTCTCGGCTGGCGTGGTGCCGTTCAGCGCGTACGCCTCATCGGCGAGTGAGGCGAAGAGTGAGTCGGAGTCTTGGTCGGCGTAGATCGCGACGCTGGTCAGCCCGGCGTCAGCCGCAGCGCGAATCACTCGAACCGCGATCTCGCCACGGTTGGCGACAAGCACCTTGCTGATTCCCACGCGTCCTCCCCATGGAAAGCGACCCCACCGGCCAACTCTAATGCCGTACGGGCGAGCGGGACCCGGGTGCGGCGGAGTGGTCCCCGTCAGGGTCTTGTCAGTGCTGCGATCTAGGCTCCCTTTGGCTGTCTGTGCGATGTGGAGGATCCTCAATGACGCGGCGGGGTTGGCTGCTGTTCATCACGCTCGGCGTGTTCTGGGGAATGCCCTATCTCTTCATCCGTGTCGCGGTTACCGACTTTGACCCGATCGTTGTGGCATTTGGGCGGACCGCCATCGCCACCCTGCTGCTTCTCCCGCTCGCGCTGAAGGGCCGGGCATTCAAGCCGTTGCTGCCGTACTGGAAAATTCTGCTGCTGTATACGGCGGTGGAGATCATCGGCCCGTGGGTGTTGCTCGGACACGCCGAGACTCGTCTGAACAGTTCTACGACCGGCCTGCTCATTGCCATGGTGCCAATGGTCGCCGCGATCATCTTGACTGTCAGCGGCCACGATCGCTTGGATTTTCGCCGTAGTGCCGGCTTGCTTCTCGGACTGATCGGTGTCGGGCTGCTGGTCGGTATCGACATCAAGTTCGATGATCTGATCGCGGTAGGCCAGATCATCATGGTGGTCATTGGCTACGCAATCGGACCGATCATCGTCAGCCGCAAGCTCTCCCATCTGCCCTCGATCGGAGTTGTGACGGCATCACTCGCCATTGCCGCCGTCGCGTACCTGCCGTTCGCGATATTTCTGTGGCCCTCGGAGATCACTGCACGAGCAGCCGGCTCGGTCGTCGTCCTTGCCGTGATCTGCACCGCCGCTGCATTCCTGGTGATGTTCGCACTGATCGCCGAGGCCGGCCCCGCGCGCATGACGCTGATCACCTACATCAATCCGGTGGTGGCCATCCTCTTGGGCGCCCTCATCCTCGACGAGCCCATCACCGTTGGCCTCGCCATCGGATTCCCACTGATCATCATCGGCTCAATCCTCGGCACCTGGCGCAGCGCCGCACCGCCAGATTCGGCCGTCACCCCCACTAGCGCGGTTGAACCAGCCGACGAGTCAAACGTGCGCTGAGGGAATGCTCTCTGCTTTCGGCTGCGTCATCGTAGGAACGCACGTGCACGTGCGTTCCTGTCACGATGCACACGCTGCAACATGTGCATCGTGCAGGCATCGGACGTGCACGTGCGTTCCCGACATCGGGAGCGTCGGGTCGGACATGAGCAACAAATCGGCAAGCGTGTCGGAACGTGAAGAACCCGAAGCTGCGAGCGTCGGGTCGGAGACCGAGACCCCGGGAGCAGCGAGCGTCGTCAAATCGCGCGCCCGCTGCTGTGAGCGTCGGATCGCTCCGCCCGCCGTGCTGAGGAGGAGTGAGCGGAGGCGTTTTTCCTCTGCGTGCGACGACGAAGTAGGCGGGTCTAAAGGCGCGATGCGCGAACAGCAGCCTCAGAAAAACTAGTGTGGGCCCCTCCAAGTATGAGTTGCAGGGGCCCACTGTGTAGCCGGAGTTAAGCGACGTCTCCAGCTGGCCAGGCGACCCGACGGACCCCAACCACCCGTCACCGGCGGCTGCGGCGAGTTGCCTCACCGTGCGAATCCTCGGTTCTTTCCCAGTCCCGCTCTCCCTTGCGGGAGTGCGTAAGAGATTTCTACAGCCTTGCGAGGCACCTCGCAACCGAATCTAGAAAAGAAGTCCGAGAAATTTTCTTGTCCACTGGTCTGTCCACAAAGTCATCTGATTCATGCACCAAAGTGATCAACTTCTCCACAGTCAGCGAGCCTGCCTGTGGACATCAAAGACAGCGGGTAGTCAGCGAGCCAACTCCGAGGCAGCGCGCATTAGGCTTCTGTTCGTGCAGCCGCCTCCGGACACCAAGGACTGGACCTGGACGCTGACCCGCCGGTGTGACCAATGCGGGCTATCGGCCGGCGACATCAAGCCAGAAGACTTCGCTGAGCGGGCTTTCATCGCCGGTGAGGAGTGGGTGCAGATCCTGCGCTCGAGCCCGGCGGTCGCGGCCCGCCCCAGTCCCGCTGTCTGGTCACCCCTCGAATACGGCGCCCATGTCCGAGACGTTTATCGCTTGTTCGATGCCCGCCTTTCCCAGATGCTCAACGAGGACTCGCCGACCTTTACCAACTGGAATCAAGACGAGACAGCTATCAAGGAGGCGTACGGCGAGCAGGATCCGGAGGTAGTCGCCGATGAGCTAGAGGCTGCTGCGCAGCGCTTCGTTGCCCGGATTCAGTCGCTCGGGCCTGATCAATACGCACGAGCGGGATTCAGGTCCGACGGCGCGGAGTTCACGGTCGTGACGTTCATCCAGTACTTCCTACACGATGTGATCCACCATCTCTGGGACGTGACCGGCCAGCCGGATGCGGCCGCCTCGCTTGCCTTGGAGTGATCAATCCGTGCGACGGCACCCAGCCCTCAGCCAGATTCGCCGAGCCGCTCTAGGTCGGATCGGCAGCGCTTCTCAAGATCATCTAGCTCTGTCAGCGCCTCATCCAAGTCCCGGCGCTTGGCCAACAGAGCGTCACGGCGCTTGTCGATGTCTGAGATGAGGAAGGCAAGCTGGCCGCGCTCGCCGGGAGTTTCGTCGTACATGTTGATCACGTGTGCGATCTCATCAAGCGTGAAGCCGAGCCTCTTACCCCGCAAGATGAGTTGCAGCCGTACCCGATCCCGATCGTGAAAGATTCGGGTGGTGCCCTGGCGCTGAGGAGCGAGCAGCCCGCGGTCCTCGTAGAAGCGGATAGTCCGCAAGGTTGTGTTGAACTCCTCGGCGAGCTCGCCAATGCTCCAGGTTTGATCACTCATCGCGCTCCTTCGAACGAAGTCTAGGCCTGACGTTTACGTAAACGTCAAGCTATGCTGGCGGGGTCAGCGACGACGAAAAGAGTCCTATGACCAGCACGTTCGCGCTCGGCGAGGAACACAATGACTTCCGGGCTGCGGTGGCGGACTTCGCTGCTCGCGATCTCGCTCGCCATGTTGAGCGTTGGAACGCGGCCCACGAGATGCCACTGGAAGCGATCAAGCTGATGGGAAATCTCGGCCTCTTCGGACTCGGCGGCCCTGAGGAGTACGGGGGAGCCGGGGATTTCACGAGCCTCTGCATCGCCATCGAGGAGATCGGAAAGCTAGACCAATCACTCGGAATTACTCTCGAGGCCGCCGTCGGGCTCGGTATCAACCCGATCGTTCACTTCGGCACGGCGCAACAGAAAGCCCGTTGGTTGCCCGACCTCCTCGCCGGTCATGCGCTGGCTGCCTTCGGATTGACCGAGCCCGAGGCCGGGTCTGACGCCGGTGCGACCCGCACTCGCGCCGTACTGCGCGATCATGAGTGGGTGATTGACGGCAGCAAGCAGTTCATCACCAATTCCGGCACTGCCATCAGCTCGCTGTGCACCGTTACGGCGCGCACTGGCACCCGTGAGGACGGCAAACCGGAAATCTCGGCGATCATCGTGCCCGTCGGGACACCTGGTTTCGAGGTTGGTCCGAGCTATGCCAAGCTCGGCTGGCACGCCTCCGACACCCATCCGCTGACCTTCACCGACGTTCGGGTTCCCGAAGATCATCTTCTGGGCGAGCGAGGCCAGGGATTTCAGCAATTCCTGTCGATCTTGGATGACGGGCGGGTTGCCATCGCTGCCTTGGCATTGGGATGCATACGTGCCTGCCTGGAGTTGTCGACGCAGTATGCGATGCAACGCACCTCCTTCGGTGGACCGATTGGTCGCAAGCAGGGCGTTGCGTTCCAGATTGCTGATCTTGATGTGATGGCTGCGGCTGCTCATCAGTTGGTGTACGCGGCGGCGGCGATGCGTGATCATGGTGTCGGCGCCCGGGAGTTCAATCGCGCCGCCGCGATCGCCAAGCTCTACGCCACGGAGTCAGCCGTCAGCGCAACACGTATTGCTACCCAGGTATTCGGGGGTTACGGGTTCATGGAGGAGTATCCGGTTGCACGTTTCTATCGGGATGCAAAGGCCTTGGAGATTGGGGAAGGCACCTCGGAGGTGCAGCGGCTGCTGATTGCCCGCCGGCTCGGTCTCCCGGTGGAGTAGTCGATCATGGACAACATCAGTGCCGCGCGGGACCGTACCCTCGCGCCGATGGAACGAGCGGCGGCCAAGCTCAGGGGTGCGAACAAGCTCTACGTACGCGATCGGATCGCCCTGCTCTTCGACGATTCGACCTTTGTGGAGGATGGCCAGCTCGCCAATGCGATAGCGGAGGATCTGCCCGCCGACGGCGTTGTGACAGGCCGTGGGCTGGTTCAAGGTCGAGCAGCCCTCGTGGTGGCAAACGACCCGAGCGTGAAGGCGGGCTCCTGGGGTGCCCGGACAGTGGAAAAGATCATCCGCATGACTGAGGTCGCGCTACGCGATGAGTTGCCGATCTTTTGGTTCATTGACTCGGCTGGAGCGCGGATCACCGACCAGGTTGATCTGTTTCCCGGCCGAAGGGGCGCAGGTCGGATCTTCCACAATCAGGTAGCCCTCTCCGGCAAGGTGCCGCAAATCTGTTGCCTCTTCGGACCCAGTGCGGCGGGCGGCGCGTACATTCCGTCCTTCTGCGATGTGGTGATCATGGTCGAGGGGAATGCCTCGATGTATCTCGGGTCGCCCCGGATGGCGGAGATGGTCGTGGGGGAGACAGTAACGCTCGAGGAGATGGGCGGTGCCCGGATGCATGCCTCTATCTCAGGTTGCGGAGATCAGTTGGCCGCTGATGACATCGAGGCCATCGAACAAGCGAAGCAGTATTTTTCGTATCTGCCGCAGAACTGGCGAAGTCCGCTGCCGACCTACGACTCGGTGGAGCCGGCGAGGCGCTTCTCCGATGATCTTGTTCCATCGCAGGAGTCAGCAGGATACGACATCCGTACGGTGATCGAAGCGATCGTAGACTCCGGCTCCTTTTTCGAGGTCAAGCCGCTGTATGCACCCGAGCTTGTGACCGGCTTTGCCTTGCTGGACGGGCAAGTAATCGGAATCGTGGCCAATCAGCCGGCCGTCAAGGGTGGAGTATTGTTCGTCGACTCGGCCGATAAGGGTGCGCGCTTTATCTGGCAGTGCGACGCATTCAACATTTCGCTGCTCTACCTCGCCGACGTGCCAGGATTCATGATCGGCAGTGTTGTCGAGCGGCAAGGCATCATCCGGCACGGCGCGAAGATGATCACCGCGGTGGCCGAGGCCACCGTGCCGACGGTCTCATTGATCGTGCGCAAGGCGTACGGGGCAGGCCTCTACGCGATGTGCGGTCCGGGTTTTGGGCCCGACGCCTGCCTCGCACTACCGACCGCCAAGATCGCGGTAATGGGCCCCGAAGCCGCGGTTAATGCGGTTTACGCCAACAAGATCGCCGAGATCAGCGACGCGGCCGAGCGCACGGCCTACGTGCAGCGGTTACGCACGGAGTACGAGCTGGACATCGACATCCTGCGGCTGGCCAGTGAGCTGGTGATCGACGGCATCGTCGAGCCCCGCGACGTACGCCGCGAGCTGATCGCCAGGTTTGCAGCCGCCGCAACCAAAGACCGGCACTTCTCCACACGTCGGCACGGTGTACCGCCGGTGTAGAGCGGAAGTAGGCGGGTGCCAGAGCGCGATGCGCGAGGGCCCATAAATCAAAGGGGCAGCTTGCGGAACACAGGCCGCGGCACATGACGCAGGCCCGACATAACCGCGCGTAGCGGTCCTGGCACCCAGATCAGCTCACGCTTGCTCTGGATCGCATCGGTGATCGCCTCAGCGACGTCGTCCGGCGTTACGGAGAGTGGAATCGCGTCAAGCCCGGAGGTCATCTTGGATTTCACGAAGCCTGGGCGCACTACCAGCACGCGAACGCCATGATCACGTAGCGCCTCACCTAACCCGAGGAAGAAACCGTCCAAGCCAGCCTTGGTCGAGCCGTAAACGAAGTTGGAGCGCCGGACCCGTTCGCCCGCGACACTGGACAGCGCCACGATCCAGCCGTGCGCCTGAGCCTGCATCTTTCTGCCCAGCAGCACTCCGAGATGCACCGGAGCGGCGTAGTTGACCTCCGCTAGTTCGAGGGCAAGATCAGGATCTTGCCAGGCGCGTTCGGGGTCGCCGAGCAGGCCGAATGCGATCACGGCGATGTCAATGTCGCCGCCCGCAAAGGCAAGATCTATGGTCGCCGCGTGTGAGCCATGATCACGCGCCTCAAGATCAACTTCGGTGACCTCGCAGCCGACGTTTTTGAGCTCGGTCGCCGCAGCGGTACGCCGGTCACTCGGCCGAGCCGCAAGGACGATCCGCAGTCCGGGACGTGCATACCGATGTGCGATCGCCAGAGCTATGTCGGAAGTTCCGCCGAGTAATAGCAACGATTGCGGTGCGCCCACGGCATTGATCATGCCGCACCGCCGACGGTCGGTTTGCTGAGTTCCAGCCGGCGAGCCAGATCGGAGTTGAAGATTCCCTCCGGATCGGCCTGTCGACGTATCGCAAGGAAGTCCTCGAGCCGCGGGTACATCTTGCGGAACGTCACCGCGCTGAGCCGCGAGTCCTTGGCAAGGTAGACCCGACCGCCGGCTCCGACCACCTCGGTGTCCAGGGCGTCGCAGAGTTTGTCGAGTCCGTGCTCAATCGGCAAGTCGACGGTCAAAGTCCAGCCAGGCATGGGAAACGACAGCGGCGACGGGTTGCTGTCGCCAAATCTCTTGAGCACGTTGAGACACGACAAGTATCCCGAGTTGATGATCATCTCCAGGCAACGCCGGAACGGCTCTTCTTGGTCGAAGGGCACCACGAATTGGTACTGCAGGAAGCCATTCGGCCCGTACAAACGATTCCACTCGGCCACGATGTCGAGCGGGTGGAAGAACTGTGTGATGTTTTGCAGTTCGCCGACTCGATGCTTGGGCGCTTTGCGATACCAGACTTCGCTGAACGCCTTGGCGGTCGCCTTGTTGATCATCCGGTTGGGGAAGATCTCGGGGACAGTGCCCAGCGACGGCGCAACGAATTTCAGCGGGTCCCGCTTGAGTTTCGCGGGTAGCTCGGCGAGGCGAGCCTTGTTACCGCGAGTGAGCACCGCTCGGCCCAGGTGGCGTCCTTTGGTCACCGCGTCGAACCAGGCAACTGAGTATGTGTAGCCCTGATCGCCGTCGGCCATCTTCTGCATCAGGTCGTCGATATCGGAGCAGCGGTCCGTGTCTACCGAGAAGTACGCGGTCTCCGTACGCTGCAGGGCAACCGTGGCGCGCAATACCGCACCGGTCAGACCCATTCCGCCAATGGTCGCCCAGAACAGTGCTGCGGTGTCGCCATCCGGCGTGAGCTTCCGCACGTGGCCGTCGGCCATCAGCAGGTCGAGGGAGCGCACGTGGTTACCGAAGCTGCCTTCGGTGTGGTGGTTCTTTCCGTGCACGTCCGCCGCGATGGCGCCGCCGACGGTCACCTGGCGGGTACCGGGAAGCACTGGCACCCATAAACCAAATGGCAACAGGGCGCGCATCAACAGATCAAGACTGACGCCGGCCTGGACCGTCACGGTCGGTGGTTCAGCTGCCGCTTCGAGGGACAAGATGCGGTTCATCTTTGTGAGATCCAGCGCCGTGCCACCGGCGTTCTGAGCGGCGTCGCCATAGCTGCGGCCGAGGCCACGCGGTACCACACCGCGCCGGCTGTCTGAGGTGCGTAACGCAGATACGGCATCGGCCACCGAGTCGATCTGGGCCAGATGTGCCATGGTTCCCGAGGCCCGCCCCCAGCCGTGCAACTCCACAAGCGGCTGCGGGATCATCGGCTGCTCCTCCGGGCGAGAGGGCTTGATCGCCGGTACGGCTTCGTCATTCATGTGTCAGATCCACTCTCTCGTTTAGAAGAAGACCGCGATGGAAATCACCACCAGCCACACCAGGCCGAGTCCCTGCAGCACACGATCATGCAAAACGACTTCCTCAGGTTCGCCTGCCGTGCCGGCGTCGACCTCGAGCGCATACTGCAGCAGGCCCAAAGTAAAGGGTGCGATCGAGATTGCGGTCCACGGGATGCCCAATGCGCCGTTACCACCGTTCTCGAATGCCCAGAGGCTGTAGGAGATCAACACCATGACGGCCGCCATCATCCAGGCAAAACGCAGGTAGGACTCGGAGTATCGAGTCAGCGATCGCCGGGTACCCGCCTCACCGCCAAGCGCCTTCATTTCGGAGTATCGCTTGCCGGAGACCATGAAGAACGAGCCAAAAGCCGCCACCAGCAGGAACCATTGACTCAACGGGATGCCGGTCGCTACACCACCTGCGATGGCACGCAACAGGAAGGCGCTCGCCACCATCGCCAAGTCCACCACCGGCAGATGCTTGAGGTAGGCGGAATAGAGCAGCTGGAGCGAGATGTAGACGAGCATGGTGATGCCAAGCGGCATGGACACGAAGAACCCGAGAGCCAGCCCGCATGCCCCGAGCACGACAGCCAGCGCAAGTGCGGTGGCCGGCTTAAGCTCTCCGGCGGCGATGGGCCGAAACCGCTTGGTGGGATGCAGCCGGTCTTCTTCTACATCACGAACGTCGTTGACGAGATAGACCGAGGCGCTTACCAGACAGAACGCGACGAAGGCCAGTGCGGCCCCCCTGAGGATTGCTGGCTCGAACAGCTTGCCGGCGGCGAGTGGCGCCGCGAGCACGAGGAGGTTCTTGACCCATTGACGAGGTCGCACGGCGCGGACCGTGGCAGGCACTCGGCTACGGCGAACGGCAACCTTCGTGGATTCGGACATCAGGACGCTACATTAGCGAGCCGCTGGGAATGCCGTGTCAGCGCGAGCGTCCCCACTACCTTGGAGCGCGTGCACATCAAGAAGTGTCACTGGCTGATAGCAGCCGTGACTCTTTTTGTTTACCTGCTCGTTGGATGTAGCGCAGGCCCGTCGAGTGATTCCACGCGCGAGCCACCGACTGTCTCGGCAGCCTCGCCTCCAGCTATCCCCTCCGACGGCATTACGCTCGCCGCGCTCGGCTACCTCAATGGACCAATTGAGCAGTTCTCCCTGCCGCGAACGGTGCGTATCACGACGAAGGTCGACCAGCCGAACAACGTCGTCGCCGTGGTGTCGTCTCCGTCGCCAGCGGCGGTTGCGTCCTATCTGCGGCGTGCCTTGCCGGCTGCCGGCTTCGATATCACCATGGACAACCCCGAGGCGAACAGCATGACTTTTGCTGGTTACGGCTGGAGCGGCAGCTTCACCGGCCATGATCAGGTAGCGGCAGTTCTGCTACGGCCGAGCTGAGTTCAGTTCCGTCCCGCACGGCCGGTAACCTCCTGAGGGCAGGGTGCGGACCAGGTCAGGGCGTTTGAGTTGATGTTGCTGCAGAGGAAAGCGCTGCTGCAGCGCACCCGATTACTCGGGCCGGCGTTCGTTGCGGCGGTCGCATACGTCGATCCCGGCAATGTGGCGACCAACACCCAGGCGGGCGCGGCGTTTGGCTACCTGTTGTTGTGGGTGCTCGTCGGGGCGACCTTGATGGCCGGCCTTGTGCAGTACCTGTCCGCAAAAGTCGGCTGGTTGACTGGAGAGACCTTGCCGGCGTTGGTGGCTCGCCGCAACTCGCGGCTGCCGCGAATCTGCTACTGGATCCAGGCCGAGCTGGTCGCCGTTGCGACCGATCTGGCCGAGATCGTTGGAGGCGCGGTTGCGCTCAACCTGCTCTTCGGTTTGCCCCTGGTGACGGGAGCGCTGATCACGACGGCCATATCGACCGGACTGCTCTTTCTGCAAAACAGTCGTCGTCAGCGCACCTTTGAGCGCGTCATCATCGGGATGTTGGCCATTGTCACTGTCGGTTTCCTGGCGGGTTTGATCGCCTCGCCGCCCGATGCAAGCCAGGCTGTAGCCGGGTTGGTGCCGAGACTGAGCGGAGTCGAGAGCGCTGTACTTGCGGTTGGCATGTTGGGCGCCACCGTGATGCCGCACGCTATCTACCTCCATTCCGCATTGATTCGCGACCGTCACGGACGCGCCGACCCGGATTGCGCCGCACCGATGTTGCGGACCATCCGGCTCGACGTTGGGCTGGCGATGCTGGTCGCGGGCGCGGTCAACGTCGGCATGCTGCTGCTGGCTGCCAGCACTTTGAGCGGATTGAACGTGAACGGGCTGCAGGCGGCCCACAGCGCGATCGCCGCGGAGCTCGGGCCCATGCTGGCCGGACTGTTTGCGTTGGCTCTCCTGGCGTCCGGCTTGGCCTCTACCTCGGTGGGGGGATATGCGGGATCGGTGATCATGGACGGTTTGCTGCGGCGCCGGATTCCGATCATCTGGCGTCGATTACTGACTGCCATTCCCGCGTTGATCTTGCTCGGGTTGGGTCTGGAGCCAACCCGACTGCTGATCTTGTCGCAGGTGATCTTGTCATTCGGAATTCCATTTGCTTTGATCCCGCTGGTTCGAATTGCCGCCGATCGTGATCTGATGCACCTGGTGCCGACCAGGCGAGCCACGATTGGCGTCACCTGGTTGGTGATCGGAATCGTCAGCACCCTAAATATGATCTTGATCTTGCTGACTGTGTTGGGCCCGTAGCACTACGCCGATCAGTTGCTGCGGACGATCACCCGGCGAGCATCGAGAGTCGAGTAGTCCTTGTTGGCGACGACCAGCACCCGGTCAGAGGTGTCGATGTCAGCGACCTTTGCGTCATGCCCGTTCTCCCGCACCTTGGTGTCTTTGCTGAGCACATAGGTCTCCACAAAGCCATCGTTGCTATGCACTGTGAGCGATGTGCTGTTGACCTTTGCTACGCCGCCGCGCTGGAAAGCGCTCACCTGGTGCTGCTCGCCAGCAAGGGTGACCTCACCGTGCAGCGCACGAGCGACGAATCGCAGGTGACGCCGTACGAAGCGCTTGCGGAAGCCGTTCTCGTCGCGCTTGCCGCTGGGTTTGGCCATTGGGGTTTCCGTGGCGCTCGTCGTCGGGGTCGCGCTTGGACTTGGCGTCGGCTCGTCGGCTGGAGTGTCTGCGTACGCGAGTCCCGCGCCAATGCCTCCCACCAGAGCGACTGTGCCCACTCCAGCCGCAATGCTCTTCGTAAGCTGCCTCATGCCTGCTCCCTCTTCTGTGCTCTGCTCGCGCATCGCGCTCGATCCGGGGCGATACCGACGCTCGCAGAACTACTGGACGATCGCCCGTGGACCTCTCGGTCTCTGGGCCTCGGTCCCAGTTTTGGATACGAGAGGCGCGCATCCGCGGTAGCGGGGTCGGTCCTTCAGCAACCCTTCAGTTTTATGGGGGAGCCGCTCGCGCAATCGCGCGAGGCACCCGCCTACTTTGTCGTCGCTCGTGGCTCAGTACCAGAGGCTCGGCCACCAGATGCCAAGCTCGTTCAGCATGGTACGGAGCAGCGGCAGACTCATGCCGACCACGTTGTGATGATCACCCTCGATCCTGGTGATGAACGGGCCGCCGAGACCGTCGATGGTGAATCCACCTGCGACGTTAAGCGGCTCCGTGCTGGCAACGTACGCTTCGATCTCCGCATCGGTGATCTCTGCGAAGTGCACAAGCGTCGACGCGACCGCCGTGCGCGTGGCGACGGCTGTGCCGCGATGCAAGATCACGTGGTGACCCGTGTGCAGTGTTGCCGCGCGGCCACAAATCTCTTGCCAGCGCCGCACGGCCTCGGGAGGCGTTCCAGGCTTGCCGTAGCCGACGCCGTTGAACTCGAGCATGGAATCACATCCGATGACGAGCGTGGGCGTCGATCCATGATCAATCCGGGCATCGACAGCCTCCGCCTTGAGTTGCGCGAGGCGCGCGGTCAGCTCAGCCACGCCGCCCGCGGCTTCCAGGGCCTCGTCAACTCCCGAAACCACGACTTCGGGATGCAGTCCGGCATTGCGCAGCGTCCTGAGCCGAGCTTCGGACGCGGACGCGAGAATAAGTCGGGGCCGGCTATCCACCTGCGATCAGATCCGAGCGAGGGCAGCGCGCAGCGGATCGAGTCCGAGTGGCCCCAGATTCAGGGCATCAGCGTGGAACTTCCTCAGGTCGAACGATGCGCCCTGGCGCTGGCGCGCGTCTTCTCGGGCCTCAAGCCAAATCCGCTCACCGAGCTTGTAGGACGGCGCTTGCCCTGGCCAGCCAAGATATCGATCAAGCTCAAAACGCAGTGTCGGCTCGTCGGTCGAACAGTTGTTCATCATGAACTCAAAGCCGGCTTCTGGAGTCCAGCGTTCCCCCGGTCGAAATTGCCAGGGGTTGATCTTGGGAATCTGCAATTGCAAGTGCATGCCGATGTCGATGATCACCCGGATGGTCCGGAACGCTTGGGCGTCGAGCATGCCCATCCGGTCGCCGGGCTCTAGATATCCCAGTTCGTCCATCAGTTGCTCGGCGTACAGTGCCCAGCCCTCGCCGTGGCCCGAGCAGAAGAAGAGCTTTCGCTGCCACCGATTCAGCAGCTCGGAGCGGTAGGCATTCTGGGCGATCTGCAGGTGATGGCCTGGCACACCTTCGTGGTAAACCGTGGTGACTTCTTTCCAGGTGGAGAAGGTGTCGATGCCCTGCGGCACTGCCCACCACATCTGGCCTGGCCGGGAGAAATCCTCCGCTGGATCGGTGTAATAGATCGACCCGTCATGGGTCGGGGCGATGCAGCACTCAATCCTCTTGATCGGATCCGGGATATCGAAGTGCTCGCCCGCCAGATTAGTGATCGCTTGGTCAGCGAGTTCCTGCATCCATGCTCGAAAGGCTTCCGCGCCCGCGATTCGGCGTGCCGGATCCTTGTCCAGCGCCGCGTAGGCCTCCTTGATGTCTGACTCGCCGACCAGATCCTTGGCAATAGCCCGCTGATCCTGCTGGATGCGATGCAATTCCTCGAATCCCCATTGGTAGGCCTCCTCGAGGTCGATGACCGCGCCGAGAAAATACCGCGAGTCGAGTGCGTACCGTTCTTCGCCGACGGCGTCGAGGCTCGGGGCGAGAGGTGCTAAGGAGGTTTCCAGCCAATCCGCGAAATGGGAAAAAGCCTGCCGTGCCTCATCTGCCGCCGCACTGAGATCCGATTTCAAGGCTTCATGATCTGGCGCACGGGCGACCAGTGCCGCGAAGAAGTCGTCGTCGCCGGTCTCGCCTGTCCAGGACCTGATCTGATCAGTGGTACCGGCAATCTGACGGACGGCCGAGATGTTTCCGTCTCGAGCCTCAGCGCTCAGCGTCTCGCGAACTTGACTGAGCGGTTGTTGCACCGAGTGAAGCCGCGCCGCGATATTGCGCCACGCGTCTTCGGAGTCAGTCGGCATAAGGTCGAAAATTGCGCGAATTTCTTGTGCCTGGCCTGCGATGACACTCACCCGAGAGGCCGTGATGTGTGCGTCGTATAGCTCGACTTCCATGCCGAGCCGTTCCAGCATCGCCTCTTTGGCCGTGTTCTCCCGTTCATCGCCCGGTGCCGCGGTATGCAGATCCGCGATCGTATGACGGACATGAGCGATTCGGTCAGCTAGGCCGCTGGGGGAGTAGTCGCTCCAGGAGTCATCATGATCAGGAATGCCCAGGTAGGTTGCCGTCTCCGGGTAGCGCGCGACGCACTCGTCGACGTACCGATCTGCTATGCGGTCGACCTCGCGGATGCTCCGCGTGGACGGTTGGTCTGCATTGGGCTGAGTCCCGGGGCGTGCCGACATGCCGACAGCGTAGAGGGCGGGACTGCTGGCTAGGGGACGGGATGCGGCCTCCAGCCGACAAGGTCGCTGCTATGCGGGGCGCCGTCGCCGGACGCCCGCGCTGGGCCAATGGGCGCTGAATGATCAGCGGCGCCCGCCTCCCAGCATGCCGCCGAGCATGTCGAGGATGGATCCGCTGGCCGACTGCCCCGCTCCGCCGCCGGCAGCGCCACCACCGAGCATCGAGTTCAGCATGTCATTGAGTGGATTGTTCGATCCGGTCGCGCCGCCGAACGGATTATTCTGGCCGCCGCCGCCCCCTTGACCCTGACCCATCAGGCGCTTGGACAGGTACGCGAGCACGATCGGCGCCAAGATCGGCAGCAGCTGCTTGATCAGCCCTCCGCCCTGACCGCCAAGATTGCCGCCGAGAGTCTGCGCGACTTGATCTTGGTTGGTGCCGAAGACGTTGCCGACGATCTTCTCGCCGTCATCGGCGTCCACCTGATTAAGATCGACTCCGCCATCGATCAGATCACTCGGATGATCGCCGAGCGCTCCTGCCAGTGACGCGGCGCCGGCAGGATCTTCGGCATTGGCCTGCATTCCGCCGAGCAGCGCGGGGATCGCCTGCCGGGTCGCTTGTTCGGCCGTAGCCTCGTCGACTCCGAGCAGCGACGCCAGCTGGTCCATCGGAATGTCGGTCAGGATCTCGTCTACAGCACTCACCGCTCAGCCTTTCTGCCAGCTGCCCAGAGCAGCGCCCAGTGGAATCGAGTAGTACCAGCGACACTACTGCGGGCGCGCCGACATTCGCCAGGCGCTGGGACCAGGCTGGATTGGGCTACGCACCGTTCGCCAATACGCCGACCAGCCCGATCGAACTGGCGTCGTTTCCTCTTGGCGCGGACGTGCGAACTGGGCGGACAGAACGGTCATCACTGCCGCGAGCTCTTCTTCGGTCGGTGATCCTTTGACGATGGAGAACAGCGGATCCTGATCATCAGGACTGGTCATAGCGGGATATTGCCATGCTTCTTGGGAGGTAGTGTCTGGCGCTTGGTGCGAAGCAGCCGCAGCGCCCTGGTGATCTCGACTCGAGTTTCATGGGGGTTGATCACTGCGTCGACGTAGCCACGCTCAGCGGCGAGGTATGGATTGGCCAGCTCGTCCTCGTACTCGGTGACCAGCCGGGTGCGCATGGTTTCAGGATCATCGCTTGCCGCAAGTTCCTTGCGATACAGGATGTTTACTGCTCCTTGTGCACCCATCACGGCGATCTGGGCGGTGGGCCACGCCAAGTTGAAGTCCGCACCGAGATGCTTGGAGCCCATCACGTCGTACGCGCCGCCGTACGCCTTGCGGGTGATCACCGTAACGAGCGGGACTGTCGCCTCCGCGTACGCGTAGATCAACTTTGCGCCGCGACGGATAATGCCGTTCCATTCCTGATCAGTGCCCGGAAGGAAGCCAGGTACGTCAACGAAAGTGATCACCGGAATATTGAACGCATCGCAGGTTCGCACGAAGCGTGCCGCCTTCTCGGATGCATCGATGTCAAGACAGCCGGCGAAGTGCAGCGGCTGATTCGCCACCACGCCGACGCTGCGTCCGTCAATGCGACCAAAGCCAACTACCAGATTGGGTGCGAAGAGCGCATGCACCTCGAGGAACTCCCCGTCGTCAAGAACGCGCGAGATCACCTCGTGCATGTCGTATGGCTGGTTGGGCGAATCCGGGATCAGCGTGTCCAGGTCACGGTCCACGTCATTGGGCTCGAGCCCATTCTCGACGCCGAAAATCGGGGGATCCTCGAGGTTGTTCTGCGGCAGAAAGCCGATCAGCGATCGCACATAGGAGATCGCGTCCTTTTCGTCTGTAGCGAGGTAGTGGGCGTTGCCAGATTTCGTGTTGTGGGTGCGGCCGCCGCCCAGTTCCTCCATCGACACATCCTCGCCGGTCACCGTCTTGATGACATCAGGACCGGTGATGAACATCTGCGAGGTCTGGTCGACCATGATCACGAAGTCGGTGAGAGCGGGAGAATAGACGTGCCCGCCGGCGGCGGCACCCATGATCAACGAAATCTGGGGAATGACCCCGGACGCGTGGGTGTTGCGACGGAAAATCTCGCCATAAAGGCCGAGCGAGACGACACCTTCCTGGATGCGAGCGCCGCCTCCCTCGTTGAGGCCGATCAACGGGCAGCCCGTCTTGAGCGCAAAGTCCATGATCTTGACGATCTTCTCCCCGTAGACCTGGCCCAGGCTGCCCCCGAACACCGTCACGTCCTGACTGAACACACACACCGGACGGCCCTCGATGGTGCCGAACCCGGTAATGACCCCGTCTCCGTAGGGTCGCCGCTTCTCCATGCCGAACGATGTCGAACGATGCCGAGCGAACTCGTCCAGCTCGGTGAACGAGTCAGGGTCGAGGAGGAGCTGGATGCGCTCCCGGGCCGTCTTCTTCCCCTTGGCGTGTTGCTTCTCGACAGCGGAAGCCGACCCAGCATGCACCGCCTCCTGCATCCGGCGGTCCAGATCGGTTAGTTTTCCGGAAGTGCTGTGGATGTCCGGCGCTGGAATCGTGCGATTCATGCACCGGACTCTAATCAGTTAGCAACGTGCACGTGTACGGCGCCGGAACGCCAACCACTAGGGTCCGGGAGTATGCCGACCGACGATGCGATCGATCTCGTGGAGCTCCGGCGGGAGCTGATCCGGCCAGGCGCTCTATGGCGCCAGATTGATCTGACACCGGAAACCGGCTCGACGAATGCCGATCTTGCTGCCCGTGCCAAGCAAGGCGAAGCTTCTGGGACCGTACTGATCACCGACTATCAGTCAGCTGGCCGCGGCCGCCAGGGACGTAGCTGGACTGCGCCGCCGGGCTCTGGCATCGCCATGTCCATCCTGGTGAGGCCGGAAGGTATTGATCCCGGTCGCTGGACCTGGCTGTCGTTGCTGGCTGGCCTTGCGGTGAGCGAAGGCATCAGGCGTACGGCTGACCTGCCGGCGGTACTCAAGTGGCCCAACGACGTGCTCGTTGCGGAGCGCAAGGTGTGCGGCATTCTCTCCGAGCGAGTGGACACGACGCTCGGCGCAGCATGCGTGGTTGGCATCGGCATCAACGTTGGCCTGGCCGAAGACCAGCTGCCGGTGCCGACTGCTACGTCGCTTGCGATTGCGGCGCGGCAGTTCGGGCGCAAGCTTCCCTCGCGTACGGCGGTGATCGCCACTGTGCTCGCGGTGTTCGAGCTCCTGTACGGGCGGTGGGAGGCGCAGGCAGGGAATGACGCCTCTTTGGCTGCTGCCTATGCCGAGCGCTGCGAGACGCTCGGTCGCCCCGTTCGCGTGCTCTTGAGCGAGCAACGCAGCGTGGAGGGCATCGCGGATCGGGTCGATCCGGACGGCAGACTCGTGGTCTGTACCGACTCCGGGTCCTCGATCTATGGTGCCGGTGACGTCGTCCATCTGCAGTCCTGAGGGATTGCGGGCGATGTGTCAGCATTGAAGACGTGGGTCTTCCTCAAAAGGTGCTGGGCGCGGACGAACATGTCGTCATCCACACCAGGACGCATGTCAAAGCGATGCTGCTGCCGGCGCTCGCTTTTGTCCTCATCGCCGCAGCAGTCGGCGTTGGTGCAGCCTTGATCCCGCACGAGGCGCGTCCCATCGGACAGTTCGCGATCCTCGTACTTGGCGTAGTACTGGCTGTTTGGCTAGTCCTCTTGCCGTTCCTGCGCTGGCGGACCACCACATACACGATCACCAATCGTCGATTGATCACCCGTAGCGGCATCCTCAACAAGGTCGGCAAGGACCTGCCCCTGAACCGGATCAACGACGTGTCGCACGAGCGCAGTCTGATGGATCGGATCCTCGGGTGTGGATCGCTCATCGTGCAGACGGCCGCCGAGGACGGCACGATTGTGCTGAAGGACGTGCCGGACGTCGAGCACGTGAATCTTCAGATCACCCAGCTGCTGTTCGGCCCGCAACACGGTTCCCAGAACCCGCCAGCGCCACGCTCATGACGGTTGAGCTCGGGCGGCCTGCGGCGCACGTCGCTGAGGTGATCATGAATCGCCCAGAGGCGCTGAACGCGCTGTCCACCACTCAGGTTCGGCGTCTTGGTGACGCCGCGAACCAGCTTGCGGCCGATGATCAGGTCAGTGTGGTGATCATCTCAAGTGCGCTCGAACGAGCCTTCTGCGTTGGCGCTGATCTCAAGGAACGCCGCGGCGTTTCCAACGATGATCTGCTCCGGCAACGCGGCGTGTTTCAAGAAGCATTCGGCGCGCTGCGCGCGGTGCCGGTCCCGATGATCGCAGCGGTGGAAGGTTTTGCGCTCGGTGGTGGCTGCGAACTGGCCCTGTGCTGTGACCTGATCATTGCGTCGACCACAGCCACCTTCGGACTTCCCGAGGTGGGACTGGGCCTGATTCCGGGCGAGGGTGGCACCCAATTGCTGCCGCGCCGGGTCGGGCTCAACAAGGCGGCCGATCTGGTTCTCACTGGACGGCGGGTCGATGCCGAGGAAGCGCTGCAGCTGGGACTTGCCGATCGGCTCGTTCCGGAAGGTGCGGCGCGAAGCAGCGCGCTTGAGCTGGCGCAGCAGATCGCGGCCAAGTCCCCGGTCAGCCTGCGTGCCGCCAAACGGGCTTTGAGGCAGGGCATCGATGTCGACTTGATGACCGGCCTGGAGATCGAGGACCACGCGTGGCAGGTAGCGGCATTCTCAGCCGACCGGCTCGAGGGCGTCGAAGCCTTCAATCTAAGGCGAACGCCGGACTGGCCGAGCTGGCACGAGAGCGGCCGATGACTGAGCACCCGCACCAGTTTCCGCAGCCGGTTGAGTTGCCCGTCGACGAGCGGGAAAGCGTCTTGCCGCTGTCCGCTCAGCTCACCCGGTTCATCATCACCGGCGGTTTCTCGGCGATCGTCGACTTCGGCTTGCTGGTGATCTTGATGGCGCTAGGCCTGGGGCACACGCCGGCCAAGGCCATCTCCTTCATCGCCGGCACGACGACGGCATATCTGATCAACCGGCGCTGGACGTTTAGAGCCTCTCCATCGACGCGCCGGTTCGTTGCGGTCGTGATCTTGTACGCGCTGACCTTCGCACTGCAGGTCGGCGTGTTCAGTGTCTTGTTCACGCTGTTGACCGCGCAGGGCCTGAGCCGGTTTCCTGTCCAGATCATTGCGTTCGTGATTGCCCAGGGGATTGCCACCACGGTCAACTTCATCGTGCAGCGCTCGGTGATCTTCAGGCTGCGGTGAGGTGTTAACTGCACTCTGACGGGCAGCCATTGATGCGCCTCCTTCGTCGCTCGCGAACGGGAGCCAGCTTTGTATGTAACAAGCCGCGAGCTCCTGCAGTCGGCGCAGGCTGCCCGTCATAGTGACCGGTACGCTTCGGCGGGTGAGCAGTGGGCGAGGCTTCACGGTCGGCATCATCGGCGGTGGACAGCTGGCGCGGATGATGCACGCCGCATCCATTGGTTTGGGTGTCAACGTACGACTCCTTGCCGAGGCCCCCGACAGCTCAGCCGCGCAGGTGGTGCACGACGTCACGGTCGGCGATTACACCGACCGTACGACCGTGCGCAGCTTCGCCGCCGGCTGCGATGTCGTGACTTTTGACCATGAGCATGTCCCCACCGGCCTGCTTCGTGATCTCGAGTCGGACGGTGTCGCGGTTCGGCCCGGACCCGCGGCACTGGTGCATGCTCAGGACAAGGCGATCATGCGAGAGCGGCTCGCGGCTCTGGGGGCGCCATGCCCCGTCACTCGCGTGGTGCCCGATGCGGCAGCGTTGGCCGCCTTCGGTGACGAGCAGGGCTGGCCGGTCGTGGCGAAGACCTCCCGCGGAGGATACGACGGCAAAGGCGTGTGGCGGCTCGATTCTGCCGCCCAGGCGAGCGAGCCCTTCGCACAGTTGAGCGATGGCGTACAGATCATCGGCGAGGAGTTCGTGGATTTCGCGCGCGAACTCAGTTCCCTCGTGGTGCGCTCGCCGTCCGGGCAGGCGGCGGCTTACCCGATTTCGGAATCTGTGCAACGCAATGGCATCTGTGTCGAGACGACCACACCTGCGCCGGAGCTCGATGATGATCATGCGATCGCGGCACAGCAACTGGCACTGAGGATCGCTCACGAGCTCGGTGTCGTCGGAGTACTGGCTGTGGAGCTCATGCAGCGTCGAGACGGGTCCGTCGTTGTCAACGAACTTGCGATGCGACCGCACAACACCGGCCACTGGACGATCGACGGAGCCGTCACGTCGCAGTTTGAGAATCATCTGCGGGCCGTGCTCGATCTGCCGCTCGGCGAACCGGCCAGCATCCACACCTGGACGGTGATGGCCAATATCTTCGGTGGGAAGATCGACGATCTTCCATCAGCCTTGTTGCATTGTTTTGCCCGAGACCGGCGGCTGCGGGTGCAGCTGTACGGCAAGCAGGTACGTCGCGGTCGCAAGGTAGGCCATGTCACCGCCTACGGAGATGATCTTGTCGAGACACGAAAGCGGGCCCGGCATGCCGCCGCGTACCTGATGGGAGACTCCAATGCCTGAGGACATTTCCCGGCTCAGGGTCGGGATTGTGATGGGTTCCGATTCGGATTGGCCGGTGATGGGTGCCGCGGGGCTCGCACTGCGTGAGTTTGACGTCGGTTACGAGGCCGATGTTGTCTCCGCGCATCGGATGCCCGACGCCATGATCAGCTACGGGCGGTCGGCTCACACCCGAGGACTCGAAGTGATCATTGCCGGCGCCGGGGGCGCGGCACACCTACCAGGCATGCTGGCCTCAGTCACGCCGCTACCCGTTATCGGGGTTCCGGTGCCGCTGAAGTATCTCGACGGCATGGATTCCCTGTTGTCGATCGTACAAATGCCCGCTGGCGTACCTGTGGCGACCGTTGCCATCGGCAACGCCCGGAATGCCGGTCTGCTGGCAGTGCGCATCCTCGCTGCGAGTGATCAGCGGCTGCGGCAGCGAATGATCGACTTCCAAGATCAGCTTCGGAAGTCCGCGGAGGCCAAGGGGGCAGCCGTGCGAGCGAACGCGCAAGATCAGCGCAACGGGTCCGGCTAGTGCCAGGCATCGTCGGAGAATTGGTGGTGGGTGCTGGCCTGCTGGGCAGGGGCTTGCGCCTGATCGCTCGTCGACCACGACTCTTCCTGCTCGGGGCAATCCCCCCGTTGATCACGTCGGTGATCTTTACCGGACTGATCGTTGCGCTGATCATGGAACTTGACCCGGCCGTCGACTGGCTGACGCCATTCGCCGATGGCTGGGCTCGAGGCCTTGCTACCGCTATCCGCGTGCTCGTTGGTGCCGCTCTGGTTAGCGGTGCCGTACTGCTGATGGTGATCTCGTTCACCACACTGACCCTCGCCCTCGGGTCGCCGTTGTACGACAAGCTGTCCGAGTCAGTAGAAGGCGAGTTCGGTGAAGTGCCTGAACTCAACGAAAGCGTCGCACGCGGAATCTTCCGCGCGCTGCGCCAAGCCTTCGCGCTGATCGCGATCTCGGCACTTGGTGCCCTGGTGCTCTTTGCTACCGGATTCATCCCCGTCGTCGGTCAAACCGTCGTTCCGGTGGTCTCGGCCACCTTCGGCGGCTGGATGCTGAGTATCGAGCTCATCGGCTCGGCCTTCGAACGACGCGGGATGCTACGGCTCGCGGATCGTCGTGCGGCAATGCGGAGGCGGCGGATTCGAGTCCTCGGTTTTGCCGTTCCGACCTTCCTCCTGCTCGCCATCCCGCTGGCTGGAGCGGTGTTCTTCCCGATCGCGACCGCGGCAGGCACGTTGCTCGCTCGACAACTCCTCGGCGAATCCACGTAATGTGAGGCTGACAATCTTCGGGAGGTGGTCATGTCCGAGCTGTCCGTGCAGCTTTATACCCTACGCAAGGCCCTAGAGCAGGATTTCGACGGGACGTTGCAGAAGCTCGTCGGCTTCGGGTTCACCCAGGTTGAGCCGTTCCAGCTTCCTGCGCTGGCCGATCGGCTACGCACTGGACTTCGCCAAAATGGGTTGGCTGCGCCAACGACACATGTTGGATTGCTCAGCGGGAATCAGGATGAGATCTGCGAGCTGGCCGTCGAACTCGGCATCCAGACGATCATCGAGCCGTACGTCGACCCTGCTCGCTGGCAAGCGGAGGCCGACATCGTCCAGATCGCATCCGAGCTCAACCAAGCAGCAAGCAGGGCGGCCCGATACGGTCTTAGGGTCGGCTACCACAACCATCATTTCGAGCTGGAATCCAAGATCAGCGGCGTTCACGCGCTTGAAGTGTTCGCGGATCGGCTTGCGCCGGAGGTCGGTTTGGAGGTCGACACCTACTGGGCATATGCCGGGGGTGCCGATGTGCCCGCCTTGCTCAAACGCCTTGGCGATCGGGTGGTCGCGCTGCACTTGAAGGATGGCGACGGGAGCCTTGATACCAGCAAACAGGTAGCGGTCGGATCCGGCGTGCTTCCAGTGCGGGACATCATCGAAGCGGCTCCCGACGCATTGCGCGTAGTGGAGTTGGATGACTCTGAGACTGATCTGTTCGAGGCCATACGGGCGAGTCGTGAATTCCTGCTCGTCGAGCAGGGTTGATCATGAGTAGCCCGGTTGGCGTCGGCGTGATCGGTGCCGGCATTATCAGCGACACATACCTGGAAAACCTCAACAATTTCGCCGACACAGAGGTGCTCGCCATCGGCGACATTGTCACCGATGCCGCCAAGGAGAAGGCGGCCAAGTACGAAATTCCCACCGCAGGAGACGTGGCTACCGTTCTCGACCACCCAGACATCGAGATCGTTGTCAACCTCACGATCCCCGCTGCTCACGCGGATGTCGCGACTCAGGCGATCGCAGCTGGTAAGCACGTCTGGAATGAGAAACCTCTGGCTCTCGATCGCGTTAGCGGCGGGAGCCTGCTTCGTGTCGCTGAAAAGGCTGGGTTACTTGTTGGCTGCGCGCCAGATACCTTCCTGGGTGCTGGTCTCCAGACGGCCTGCCGGCTTGTCGAACAGGGTCTGATCGGGACGCCGCTCACGGCTCTGGCGCTGCTGCAGTTGCCCGGGCCGGAGCTGTGGCATCCCAATCCCGCGTTCCTGTATGCGGCGGGTGCTGGCCCGCTGTTCGACCTTGGGCCTTACTACCTCACTGCACTCGTGCAGATCTTCGGCTCAGTCTCGTCGGTGGCTGCCCTCGGGTCCAAGGCCCGCGAGCGGCGGGTGATCGGCTCCGGGCCGAAGGCGGGGGAGGAATTCGATGTCACGGTGCCCAGCCACGTGAGTGCGCTGGTCCAGTACGAGTCGGGCCAGTCCGCCCAAGCCATGTTCTCCTTCGACTCGGCGCTGCCTCGTACTCTGTTGGAGGTCAATGGCACCGAGGCAACGATGCTGTCTCCCGACCCCAACTATTTCGACGGCAAGATTGCTGTCAGAAAACGCGGCGCTGAGGACTGGGAGACGGTGGCCACCACGACGGCCTTGTCCTCGCGAGGCACTGGAGTACTGGACATGGCCCGCGCGATTCGGCAGGGAAAGCCGCATCGCGCGCAGGGGGCAATGGGATATCACGTCCTTGACACCATGATCGCAATCGCAGAGTCGGTCGAGTCACGTGCTTTCGTCGAGGTCGAAAGCTCAGTCGACAAGCCGGCGCTGCTACCGGAGGACTGGGATCCGCTCGCGCCAACTATTTAGGCGGCTGCTCGCGAATCACGCTTCCGAATCCGCCTAGCAGTGCGGACTCGCCACCGCCATTGCGGCGCGCGACTGCCGACGCTCGCAGCCGATTAGGCTCCCTTATGTGACCAACTTTGCGGAGATGTATCGGCCTAGCGAGGAGCACGAGGCCTTCCGTGCGGCGGTGCGTGAGCTGTGCGAGGAGAAGGTCGCCCCTAACGCCGCCGAGGCTGATGAGTTGGCCGAGTTTCCGAAAGCATCCTACGAAGCGCTGGTCTCGGCGGATTTCCATGCGCCTCATATCCCGGAGGCGTACTCCGGTGTGGGTGCCGATGCACTCGCTACGGTGATCGTCATTGAGGAGATTGCTCGGGTTTGTGCGGCGACATCCCTCATTCCGGCAGTTAACAAGCTCGCCAGCCTGCCATGGCTGCTCGTCGGCTCGGAGGAGATCAAGCAGGCCTATCTGCCACCTATTGCGCGCGGCGAGGCGATGGCCTCCTACTGCCTGTCGGAGCCGGAGGCCGGCTCGGATGCGGTGAGCATGCGGACCCGCGCCGTACGAGACGGTGATCATTTCATCCTCAACGGCGTCAAGCGCTGGATCACCAACGCCGGAATCTCTGACTTCTACACGGTCTTTGTCGTCACAGATTCCGAAGCCCGCTCGAAGGGAATCAGCGCTTTTGTGGTGGAGAAATCCGATGTCGGGGTGTCCTTCGGCGCTCCGGAGAAGAAGCTCGGGATCAAGGGCTCGCCGACCTGCGAGGTCTACCTTGACCGGGTCCGCATTCCCGAGTCACGAATGATCGGCGCGGAGGGTACGGGCTTCGAGACAGCGATGCGCACCCTTGAGCACACCCGCATCACCATCGCCGCACAGGCGGTCGGCATCGCCCAGGGAGCTCTGGACTACGCCCTCGGCTATGTCAAGGAGCGCAAGCAGTTCGGCAAGGCCCTCGCTGAATTTCAGGGCTTGCAGTTCATGCTCGCCGAGATGGGCATGAAACTCGAGGCTGCCCGGCAGCTCACTTACGCTGCGGCGGCGAAGTCCGAGCGCGGGGACGCTGATCTTGCCTTCTTTGGCGCGGCCGCGAAGTGCTTCGCGTCCGATGTGGCCATGGAGGTCACAACCGACGCGGTGCAGTTGCTGGGTGGCTACGGCTATACCAAGGATTTCCCTGTCGAGCGCATGATGCGAGACGCGAAGATCACCCAGATCTATGAGGGGACCAATCAGATCCAGCGCATCGTGATGGCTCGCCAGCTGTTGGCCGGACTGAAGCGCTAACCGACCTCGATGCTCTTCTCCGGCAGCCCGCTGGGCCAGGTTCGCTCGCTCACGGGCGGTCGCATCGCCAGCAACTCTGTGAGCAAGTGCTCGTCGAGTGGCTCCTCGAGCGCGTCTACAGCGGACCGTAGGTGACGCGACTTCGCGGTGCCGATCAGGGTGGTGGCGCACCGCGAGCGCTGTAGGGAGTACTGGTTGGCGACGAATGCGATGTCGACGCCCCGCTCCGCGCACAGCGAGACCATCCTGGACGCGGCAGCCCGGATCACCGGGGTGGAGGGGTGGTCGAGCTTGATCGATGAGCCCGTTGGCGTGAGTAGGCCAAGCGCGACCGCGGCCGCGTTAATGAGGCCGACCCCCCGAGCGGTTGCAACCGGCGCAATCTCGCGTCCCAGCGTGTCGTCCAGCAGCGTGGCGTGAGCATAGGTCAGGCATACGTCTAGCTCGGTCTGGGTCATCGCCGCGTTCATCACTGGGGCGGGGTAGCCGGTCATCCCGATGTAGCGGCAGAGGCCCTCGTCGCGCATCGCGCGGAGTTCGGCATAAGAGTCCTCGAACACTGGACCGAGCGGAACGAACTCAATGTCGTGAAATTGCAGAATGTCGACGTAGTCCGTCTTCAGCAGCCGCAGGCTGTTCTCAACACTGCGCCGGATGCGCCCTGGTGAGAAGTCGAAGTCATTGACCCCATAACGTCCCGTCTTAGTGCCGAGCACGACCTGATCTCGACGGCCCGCCAGTGCCTTGCCCAGTCGCTCCTCGGCATTGCCGTAGTAGGCAGCCGTGTCGAAGAACGAGATACCAAGATCTAGAGCCTCGTGCACCACCGCAATCGCAGCGAACTCATCGACCGCCCCGAACAACTGACCGAGGGGTGCGGTTCCGAACCCTAGCCGGGACACCTCCAGCTCAGTCCGTCCCAAACGCGCGTACTCCATGTGCACTCCTCAGTTCCGCGCCTGCCGCCTCGACCTGGGCGCCATTGTCCACCAGAGCTTGCATCCTCTCGTTCGTATGACCAATCAGTGATGTCATGTCTGGCTCTTGACATCACTGTGCTTCGCGAGATGCTTGAGGTATGGCGTCACGAGCTGTCTTTCCCCTGCGTTGGCGCAACGAGCGGCTGCGTGCGCTGACGGCCGAGGTTGCCTCTCGGCTGGGCATCAGCCAGAACGAGCTGATCGAGCAGGCAATCGAGCACGAGGTCGTCGCCCGAGGCGCCATGTTGAGTGATGATCTGCGAGCCGCCGCCGACCGACTGGCCGAGCTGACTCAGGAGCAATACGAACGAATCCAAGCGCGCGGTCTTGAAGACTATGTGGCAGGTGAGGGTTTGTTAGAGCCGGTCCAAGCTCGATCGACGCAGCGTTCTGTCGCATCCAGCGACGTCGCAGTAGACCGTTCGCCGCGCATCCGGGACGTCACCTCGATCTACAGATCGGGCCGCGCTGAGCTGGCATGACGGCTCCGTCGTGGCAGGACGATAACCCAAACAACCTTTCTCTCATTCAGAGCAACGCGACTCAGCTGATCAGCGAGCTTCACGCCAGCGCCGGTGAGCGAATCATGCCAACTCGCGAGGAATTGTGCCGTTGGCATGCCGGGCTCTACGCCGGCTGTGACGTGCCGGTCGCCGGCTACGTGGGTCATTTCCGCGGCGACCCCGCTGTCAGGGAACTCGTCGATTACGAGGTCGGACTCGGGGTGCCGCTCAAGGACGGCAATCTGGAAAAGCTGGGCGTCTGGGCCAACCGCGTGAACGAGGAGATGACCGCGGTACTTGCCGGCCTACACGCCGTCTTCGCTGAGCTTGACGCGCAACTGCCCGTCGGTCAGCCACCCGGTACCGCAGACGAGATACTTCAGGTGATCAGCTTCGCTGCCCTCGCCCATGGCGAGTGCTTGCGCGTACACCCGTTTGCCAACGGCAATGGTCGTATTGCCAGACTCCTTGTGGCCTTCATCTGCCTGCGGTACGCGGTGCCGATGTTCTTGCACATTAAGCCACGCCCCGAGAGCGAGGACTACGTCCGTGCCAGTCGCGACTCGATGGGCCGGCCGCCAGACTTCGTTGGCAATCACACGACGACGACTGCCGTCTTCGCGCACCGGCTTGCCGACGAGCTCGCCGGCGAGCGGGTGGCTTAGCGGTGATTGCCGCTCCTCGCTAGATTTGGCGCGATGACCGCCGAGTTCACCCTAGCCGCCTGTGCAGAGATGATCTTTACTGAGCTGCCCATCACCGAGCGGGTGCGGCGGATAGACGATCTTGGTTTCCAAGCCGAAATCTGGGATTGGACCAGACACGACATCGACAGTCTCCGATCGACCGGAGCCACCTTTTCTTCGATGACCGGATATGTGACGGGCGACCTCATCGACCCTGACGGGGCCGACGAGCTCGTCGCCACCGCGGAGCAATCCATCGCAGTGGCAGCAAGGCTTGGTATCCCTCGACTCAACCTGCATGGCACTGGCTTGGACAGCCGGGGCCTGCCCATAAAGCCGGTCGAAGTGATCAGTGGTGAGATGTGGCTGAGAGCAGAACACACCCTGACCAGGATCGCCGCGCTTGGTCAGCGGGAGGGAGTCATCTTCTGCCTGGAGAACCTCAACACCGCTGTTGATCATCCCGGTACGCCGTTCGCGAGGGCTGCCGACACGCTTGCGTTGGTCGCAGCCGTCGATCATTCTCACTTGCGGCTGATGTTGGACATCTACCACGCCCAAATCGGCGAAGGAAACCTCGTTGAGCTGATCAAGAAGTGTGGCCCCTATATCGGCGAAGTCCAGGTCGCTGATGTTCCGGGCCGTTGCGAGCCTGGAACTGGAGAGATCAACTATCCGCGCATCGCACAGGCACTTCGCGAGATCGGCTATCAGGGCACGGTCGGCCTTGAAGCGTGGGCCTCCGGCGACAGTGAACTCGCGCTCGAACGCTTCCGGACTGTCTTCACGACGGACAGCATCCGCTAGACGACCGATGTGGGCTGAGCCCGTCGAAGTCGGCGGTGTGCCCGTCGACAAGGTCAGGGCCATCGACGTGGGGCCAGCCACTCGGTTCAGGGCAACTGGCTGAATACCGTTCGCAGATATTCGGCGCTAGCCCGTACGGCCGCGACAGGCCCTTCGTCTTTGGGCTCTTCAGTGAGGATCGCGTCCTGCTCGAGGGTGTACCAGCCGCCGTAGCCGTGTGCCCAGAGGTGTCCGACGATGGCGGGCACGTCGACGTCTCCCTGACCTAGTGGCCGATACATTCTGAGTTTCACGGCCTCGCTGTAGGTGAGCTGACCGGACTGCACCCTCGCCGCAATCGTCGAGTCCACGTCCTTCAAGTGCAGATGCGCGATCCGCTCTGGGGCTTGTCGTGCCAGCTCGGCGGGATCCGTCCCACCGATGAGCAGATGCCCGGTATCCAGGCACAAGGAGATCGACGAACCGTCGAGCACCTGCTGCACGTCGTCTCCTGTCTCGATCATCGTGCCAACGTGTGGATGCAGCACGGCACGGGCACCTCTTTCGGCGGCCAATTCCGCTATCCGATCAAGGTTGGATAGCAGTCGTTGCCACCCCGCTTTATCGAGCTCGGGCCGGGTGTCATAGCCGGCGGAGCCGGTAACGGCTGACAACACGAGGACTTGTGCTCCGGATGCGACATAGCCGTTGAGGATACGGTCCGCCTCGCGAAGAGGGTCGTGTTCTGCCTCATGCAAGAGCAAAGGCGTGAACCCGCCAACAGCCTGCAGCCCATGTTGCGACAGCACACTGGCCATCGCCTCCGGCTCGCGCGGCAAGAAGCCGTCGGGTCCGAGCTCGGTGGCCATGAGGCCCACCTCGCGCATCTCCTTGAGCACTCGATCAGGACGCAGCTGGTAGCCCCAGCCCGGCACTTCGCAGACACCCCAGGAGATTGGTGCCCCCGCGATCTTGTGCTCTGGACGGGTCGCCTGCTCTGCGGTCATGTGATCGGCACCTCCTCGGTCCGCGCTGGACCGTGCTCGTTCTGTGATTTGGCTCAGCCGCGAGTCATTGCCGCGTATGCGTCCACCCATTCGGGATTTGCCACCGCCGCCGGCCGCCGGCTCGCGAGCACATCAGCGATGCCGCGCGCCGCGTCCACGAAGGTGGCAGCCGCAGCGCGACGCGACATCCCCATCAGATGAGGGGTGAGTACCACGTCGGGGTGGTCGAACAACGCGTGGTGCGTAGGCGGTTCAAGCTCGAACACGTCGAGTCCTACGCCGCCGAGTTGCCCGGACTCGAGCGCCGCGAGGGCCGCATCGAGGTCAACCAACCCCCCGCGACCGCAGTTGATCAGAATTGTTCCCGGCCGTACGCGGTCCAGAAATGCCTTGTCGACCAGGTGATGGGTTTCTTCGGTCAGTGGTACGTGCAGCGTCACGACGTCGCTTGCCGAGGCGAGCACCGAGAGGTTGGCAGACGCAATCTCCGGCGGCGGTGCGCTGAAGGGGTCGTACGCCAGCACGTTCATCCCGAACGCACTGGCAAGCTCGCCGACCCGCTGCCCGATGCGTCCGTAACCGATGATGCCGATCGTGGCGCCGTCCAGATCGCCCATGGAAATCTGACCGCGATCCGCCCACCGGCCGTGCCGGACGAGATCGGTGAATGGACGTAATCGCTTGACCAGATGCAAGGCCAGTGCGAACACCCCCTCGGCCACAGCTCGCGTGCCACTGCCCGGCGTGATCACGACAGGGATGCCCCTTGCCGTGGCCGCTTGGAGATCGACGTGCTCGACGCCGACACCGGTGCGCGCGAGCACGCGCAGCCGTGGGGCGCGAGCAAGAAATGCCGCATCGACGACGGCGTCGGCACGAACGATCGCACCGGCGGCGTTGGCGATGTGCTGTTCGCTTGGATCGGCGACGAACTCAATCTCCTCGCCAAGGACCCCAGCGACCAGCGCCGGCTCGATGGGGCCGAGTGCCACGACCACCGGACGGTCGATAGTCACGACCTCACCCGCTTGCCGTGGCGGGTGTGGGCGGTTCGCCGCCGAATGTGGCAGCGGGAACCGCTGGGACCTGCTGCCACGTGCCACGCTCGCTTGATGCGGCGGCGGCGGCAATGACCTCGGCCACATGGTGTGCGTCGTCGACGGTGGAGTTACGACGCTCGCCACCGGTCACCGCGACGAGGAGCTTCTTCGCCTCAATGACCTTGAGATCGTCGTGGCCCATGCTGGTGCCCGGACCTGGCTGAAAGTGTGCATAGTCGCCGAGGTTGGAGTTGCCGAGCACGGTGGTGT
>DASVEX010000135.1:0-2977 GCA_036380335.1 Propionibacteriaceae bacterium | reverse complement strand
GCTGGTCGGCCTGGCGTTCTTCGGCGGCCGGGAGGAGCCGGCAGACGCTGAAAAGGCCGGGGAAGAGGACGTCGGTGAGTTCGATGCCTTCGCTGGCGGTTACCCTGTCCCGCCGATGGGTGACCAGGTGCTGCCGGAATTTGCCCAGGTCCTGACGCCCGACGAACAGCGCGCCAAGGAAGGAAGTGAGGCCTGATGGGAATCCTGGATCCTATTGCCGGCTTCGGCGTCACCTTCCGGACAATGTTCCGCAAGACCTTCACCATCGACTATCCGAACGGGCCTCGGGTCACCGCACCGCGCTTTCATGGTCGGCATCAACTGAACCGCTGGCCGGACGGCCTGGAAAAGTGTGTGGGGTGCGAGCTGTGTGCCTGGGCCTGTCCGGCCGACGCGATCTATGTTGAGGGCGCGCAGAACACCGAGGATGGACGGTACTCACCCGGCGAGCGTTACGGACGCGTCTACCAGATCAACTATCTGCGCTGCATCTTGTGTGGTCTGTGCATCGAGGCATGTCCGACGCGGGCCCTGACCATGACGAACGAATTCGAGCTCGCCGATGACAGCCGCGAGAAGTTGATCTATGAGAAGGCTGATCTGCTCGCCCCGCTGCTACCCGGCATGGAACAGCCACCTCACGAGCGCACATTGGGCGACGATGAGCAGGCGTACTTCCTCGGTCTGCCTGCGACGGGTCAACCGGATGATCGTGCTGGTGACATCAGCGATGCGGAGTCGCGGCCGATCAACCAGGGCTTTCGATACCGCCGCAACCAGCAGGCGAAGGGTCGATGATGATCATGCTCACTGCGTTGTCGATACCGCTGGTCACCGGGGCTGCGATCGCCTTCTGGATGCTCGCGCCGGTGATGATCCTGGGTGCGCTTGGCATGATCCTGGCCCGCAAGCCGGTGCACTCCGCTCTCTGCCTCGCGGTGGTGATGATCTCCCTGGCGGTGCAGTACGCGGCCCAGGAGGCGCCCTTCCTGTTCGTCGTCCAGATCATTGTCTACACCGGCGCGATCTTGATGTTGTTCTTGTTCGTGCTGATGCTGGTTGGCGTCGATATCCGGGAATCGCTTGTCGAGACGATCAAGGCGCAGCGTACCCTGGCCGTGCTCGCCGGGTTGGGTTTTGGTGCCTTGCTGGTTCTTGCGATAGGCAATGCGATTGTCGGTCCCACGATCGGACTACGCGCCGACAATGCGGAGAATGGCGGTAACGTCCAGGGCATCGCGGCGCTGATCTTCAATCGCTATGTCTTCGCTTTCGAGGCGACGTCGGCGTTGCTGATCACCGCGGCCGTCGGAGCAATGGTGCTCGCCCACCGCGAGCGACTGACCAAGCGTCGTACCCAGGCAGATGTGGCCGGGACCAGAATGAAGCGTTACGCCGAGACCGGCCAGCATCCGGGTCCGCTGCCCACTCCAGGTGTCTTCGCGCGGCACAACGCGGTGGACACGCCAGCTCTGCTGCCCGACGGCAGCGTCTCAGAGCTTTCGGTCTCGGGCACGCTGAAAGCCCGCGGCACCGTGGCGAACAGCCGAGACCTGGTCAGGCCAGTCGATCAAACAGTGGACGCCATGGCCGACGAGCAAGCTCCACGGACCACCGAGGAAGAAACATGATGGGGACAGCATCTCGCGAGCGTCGGGTAGGTCGCGCGCGGTCCGCTCTGGACGACGCAGCGAGGCGACGCACTGCATCGCTGGTGCGAGCTACCGAGTTGCGATCGTCGCTGAGCGAGGAGGAAGAGCGGACCTGGAACGCGCGACCGGGCGCGAGCGAGGAAGCCCAAGAAGGATGAACCCGACCAACTACATCATTCTCTCCGCGATCTTGTTCACCATCGGCACCGTTGGTTTCATGATCAGGCGCAACGCGATCGTGGCCTTCATGTGCGTAGAGCTGATGCTCAATGCCACCAACCTCGCTCTCGTCACGTTCTCGCGTATGCACGGCGCCCTTGACGGGCAGGTGGCAGCTTTCTTCGTGATGGTCGTCGCGGCTGCGGAGGTCGTGGTCGGCCTAGCGATCATCGTGACCATCTTCCGTACCCGTCACTCGGCGTCAGTCGACGACGCGAATCTGCTGAAGTTCTAAAGGACCCTGATGCCCCCACTCGAGACGCCTGTGCCGGCCACCGGCCTGTTCACCGTGTCCTGGCTGCTGATCGCGATCCCTGCCCTGAGCGCTGCGATCTTGCTCCTGGTTGGCCGGCGGGCCGATCGTTGGGCCCCCTACCTCGGCGCGATCGCACCGCTGATCTCGTTCGCTTTGGGTCTGGTCTACTTCGTCCAGATGCTTGGCCGCGACGTTGCCACCCGTGCAGTGTCAGTCCCGCTGTACAACTGGATCTCCAGTGGACGTTGGGAAATCAATGTCGGGCTGCTCATCGACCAACTCTCCATCGTTTTCGTGTTGTTGATCACCGGCGTCGGCGGTCTGATCCACGTTTATTCCATCGGCTACATGGCGCATGATGATCGGCGGCGCCGCTTTTTCGCTTTCCTCAACCTGTTCGTCGCCGCGATGTTGCTGCTCGTCCTTGCTGACAACTACCTGGTGCTCTTCGTTGGCTGGGAGGGCGTGGGCCTGGCGTCGTACTTGCTAATTGGCTTCTGGCAGTACAAGCCGACGGCCGCAACTGCTGCGAAGAAGGCGTTCGTGGTCAACCGCGTCGGTGACATGGGCATGTCGCTGGCGATCATGCTCATGCTGGCAACCTTCGGGTCGTCGGCCTTTGTCGACGTCAATGACGGCATGCCCAAGGTGAGTAGCACGATTGCGTTGATCATGGGGTTGCTGCTCCTGCTCGCAGCGTGTGGAAAGTCAGCCCAGGTGCCGTTACAGTCCTGGCTGCTCGATGCAATGGAGGGTCCAACTCCGGTGTCGGCTCTGATTCACGCGGCGACGATGGTGACGGCTGGGGTGTACCTGATCACCCGCAGCAACGCGATCTACGCGCAATCCC
>DASVEX010000134.1:0-16401 GCA_036380335.1 Propionibacteriaceae bacterium | reverse complement strand
AGCCTTCGGAGTTTCCGAGGCCGACGGGTACGACCGATTGACCCGCCGACCTGCCCGCCGATGACGATCCGAGATCGGCGGGCAGGGCAGTTAGGATCGACCAGCCGTCGATGAGTCGGCCCTCCAATGAGGGCTCGCGCGAGCACCGCTGTGACTCAACGTTCGATGGGCTCGTCCATAACCATCGAAGTCAAGCGTGTTCGGAAACTTTCAGGGGGACGTGGTCTGACCTGCGTAAACACCAACGTGCCCCCGACGTACCTCCCCGGTGGCGTCCCGTGGGGGTACGAATCCGGTGATCTCTCCTCCTCAGGATTCGCCACGTAGATCAACTGCTGGTCTCGACGGAGAACGAACGACCACTGCCGGAATGTGTGAGCCGGCAGGCCGAACGCTGAGGAGAACCGACATGAGCATCACCCAACAGGTCGAATCGTCCGACACCCCGCACGCCAACGACGAGCTGCTCACCATGCAGGAGGTCGCCAATGTGGTCCGCGTCTCCGTGGCCACGTTGCGCTACTGGCGCCACGTCGGGTCCGGCCCACGCAGCTTCCGTGTCGGTCGAAGCGTCCGCTATTGGCGCACCGAAGTCCTGCGCTGGCTCGAACAGCAGAGCAACGATCCTCAGGCAGCCCGCTGAGGCCCGCCTCCGCGTCCAGATGGAAGGCAGGATGGAGCATGGCCAGCATCGAGAAACGACCCCGACAAGAGGGGCGGGCGTCATGGCGTGCGCACTACCGGACGCCATCCGGTGAGCAGCGCAACAAGACCTTTGACCGCAAGGCCGACGCTGAGCGATTCCTTGCGAACGTCGAATCGTCTAAGAACACCGGGTCCTTCGTCGACTCAGTGCTCGCGCGGATCACGGTGGGGGACTGGGCCACGCACTGGCTCGACAACCAGACCCACCTCAAGCCGTCCACCCACGAACGGTATGCGGGGATCATCCGCGAGCACATCCGACCCAAGTGGGACAGGGTGAAGCTCGCCAACGTCTCCCATGCCGACGTGCAGAAGTGGGTAACAGCGCTGTCGAAGACCCGCTCACCCGCGACCGTCCGCAAGGTCCACCGTGTGCTCTCACTGATCCTCAACATGGCCGTCAAGGACGGACGCCTGGCCCGCAACGTCGCGATCGGCGTTAATCTCCCACGCCCGACCAAGGAGGAGCAGCGATTCTTGACCCACGCCCAGGTCGAAGCCCTCGCCGAGGCGTGCGCCCGCCCGACGGACGTGAGCAAGCATCGCCGGCTCGATGAACGCGAAAATCAGACCTACCGGCTCGTCGTCCTGTTCCTCGCTTACACCGGCGTCCGGTTCGGCGAGATGGCCGCACTCAGAGTAAGCCGCCTCGACCTCACCCGCCGGCGTGCGACCATCGCCGAGTCCGTCACCATCGTGCAGGGCAAGGGGCTGGTCTGGGGCACTCCCAAATCTCACGAACGCCGGCAGGTGCCGATCCCACGGTTCCTCGTCGCCGAGCTGCGAGACCACATCGCGGGCAAGGAGCCCGACGAGCTCGTGTTCAACGGCGTAAGGGGAGGCGGCCCACTACGCGCTCCGATCTTCCGCGCCGGTTTCCACGTCGCGGCCGCGGCGATCGGCATCCCTGAGCTGCACCCGCACGAGCTGCGCCACACCGCCGCAAGCCTCGCCATTGCCAGCGGCGCGGACGTCAAAGTCGTGCAGCAGATGCTCGGCCATTCGAGCGCTGCGATGACGATGGACGTCTACGGACACCTGTTCAGCGACCGCCTCGACGAGGTCGCCGACGCGCTCGACAACGCCCGATCCGAGGCCGCCAAATCTGCCGCTGCTGTTGCCAATGCTCAAAATCCTGTTGCCAAAGTGTTGCCAAACGCCGATGTGGTCGACTTGGCCGCCTACAAGGCGAAAGGTAAAACGGCAGGTCAGGCGCCAAATTCGGCTGGCGCCCCCGGCGAGATTCGAACTCGCGCTCCCGCCTCCGGAGGGCGGTGCTCTATCCCCTGAGCTACGGGGGCCGGTCACGTCAGTGTGCCGCAACGTGGTTAAGGGCCGAAAGGCAATGTACCAGCGCGCCCGCGGCGCCCACTCCTCTCTTATCTCCAGTACATGAATATCTCCAGTACCTGAACGCCTTGTCTCTCTAGGGCGTGAAGGCCTTGTCCGCGAGCTGATAAGACAGCGGGCCCAGGGCCGGGTCTGGCACAGTTTCGCGATGTGACGCATACTCACGTGGCTGGCTCAATTCACGCCGATTCCACGGCGCGGGCGCCCAGCTGGCTCGGTACGCCGAGCGACGTCAACGCCCTGCTTGGGACCCTGTGGAGCAGCGGCGTAGCCAAGGACGAAAACGGCGTGCTGAAGGTGGCAGGCCTAAGTGTCATCGAGATCGCCAATCAGGTCGGGACTCCGGTGTACGTGGTGGATGAGGCCGACCTGCGCGCCCGAGCCCGCGCGTTTGCCGAAGCCTTCGACGGCTGGGACGTCTACTACGCCGCCAAGTCATTTCTTTGTACGACCGTGGCCCGCTGGGTGGCTGAAGAGGGGCTCGGCATCGATGTGTGCACCGGCGGCGAGCTGGCTGTCGTGCAGCGTGCTGGAATTGATCTTCGACGGGTTGGGCTGCACGGCAACAACAAGAGCGTCGAGGAGCTGACGTACGCACTGACCGCTGGGGTCGGAAGGATCATTCTCGATTCCTTCGATGAGATTGACAGACTCAGCGCCCTCGCTGAGCGGCTGCAGATCCGGCCGCGGGTCATGATCAGAGCCACCACCGGAGTGGAGGCGCATACCCATGAATACATCGCGACCGCCCATGAAGATCAGAAGTTCGGCTTCTCCACTGCCGGGGGTAGTGCCGCAGCCGCGCTGGTCACCTGCCAGGAGAATCCGTGGTTGGACCTGATCGGTATCCACTCCCACATCGGCTCCCAGATCTTCGATGCCGAGGGCTTCGAGGTCGCGGCGCGCCGTACCCTGCGCCTGCACGCTGACTTCGCGGCGCAGACTGGTATTGAGCTGGGTGAGATGGACCTTGGTGGTGGCTTCGGCATCGCCTACACCAGTGCCGACACACCCTCCACGCCTGCTGCGCTATCGGAAGATCTTCGCGGCATCATCGACCATGCATGCTCGGCGCTAGGGATCGCGGTCCCGCACCTGTCGATCGAGCCGGGCCGCGCCATCAGCGGCCCGAGCACATTCGCCCTCTACCGGGTCGGCACCGTCAAGCCTGTGGCATTGGACGGCGGCGCCAGTCGCCTCTACGTCGCGGTCGACGGGGGAATGAGCGACAACATCAGGACCGCCCTGTACGCCGCCGAATACTCCGCAACGTTGGCTTCCCGTCTTTCCACAGCGCCTCCCGTGTTGGCACGCGTCGTCGGCAAACACTGTGAAGGCGGCGACATCTTGGTGCGTGATGAGTTCCTGCCGGCTGACATCGGCCCCGGCGACCTGCTCGCAGTGCCGGGCTCCGGCGCGTACAGCCGATCTATGGCGAGCAACTACAACCACGTTCCGCGACCGCCGGTGATCGCCGTGCGAGACGGCCAGATCAGCACGCTGATCCGGCGCGAGACCATCGAGGATTTGCTGGCGTTGGATGCTGGGTAAGAGCTACGTAGGGTGAAGTCACCCCGGCTCAAGAAAATTTAGGGTTCGCCGAGTTCGCCTCAATGAGGAACAATAAGACCGCCACGATTCGGGGTCGTGGTGTCGTTGTGTAAATGAGGTTTACGTGACTTTGACCAGCGTGCGACCCGCGCCTCTCCTTGACGTCTCACCACTCACCCCACTCCGGGTAGCTCTACTCGGCTGCGGAGTGGTCGGCTCGGAGGTGGCGCGATTGATCATCGGGCAGGCAGCCGACCTACGCGCTCGGGTGGGGCGACCCTTGGAGCTGGTCGGCATCGCTGTGCGGCAGCCGGATCGCGACCGCGCCGGCATCGATTCAGAGTTGCTCACCACCGACGCCAAGGCGCTGGTCACCCGCGAGGACGTCGATCTGGTGATCGAAGTCATTGGCGGGATTGAGCCGGCGCGGTCGTTGATCTTGGCGGCAATGCGGAACGGAGCCTCTGTGGTAACCGCGAACAAGGAGCTGCTGGCCGCGGACGGCGCAGCGTTGTTCGAGGCTGCTGAACAGGCCGGTGCGGATCTGTACTTCGAGGCTGCGGTCGCGGGCGCGATTCCGATCATTCGGCCGCTGCGGGAATCGCTGGTGGGTGATGAGATCACTTCGGTGATCGGGATCGTCAACGGCACCACCAACTACATTCTGGACCGGATGGACACCGGCGGGATCGGCTTCGCCGAGGCTCTTCGGGAGGCTCAGCAATTTGGCTACGCGGAGGCGGATCCGACGGCTGACGTTGAGGGCTTCGACGCGGCGGCCAAGGCAGCGATCTTGGCGAGCTTGGCGTTCCACACCCGGGTCACGGGCGCAGATGTCTATCGGGAAGGCATCACCGGCGTTACTCCGACTGACATCGCCTCGGCGCATGACATTGGCTGCGTGGTCAAGCTATTGGCGATCTGCCAGTTGTCCTCGCCCGTCGCAAGCCCTGCGGAGCGGACAGTCTCAGTACGCGTCCATCCGGCGATGATCCCGCGATCCCACCCGCTCGCCGCAGTAGGCGATGCCTATAACGCCGTATTCGTCGAGTCGATGTCTGCCGGACGGCTGATGTTCTACGGTCCCGGCGCCGGCGGCTCGCCGACTGCGAGTGCCGTACTGGGCGATCTCGTGACGGTTGCCCGGAACCGGCTGCGCGGCGCGGTCGGTCCTGGAGAATCCAGCTATGCGGCGCGCCCGGTGACCAGGATCGGCAGCGTCTTGACGCGATATCACGTCTCCCTCGAGGTTGCTGATGTGGTCGGCGTACTCGCCACGATCGCGGATGTCTTCGCCGAGCACGGGGTGTCGATCGAAACTGTGCGACAGAACGGGCGGGGTGCCGACGCCCAGCTCGTGCTGGTGACCCACCACGCACGCGACGCTGCCCTCAGCGCCACAGTTCAAGCGCTACGTGGCCTCGATGTTGTACGTCAGGTCACCAGCGTGATGCGAGTTGAAGGCGACTGACGTGATCCCGGAGTCCTTCGCCGCGGACCGAAACACTTCTCTCAAGCACCGTCCCGGATACGGGGTGATTGCTCGCTATCGCGACTGGCTGCCGTTGTCCGACAGCGATCCCGTGATCACTCTCGGGGAGGGGAGTACGCCGCTGGTTGCGGCCGAGAAGTTGTCGGAAATCCTGCGTTGCGAGGCGTGGATCAAGGTCGAGGGCACCAACCCAACCGGCTCCTTCAAGGACCGTGGCATGACGGTCGCGCTTAGTGTTGCCGCCGGGCAGGGTGTCCAAGCCGTGGTGTGCGCGTCGACCGGAAACACCTCCGCATCCGCCGCCGCGTACGCAGCACGCGCTGGCCTCTCCACGATCGTGTTGTTGCCCGCCGGTCGAATCGCGACCGGCAAGCTCGCCCAGGCGATCGTGCACGGTGCCAAAGTCGTACAGGTTGACGGCAACTTCGACGACTGCCTGGAACTCGCGCGCAAGCTGGCGTACGACTACCCGGTCGCACTGGTCAACTCGGTCAATCCCAACCGGATCGAAGGTCAAAAGACAGCCGCTTTCGAAGTGATCGACGAGCTCGGGGATGCGCCAGATGTGCATGTCATCCCGGTAGGTAACGCCGGGAATATCTCGGCGTACTGGCGTGGTTATAGGCAATATGCATCGGCCGGCAAGGCGATGCGAACCCCCAGAATGTGGGGATTTCAGGCTGCGGGCGCGGCACCTTTGGTGTTAGGACACCCGATCTTGCAGCCCGAAACCATAGCCACCGCAATTCGCATCGGTAATCCGGCATCGGCTGAGCAGGCGCGAGTCGCCCGCGACGAGTCGGGGGGCCTAATTGAAGCTGTCAGCGACGATCAAATCCTCGACGCGCAAGCCTTCCTGGCCCGTGAAGAAGGCATCTTTGTCGAGCCGGCATCGGCTGCCGGGGTTGCGGGCCTGCTGGCCAAGCAGCAACGCGGCGAGATCGAATCTGGTCTGCAGATTGCGATCACTGTGACCGGCCACGGTCTCAAGGACGTGGATACGGCGCTGTCGCGACTTGGTCCGATTCATGCAGAGGTCGTGACGGCCGACTTGCTCGCGATCGCATCGGTCTGCGGGCTGGTGGACTAAGCACCTCGCGGGTGCGATCAATCCCAAGGAGGAGACCATGCGTGCTGACCTAGCGCAGCAGCGGGTCTTAGTGCCCGGCAGATCGGTGACGATCGAGGTACCAGCCACGAGCGCCAATGTGGGGCCCGGCTTTGATTGCTTCGGACTCGCGCTCGACTGGCGGGAACGGGTCAACCTCGCAGTGATCGAGGACGGTTATCGGATCGAGGTGTCCGGCGAAGGTGCGGCCGAGCTACCGCGGGATGAAAGTCATCTGATCATCCGCGCGGTCCTGGTGGGTTTAGCTGATCTTGGTGTACGGGCACCAGGCCTGTGGCTTGGCTGCCGCAACACGATCCCCCACGCTCGAGGCCTGGGATCTTCGTCGGCGGCCATCGTCGCAGGACTATTGGCTGCGGCCGGGCTGGCGGAGACTACTGCGAGACCAGAGTGGCTGCTGGGACACGCCAATGCCATTGAGGGTCATCCGGACAATGTGGGGGCGGCGATCTACGGCGGATTC
The DNA here is from genome assembly GCA_036380335.1 of Propionibacteriaceae bacterium. Taxonomy (GTDB): domain Bacteria; phylum Actinomycetota; class Actinomycetes; order Propionibacteriales; family Propionibacteriaceae; genus Microlunatus. The sequence continues at coordinate 9,711 of DASVEX010000134.1, read as the reverse complement.
GTATTGGCATACGAAGGCCGAGCGGGAGTTACGGTGGCGCAGGGCAACGTGCATCCCTCCATTGCGGCAGCGGTGTTCATCCCCGACGCGTCGGTGGGCACCGAGTTAGCCCGCGGACTGCTGCCCGAGATCGTGCCGCATGTGGAGGCAGCCGCCAACTCGGGACGGGCGGCTTTGCTTGTCCACGCCTTGGCCTCCGAACCCGATCTGCTCTACGACGCCAGCTGCGACTGGTTGCACCAGGGCTATCGGGAAGCCGCCATGCCACGGTCCTACGAGCTGATGAAGTCGTTACGCGGGCAGGGATTCGCCGCCATGATCAGTGGTGCTGGTCCGAGCGTCTTGGTGCTAGGCACCCGGACGGATCTGGCCGTACTTCAAGATCAACAGATAGCAGGATTCTCAGTACGGCTCAGTGAGATAGGCACAGCAGCGTCGATCATCGATGCGTCAATCACCGGTTCGGGCGACTTGTCGGGTCCTGCAGATCAGACTGTGATGGAAACTCCCGGCGCAGGTGCTAGCCTTATAGAGCCGACACGGTCAGGGCAGTTGCGGAGACCGGCTTCCCAAACCAGCCAAGTCACAAAGACGCACATCTGACCGAGTAGCGCCTCAAAGGTCAGGTGCGACGCGGACAAAGCTCCAAGGCATCCCCGTCAGCCATATCTCGAGAACAGTTGTCGCGATGCGCTGAGGACCTCAAGAAAGACCCGCTGGTCGGGGTATCACCCCGCGCCATGGATGGGCACCTAGGACGTGCCCGAACTGACAAGGACACACATTGACAGACATCGCCGAAGTGACGAGCGCATCTCCCATCGAGAAAAGCGCCGGCGAGCAAGGAACACAACTCACCAGCGATCGTCGCAACCGTAAGGGCTCAGGCCTGGACTCGATGGTCCTCCCCGAGCTGAAGCAGATGGCTGGCTCCCTGGGAATCAAGGGCATTGGCGCGATGCGCAAGAGCCAGTTGATCGACGCCATTCGCGCAGCCCAGCAAGACAATGGCCACCGCAACCTTCCCCAACAGTCCCGGGACAACCGGGATATCGCCAGCGCGCTCGATGAGCTGCAGCAGGCGCCGCGCGAGGCACGTGGCCAGCGCGAGGAGGCACAGATGCTCGAAAACCCCGTCCAACCGCAGCTAGTTGAACCGACCCAGCCCGCCGCCTCACCGGGTCAGCGGCAAGCGCCGCTCGAGAACGGCGACGGCGGGCAGGTACGCCAGGAGACGCCAGGCGGCGGTGGAGACGGGCAGCCGGAATCCGACCGCTCTGATCAGCAACCTCGTACGGAGGAGGCTCGTGAGGCCCGGCAGGGTGAGAGCGGCGAGCGAGGCGACGGGTCTCGCGACGGAAGGCAGAACGACCGGCAGGATCGCAGGAATCGCAACCCGCAGGCCCGCGAGAACCAGCAGCGTGACAACCAGAGTCGTGACAACCAGGGCCGAGAGAACCAGGGCCGCGACAACCAGGGCCGCGACAACCAGGGCCGAGACTGGGACGAGGAAGGCGGCAGCCGCCGCAGTCGCCGGCGCCGCAGCCGCGACCGGCAGAGCCGGCGTAGCCGTGGGGGCAGTGGCAATCTCGAACGCTACGACTCCGAGCCCGTGGTCTCCGATGACGATGTGCTCGTTCCCGCGCGCGGGATTTTGGACGTCCTCGACAATTACGCATTCGTCCGCACCAACGGCTATCTGCCAGGGTCGGACGACGCGTACGTCTCGTTGTCGATGGTGAAGAAACTCGGCTTGCGTAAGGGCGACCTGGTCACTGGTGTGATCCGTACGCCGCGCGACGGCGAGCGTAAAGAAAAGTTCAATCCCATGGTGAGGATCGACACCATCAATGGTGGCGACCTGGAATCCGCTCGGCAGCGACCGGACTTCGCGAAGCTCACCCCTCTTTATCCGCAGGAGCGACTGAAGCTCGAGACCACCCCGACCCAGATGGCTGGCCGGATCATTGATCTGGTGGCTCCGATCGGCAAGGGACAGCGCGCGCTGATCGTCTCGCCATCCAAGGCCGGCAAGACCTTGATCATGCAGGCTATCGCCAATTCGATCGCCGTCAACAACCCCGAAGTAAAGTTGATGGTGGTCTTGGTTGACGAACGGCCTGAGGAGGTCACCGACTTCGAGCGCTCGGCTAAGGGCGAAGTGATCTCATCGACCTTCGATCGGCCGGCCGAAGATCACACCACCGTTGCCGAGCTGGCTATCGAGCGAGCGAAACGTCTCGTCGAGCTGGGTCACGACGTAGTGGTCTTGCTCGATGGCATCACCCGGCTGAGCCGGGCATACAACCTGGCGGCTCCGGCATCGGGACGCATCCTCTCAGGCGGCGTCGACTCGGCTGCGCTCTATCCGCCGAAGAAGTTCCTGGGCGCCGCGCGCAACATCGAAGGCGGTGGATCGCTCACTATCGTGGCGACAGCTCTCGTCGAGACCGGTTCGAAGATGGATGAAGTGATCTTCGAGGAGTTCAAGGGCACCGGCAACTCCGAGATCCGGCTACGCCGCGAGTTCGCCGAGAAGCGGATCTTCCCGGCGATTGACGTCGACGCGTCGAGCACCCGCCGCGAGGAACTGCTGATGAGCCGCGAGGAGTTGGCCATCGTGTGGAAGTTGCGCCGGGTCCTTTCCGGACTCGAGAGTCTGCAAGGGCTGGAGATGCTCTTGGACCGGCTCCGTAAGACGCAGAGCAACACCGAGTTCCTGATGGCGATCACCAAGAGCATTCCCACGCAGGACTAGCTCCTGTCCAGAGCCGTCGAGAGGCGGCTGCTCCACACGGGACTAAAGCAGGCCCGCTCGCCGTTCATTTGGTGCCGTGTCTGTTACTGCGGCAGAATCACCCTTTGGTGCCGGTTCACGCCACAAGCGCAGCAGCTGCGCGGCGACCCGGCACACCTGATGAGGAGATGGATATGAAGCCCGACATTCACCCCACGTACGTAGAGACGCTGGTCACCTGTACGTGTGGCAACACCTTTACGACCCGGAGCACTGCGCCCAACGGCGTGATCCACGCAGATGTGTGCTCCAACTGCCACCCGTTCTACACGGGCAAGCAGAAAATTCTCGACACCGGTGGCCGTGTTGCTCGCTTCGAGAAGCGGTACGCGGCTCGGCAGCCGACTGCCAAGAAGAAGGCGTCCACATAGCGTTGTACACGGCGCCGGGAGGCGGGGAGATCCCTGCAGCCCGGCGCTTGCTGCGTCTCGATCACCGACTTGTCAGCGTCGGTGGTCGCTATGGCAACCACTGCCGCTGACAAGTCGGAGAGGAGCGTGTCGTGATCTTTGAGTCGGCCGCTCCGCTACGCGCCGAGTTCCACGAACTGGAAACGGCGCTCGGCGATCCGGCAGTGCATGCTGATCTTGCTCGCGCCCGCAAGGTGGGTCGCCGGTACGCCGAGCTGGTACCGATTGTGAAGGCCCTGGACGAGTACGACCGGATCACCGATGATCTTGCGGCGGCCAAGGAACTCTCTGCAGAGGATCACTCGCTGGCCCTTGAGGCCGCCGAGCTCGAAGCGCAACTCGTACCGGTGACCGACCGGTTGACACGCTTGCTGGCCCCGCGCGACCCCAATGACTCCTCGGATGCACTGATGGAGATCAAGTCCGGTGAGGGCGGCGAGGAGTCGGCGCTGTTCGCCGCGGACCTGCTGAAGATGTACTCGCGGTACGCCGAGACCCGCGGCTGGAAGGTCGAAGTACTCGACGCACAGGAGACAGATCTCGGCGGCTACAAATCGGCAACTATTGCGATCAAAGCACCTAGGGCAGCTGATCCCGACTCGATGCCATATGGCGTCCTCAAATTCGAGGGAGGCGTGCATCGTGTGCAGCGGGTCCCGATCACCGAGTCGCAGGGTCGCGTGCATACCTCGGCCGCCGGTGTACTGGTCATGCCGGAGGTCGCCGAAACCGAGATCGAGATCAACGAGGACGACCTCCGTATCGATGTCTACCGCTCGTCCGGTCCGGGAGGTCAGGGTGTCAACACCACCGACTCGGCGGTGCGGATCACCCATCTGCCCAGTGGCATCGTGGTCTCCTGCCAGAACGAGCGTTCGCAATTGCAGAACCGCGAGCAGGCGATGCGGATGCTCCGGGCTCGGTTGACGGCAGCGGCCGAGGAAGAAGCTGCCACCGCCGCCTCCGCTGCGCGCCGCAGCCAGGTGCGGACCGTCGACCGGTCAGAGCGCATTCGCACCTACAACTTTCCGGAGAACCGGATTTCTGATCACCGGATCGGATTCAAGGCCTACAACCTTGATCAAGTTCTGAACGGGGACCTGGACGCGGTGGTCAACGCGCTGCAGGACGCTGACACGCAGTTGCGGCTGTCCCAGTTCGCCGGCTCGACTCCGTGACCAGGGCTGTCCGGCCCCTGTTGATCGAGGCGGCAGGTCAGCTACGCGTCGCTGGTGTCGAGTCGCCGGAGCAGGATGCGCGGCAGCTTCTGGCGTACGCCGCAGGAGTGGAGCTCGCCCGTCTGCCGCTGCTCGATGGGGTCGACGACGCAGCCGCTGCGTACTTCCAAACGTTGATCGACAAACGGTTGCATCGGATTCCGCTGCAGCATCTGACCGGTCGGGCCCACTTTCGCCATCTGGAACTGCAGGTAGGTCCGGGAGTGTTCGTGCCGAGGCCTGAGACCGAGGTGATGACTGGCTGGGCGATCGAGCAGTTGCGCCCGATGGTCTACGCCGTGGCACGTGGGGAGTCGCGACATTTGCCGGTGGTGGTTGAGCTCGGCACGGGGTCGGGCGCAGTTGCCAAGTCCATTGCCACCGAACTGACCGGAACCCGGGTCTACGCGGTCGAGCTATCCGAGGAGGCTGCGGCGTATGCATCGCGAAATCTCGCCGACACGACCGTCGAGCTCTACGTGCAGGACATGGTCGGTGCTCTCCCACAGCTGAACGGAGCGGTCGATCTGGTGATCGCGAACCCGCCTTACATCCCGTTCGAGGCCTTCGAGTCAGTTGTGCCGGAGGTGCGCGACTATGATCCGCCGCTCGCGCTGGTTTCCGGTCAAGACGGTTTGGATGCCATCAGAGTGGTAGTCGCCGAGGCGGCTCGGCTGCTACGGCCGGCCGGTTTGCTGTGCGTTGAGCACGCCGACGTTCAAGGCGAGTCGGCCCAACAGGTCGTCCTCGACCACGGGGGCTTTTCCGGCGTACGTGATCATCCTGATCTCGCTGGCCGCGCACGATTCGTCACGGCCCTGCGTCGTACTCAGTGATCTTGTCGTTGCAACGGCTGTCAGCAGGTGATTCTGGCAGGATTGACCGGTGACCACGACCGCCGTGCCCGGCGAACCCGACCGCGGAGAGGCGGCGGAGACTGAAGTCGCTGTGACGTATCGGCGATTCGACTGCACGGCTAATGATCCGTCGCGTAATGCCGAGGCGACCGAGGCTGCTCGCGAGGCCATCGAGGCCGGCGAATGCATCGTGCTCCCTACCGACACCGTCTACGGGATTGGCGCTGACGCGTTCAGCGCCGAGGCGGTCCAGCTCTTGCTCGATGCCAAACACCGTGGCCGCGACATGCCCCCGCCGGTACTCATCGGCGAGCCGACCTTGATTCGAGCGCTCGCTGTGAACGTGCCCGAGCCGGCGAAGGAACTCGTTGAGAAGCACTGGCCAGGCGCACTCACGGTGATCTGTCGCATCCAGCCGAGTCTGCGAATGGATCTCGGCGATACCGAAGGCACGATCGCGCTTCGGGTTCCCGATCATGAACTGGCTCGCGAGATATTGCGACGAACCGGCCCCATGGCGGTGAGTAGCGCCAACATCAGCGGTCAGGCTGCGGCCCTTACTTGTGACGAGGCAATTGATCAGCTGGGCGACGCAGTCACGGTCTATCTCGATGGGGGTCCGCTTGGTGATGCCAGCGGCGCGCCGTCGACAATCGTGGACTTCAGCCGAGATGACGAGGGTCAAGTCCTGCGCCGAGGCGCTATCAGTGTTGAGACGCTGCGCGAGACTGCCCCGAACCTGCGCGATCTAACCGGCGAAGCCGACGAAGCCGACGGCACAGAGGATGTCTCCGAAACCGACACCGGCGACGTCCCCGCTGCAGGAGGTTGAGTGCGCGAGTACTTGCTGGTCCTCTGCATTGCGGCGGCGGTCACGTATCTGCTGAGTGGCGTATGCCGTCGCTTGGCGCTGCGGACGGGCGCGCTGGCCAGGGTCCGGGATCGCGATGTGCACACCATCGAGATGCCCTACTTCGGCGGCGTCGCCATGCTGGCCGGCGTTGCGGCCGCAATCTTGATCTCCTGGCAACTCCCATTCCTCGGCCGTCTGGTGACTGTGCAGCAAGACTCATGGGCAGTGCTGGTCTCAGCGGTCGTGATCTGCCTGGTGGGTGTGCTTGATGACGTTTTCGAGCTGCCGCCCTTGACCAAGTTCGCTGGACAGGTTTTTGCCGCAGGCATTGCCGTCGCGCTAGGCGTCAAGATGCTCTGGATTCCACTACCGAACCAGATCGTCTCCCTCGACGGCACCACATCGGTAGCGATCACGGTCTTCTTCATCGTGCTCTGCTCCAACGCTGTCAACTTCGTCGACGGCCTGGACGGGTTGGCCACGGGCGTGGTTGGCATTGGGGCCTTGGCGTTCTTCGCCTATTCCTACTTGCTCACCGTCACCGAAGGCCTGACCCGGGCGACGACCTCGAGCCTCGTCACGGTTGCGATCGCCGGCGCATGCCTGGGTTTCCTGCCGCACAACTTCTTCCCGGCACGGATGTTCATGGGGGATTCCGGCGCGATGCTGCTCGGCTTGCTGCTGGCCACCTCCACGATCAGCCTGACCGGTCAGATCGATATCTCCCAGCTGCAAGACGGCCGTGGAGGATTGGTCCCGACGGTTCTCCCGCTGGTCTTACCGCTGGCCATCCTGGCGCTGCCGTTCCTGGATCTGTCGCTGGCTTTTGTGCGTCGCACCTACGCCGGCAAGTGGTGGTTCTTGCCCGACAAACAGCACCTGCATCACCGGCTGTTGGAACGTGGCCACAGCCAACGCCGCGCGGTGCTGCTGATGTACGTCTGGTCTGCGCTGGTCTCCTTCGGAGTGATCATCTTGGGACTGGTCCAGACGGAACGGCAGTGGACTGTGGTAGCGGTGGTTGCTGCTTTCGCCCTCGTTTTGCTCGTGGTCACTCTGGGTCGTCCGTTGCGCGCGAGGAATCAAGTACGGCGCGGCGAATCTCTGCGTTGATTGCTTCAGGGCCACGAATAGGTCCCCTGCGGCCGTCTGCCGCTGTATTCGTGGCTCCGTGCGGAGAATCGGCGCGAAGACGGCGGCTACATAGCGAACATCGCAGCGAGCGGAGCGAGCCATTAGACAGACCGAGCTTGGCGAGCGAGGCAATCAAACACTGTGTTAGGTTGCAGCCACGCAGCCCTACGACCCTGGCTCGCACCTATGGCCCGGCCTCACGTTTGATCAAGATTAGCTTCGACACCGGCACCAAAGGACTGCATCGCAATGACCGTTGAGAGCAAACCGGAGCACGCGGCGACCCCTGCCGATGGCCCGAGCATTCACGTCATTCGGGCGCGCAAACTCTTGCTCGGCGGTGCCGTCGGCGGAGTGACAACGGCGATCATGTGCATGATCGGCTTCGCTATGGGCTATGGCACGACCGGTTTGATCTCGGCCGCGCTGGCGGCAGCCATGGTGTTGTTCTTCTACGGTGTCGGCCAGTACGTGATGGTGCTGTTTGCCGACGCTGGCGCGCGGACGCTGCTCACGGTGTCGCTGTGCAGCTATACCGCGCGGGTGGTGAGCCTCGGGCTGGTCCTTGTGCTGTACAACGCGCATCGCGAAGCGTGGCCGATGTTGATCCCCATGGTCATCTTTGTGGCAACGATCATCGTCGTCGCCGGGTGGCTGATCGTTGAGGTATTTGTCTTCTCTCGCTTACGAATCGGCGTGTACGACACCGAATACGAGGCGCCTAGCAAAGGTGCCTTGGAGCCGTGACCGTCGCCACAATCACTGCTAGCGTGTGTCACGCCATGACGGAACAACCCAAGGCGGCTCACGACCAGCCGAGATCGCAAGGAGGCGGGAAATCAGACGGCATGGACTTGGGGCTAAGAGTGCTCTCCTATTTGATCTCTGGCGTACTGATGTACGGGCTGCTGGGATGGTTGGGCGATCACTACTTCGGGACCAGGTTCTTGCTGCCGATCGGCATCGTTGCAGGCGCGGCCTTCGGGGTGTACGTGATCATCCGGCGCTTTGGCCGCATCGAGGATGCCGCACCTGTAGCAGGTGCTAAGAATCGCAGCGACCAGGCCACGGTAACCGAGCACAGGCACGAGGCGGAATAGGGGGAACGGTGAGCGGTTTCTTGTCGGGCCTTGTGCCGCTGGAGACGGGCGGCTTTGAAGCTCCCGGTGTGCATAGCTTCGACTTTCCGCCGTTTTTCGAAAGCGTTCCCTGGTTCGACAAGTACATGCTGCAAGGCATTGTCTCGGTGATCTTGATCTTGGCTTTCTGGTTGATCATGGCGCGTAAGAACGCCATGGTGCCGAGCAAGAGTCAATACATTGGCGAGACGGCATACTTCTTCGTTCGGAACACCATTGCCCGGGACATGATCGGGCATGACTTCCGCAGGTACCTGCCACTCCTTATCGCCCTTTTCTCCTTCGTGCTGGTCAACAACCTTTGGGGCGTTTTCCCCCTCACCTTGCTACCGACTCCCTCACACGTAGGTTGGCCGTACGGTCTGGCGCTCATGGTGTGGGTGATCTACAACGGCGTCGGCATCTCCAAGTACGGCTTCTTCGGTTACCTCAAGAACACAACGTTGCCCTCGGGCGTGCCGGTGTTCATGTGGCCGCTGATCATCCCGCTTGAGTTCGTTTCCAACATCATCGTTCGGCCGATCACCTTGTCCTTGCGACTCTTTGCCAACATGTTCGCCGGCCACCTACTGATTCTGGTGTTCATATTGGGCGGGGAGTACCTGCTGTTGCATTCGGAGTCGATCATCAACAAGACCGCCGGTGTGGTGGCCTTGATCTTCAGCATGGCGATATTCGGCCTGGAGATCTTCGTGCAATCCTTGCAAGCTTTCATCTTCACCGTTCTCACCGCCCAATACATCTCTTCGGCCTCCGCCGAGGAGCACTGACCACCCTCGGTTTCGGCAGACTCCTCGAAACCCCGTCAAGAAAGTAGTCCCAATGACTCCACTGGAACTCACTGGATCTCTCGGCATCGTCGGCTACGGCCTCGGCGCTATCGGCCCCGGAATCGGCGTCGGCTTGATCTTCGCCTCAGTCATCCAGGGCACAGCGCGGCAGCCTGAGGCTCGCGGCGCGATGATGGGCACGGCTTGGATCGGATTCGCGGTGACGGAGGCACTGGCGATCATCGGCATCGCCCTCGCGTTCGTCTTCGGCGGGCTGTGAGCGAGTGGTCGCGATGACCACGCTTCTGGTACCTCTCGCGGAGAATCCGCTAATCCCGAATCTGGCGGAAGTAATCGCCTCGATTGTGTTTGCGCTGTTGCTGACTTTCCTCATCGCCAGGTTCGTGGTGCCTCGGTTCGAGGCCACGTATGCCGAGCGCACTGCCGCTATCCAGGGCGGCATGGAAAAGGCAGAGAAGGCCCAAGAAGCCGCCGAGGCGGCCTTACGGCAGTACAACGAGCAGCTCGCTGAGG
>DASVEX010000133.1:0-3735 GCA_036380335.1 Propionibacteriaceae bacterium | reverse complement strand
CATGCCCGCGACCACCATCACCGACGTACGAACGATCGGGATCAACGTCAGGAATCAAGACGAAGCGCTTGCCTTTTTCGTCGACACACTCGGCTTCGAGAAGCGGCTCGACGCACCGATCAGCCCCACCATGCGATGGGTCGAGGTCGCTCCGCCTCGCGCCAGCACCTCGATCGCTCTCAACGCTGCCGAGGCGCCGTCAGATGTTGGCGCACCCGTTGGGGCCGACACCGGCGTACGCTTCACCGTTCCGGATGCCGCCGCGGAACACGCCACCCTGCAAGCCCGCGGCGTCGAGGTCGGCGAACTGCTTCGCTGGGACGGTGTCCCACCTATGTTCAGCTTCGACGATCCCGACGGCAACCGTTACTACGTCGTCGAGGAGATGTCATGACTGTGCCATCCGAACCCGTAGCGTGAAGCTTTTGCCCGACATTGCACCGGCTCGGCTCGGGTTAGGCTAAGCCCATGTCAAGCCGGAGCCGCTACACCTCGCCGGTGCATGCCGGGGCGCGGTTCGTTGCGCAGCGAGGCTTGCTCAAACCACTGGTGTGGCGACTGGTGACAGTGACCGTGCTGGGCGAGGAACGTCTCAAGGGCCTGAACCGACCGTTTGTCGTGGTGTCCAATCATGCAAGCCATCTCGATGCTCCTTTGATCCTCGGATCCTTGCCGCGCAGGTTGGCCCGCTACCTCGCGGCTGGAGCAGCTGCGGACTACTTCTTCGATGTCTGGTGGCGCAAGGGCCTGACGTCGTTGTTCTTCAATGCGTTTCCAGTCGATCGCACCGGGCTGCGCGGCCGCCATGGCCTGGCCACCAGCCTGCTTGACGACGGCATACCGCTATTGCTGTTTCCCGAGGGCACTAGGTCGCGGACTGGGGAGATGGCCGCGTTCAAGCCGGGCGCTGCAGCGCTCTGCATCAGCCGGGATGTGCCTTGCCTACCCATGGCGATCATCGGCGCGTCAGAGGCCATGCCGTACGGCCAGAATTGGCCGAGCCGCGGGCGGCCGCCGGTGTATGTGGCCTTCGGAGAACCGATGCGCGCTGAGGACGGCGAGACCGTCGCCCAATTCTCTGAGCGCATCACCAAAGAGGTGAGCGGGCTCATCGACTACGCCACCACCTATCGCGCCAACCAGGCTTAGAGCTGCGCCAGCCTTGGGATCGAAGGAGAACGACAGGATGTCCGACGTCAAACACATGAAGTGGTGGGGCTGGGGAGTCGAAGGAGTGAGCTTCCATCACGAGAACAAGCCTGCTTTTCGAGCCTTCGTGATCAATGCCATTGATCTTGATGTCAACACCCCTCCAGCGGCGCCCATGTCGCTCGACGACCTGTCCATCCCTGCGCCAATGATCAGCGAGCAGTTGCTGGCAGAGCTGACCGACGCCGTCGGTGCCGAGAATGCCGTGCAAGATGATCTTGATCGCATCGTGCATACGTACGGCAAGAGCGCGCGAGACCTGCTGCGGATACGCGTCGGCGACATCCCGCGGGTTCCAGACGTTGTCGTCTATCCCGGCGACGAGGCTCAGGTTCAGCTCATCGTCGATCGCGCTGTCGCAGCGGACACGGTGATCATTCCGTACGGCGGGGGCAGCAACATCGCCGGCAGCCTGCACGCTCCCGAGGATGAGACGCGGCCCGTCATCTCACTTGATCTTGGTCGACTGAACCAGGTGATCAGCATTGACGAGGAGTCCGGCCTGGCGCGTATTCAGGCCGGCGTCCAGGGCCCGGACCTGGAGGAGCAGCTCACCGCGCAGGGCTGGACTCTGGGACATTACCCGGACAGCTTCAGCCACAGCACACTCGGCGGCTGGGTGGCCACGCGCTCCTCCGGCATGCAGTCGGATAAGTACGGGGACATCGCCGACATCGCGCGGGGTATGCGAGTGGTGATGCCGGGCAAGGTGCTCGAGGTTCGGCCATTGCCGCACACCTCGACGGGTCCGAGCGTCCGCGAGATGGTTCTCGGCTCCGAAGGTCGGTTGGGCGTCATCACCGAGGTGACGGTGCAGGTGCATCGGATTCCTGAGGTGCGGGTGATCTTGGGGTACTTGTTCCCATCCTGGGAGGCGGGACTTGCCGCCATGCAGGAGATCTCCACCAGCGACGCGCACCCGTCGATCACTCGTGTCTCCGACGCCAAGGAGACGGCGTTCTCCTTTGCCACCAGGAGAAAGTCCAGCAAGATCTCGATATCGTCGTTGATCAGCAAGGGCCTGATGAAAGTCCTCGAGCGGCGCGGCTGGAAGCTCAATGAGGTCTGCCTGTCTTTCATCGGCTACGAGGGCGGCGGCAAGGCCCATGTGGCCAGACAGAAGAAGATCGTCAAGGACATCGTCGGCAAGCATGGCGGGATCTTGGTCGGCAAGGGACCGGGCGAACTTTACGACCAGAAAAAGTTCGACACCCCCTACATTCGTGACTTCCTCCTCGATCGAGGCGCGATCGGTGACGTCTCGGAGACGGCAGCGCCCTGGTCGAAATTGCTGCCGCTGTACCGGAATGTGATGACGGCCGCCGAGAAGGTCTACGCCCAATTAGGCGTCACCGGCTGGATCATGTGCCACCTTTCGCACTCCTACCATTCCGGCGCGTGCCTCTACTTCACGTTTGCGTTCAAGCACGACGGCGTCGACCCACTGGCTCAATACGAGCCGCTCAAGAACGCCATCCAGCAGGCATTCGTGGACTCGGACGGAACGTTGTCGCATCATCATGCTGTTGGCACCGAGCATGCGGCTTGGCTGGAGCAAGACATCTCCGCTCCGGGCGTGCACATGATCGACGGGCTGTTCACCGCGATGGATCCGGGCCGGAACTTCAACCCGGGCAAGATTGTCGCCAAGTGATCGATGTGCGCAGCCCGAGGTGTGCCCTTCGGCCAGCTTTCAGGGCAGGCACCCTCGGCCCTTTGAACTCTTCGTAGTGATCATCTTGTGATCATTTTTCGGTCGATCTGATAACGACTGGGCCACTGACAAGTTGATCTTTTAGGGATAGTGTGCGTTGCCGTGCTTCCCCACATGATCAACACCCAGCACCGATGGTCCCTGCCGGTGATCTTGGGCAGCGTGGTGCTCCTGCTCGCAGGTACCGGTCTCTTCCTGATCGCGCGTCCAGGAGCCCGAGCCACGGCCGTCCCGCCAGCTCCCAATCCGTCCAGGAATCCAACGGTGATCACGCCATCGACGCCTGCCCAGGGCGGTCCCAAGTGGAGTGACTGGGATGATCTTGGCGGCTCATTCAACGCGGGACCGAGCGTGGCGTCCTGGAGCCCGAACCGGCTGGACGTCTTCACCCGAGGCGCCGGGCAAATCATGCTGCACCGCGCGTACAACGGCACGAAGTGGTACCCGGCTGAGGATCTCGGCGCTGCCATCGTGGGCGGCCCGGCAGCCGTGGCGCGTGGGACCGACCGGCTCGACGTCTTCGTACGAGGCTCTGACAACCAGCTCTGGCAGAAATCCTGGAATGGAGGCTGGATCGGCTACTTTCCGCTGGGCGGCTTCCTCACCTCAAGCCCCGCCGTGGCTTCGTGGGCGCCGAACCGGCTGGACGTTTTCGTCCGCGGCAGCGACAACGCGCTTTACCACAAGTCATGGAGCGGGATCAGCTGGAGCAGTTACGAACGGCTCGGCGGCAACTTGGAAGGCGCTCCAGCGGCCATCTCGCGAGGGCCGAACTTGATCGACGTCTTCTACCGCGGTCGCGACAACCACCT
>DASVEX010000132.1:0-15114 GCA_036380335.1 Propionibacteriaceae bacterium | reverse complement strand
GAACGCTACGCCGACGGCGACCGTCGGAACCATGCCACTGACAGCTAGCGTGATGCCGTCCCGTCGTCGACCCGACAGGAAGAGCGCGCCGCCGGCCACGCCCAGGAACAAACCAGTGACGCCGCTGGTCAGAGCAGCCACGACCGACAGCACGGAGGCGAGCCAGAGCCGCCCTCCGGCCAGAGCAAGCAGCGCGCCGAGTCCGACTGCGAGCGCCAGTTCGAAGCTGGTCCGCGTGACTACCAGATTCCCCGCAAGACAGACGGCTCCGGTGATCGCCCCAATAACGGGTCGCGGCACGTTAGTGACCTTCAACAATGCAGCAAAAAACACCACGCTCATTACGTAGGCGAGTGCCGTCGTGAGGCGTACGCCCAACAGTCCCATCACCGGTGGAGACAAGACGCTGTAGCCGAGCGGGTTGAAACCGCCATACCAACGCAGGCTCAGCAGCTCTGGCCAATATGACTCGGCCAGCTGAGCATGAGCCATCTGCGCCGACAAGTCACGACCCATCGGCGCAGCGAGCAGGTACGCCGCCGCGATCAGCACAGCCATGGAACCGGCGACCACGACCCCTGGGCAATGGCTGAACAGTGACTGCGTCCGCGACCAAGCGCTGCGTACCAGCCTCGCGGGTGTGTTCTGGGTGTCGACGCCGCCCGAAGACGCGGTAGCTGTTTCGTCAGCTTTTGCAGTCGGATAGTCGATGGTCACAGCGGCAGGATCCTTGTGAAGATCTTCTCCCGCGTGGACGCTGGTGCGCACCTGCTGCGCGATACGCGCAGCGATCCCCCCGACAACGGTGTACTCCTCTCGGCGCACGAACTACCAGTAGACGCTCTCTTGCGGTGGCCTGTCCAGTTCGTGGTTGGTCAATACACCCGTTGCCAGGATCCTCATTGAAGCTGAGAGCCAGCTGATTCTCAAGACAGCGCCACTCGGGCGCACTGACGTAGGCCGAGCCATCTCGCGGTACCGACATCACGCGGCCTACGGGCTGTTCCACCCGCTTCAAGCTTGGTGTGTGACGGGAAGATAACCGCGCCGAGGACAGCCGCCTTCAACAGACGGGTACAGCTCAAGTGATCTGGTCGCATCGGAGATCGACCGCACGCACCGACACGAGCCACGAAGATACTGCAACCCTGATTTTGCATCGCTAGTGAGCCAAAGCGCCTTCTGGCGCCCTCCCGCCGCACTGGCGATGCAAAATCAGGGAACTTCTACCCTCTCTGCAGCTCTAAGGAGTGTTCTCCCACAAGCCGAGTACGTTGCCCTCCGAGTCTTTGAAGTATGCAAATGCGCCCATGCCGGGGATCGCGGTACGCGGCGCGACCGTGCTGCCACCACTGTCCTCGATCTGCTTCAAGGCATCATCAATTGCCTCGACGTCGATTGTGATCACTGGCGAGGAGAGTCGCTCGGTCCGCTCGAACATGCCGCCGTTGATAGCGCCCGGTTCGGTGGGCATCTGCGTCTGCTCGTCTGTTGCCGTGGTCTTGACACTCGTGTAGTCCCCGTCCCCCATCGGCATAGTCTGCAGTTCCCAGCCAAAGATGGAATCGTAGAACTTCTTTGCTCGATCGAGGTCCTCGGCGGGAATCTCAAAGTGCACGACCTTGCGCATGATCAATCTTCCTCTCTAGATGAGATGTGGGGGGTTCATACCAACCCTCCGACCGGCTCCGGGTCGCTGTCAACACTTGGCTGAGTACGCTGCGTGGCCATGATCCTTATCCATCGTGGAGAGCGGCCGGTAATTCCGGAATCCGCATACGTGGCGCCGTCGGCTGTGCTTTGCGGAGCCGTGACACTCGGCGAGCGTGCCCGAGTGCTGCATGGCGCCGTGCTTACGGCCGAGGATGGCGAGATCTGGATCGGCGACGACGTGGTGATCATGGAGAACGCCCTGGTACGCGGTCGGTCGCGCCACCCAGCGACAGTGGGCGACTCCGTGCTCATCGGCCCGTATGTTCACCTCAACGGAGCTACGGTCGAGGACGAGGTCTTCATTGCGACCGGAGCATCGCTATTCCCGGGCTCGGTCGCCGGCCGAGGATCGGAACTGCGCATCAACAGCGTGTTGCACGTCAACTCGCGGCTGCCCCCGGAAACGACCGTCCCGATCGGTTGGGTCGCGGCAGGAGATCCCGCTCAGCTCTTCTCGCCGGACCGACACGAGGCGCTGTGGCAGGTGCAGGCCGAACTCGACTTTCCCGGCACCGTGTATGGCGTGCCACGGGGAACGCCGCTGCGTACCATCATGGCTCGACAGGTCGAGTTCTACGGCGCTCACCAGGACGACCAGATCGCTTGATCCGAACGGCCGTTCACGCACGAACTAAATGGATGCAAGCCGTCATCCGAAGATTCGTGGATGTCTAGTGTTTGTTCAATGCTTGTTCTAGGATTGCCCACAGCTGTCGGCACAAGGAGGCGGCCGTATGGAAAGAGCGACGGCAGATCAGGATCGGGACCTGGTCGACCTCGTCGACGAAGCCGGCCGGATCATCGGGCAAGCGGCGCGCGCGACCGTACATCACGGCAATACGCCTCGGCATCGCGCGTTCTCGGTTTACCTGACCGATGACGCTGGTCGTGTGCTGCTGACCAGGAGGGCCCTGAGCAAGATCACCTGGCCGGGCGTGTGGTCAAACTCATGCTGCGGCCATCCGCGGCCGGGTGAGTCCGACGTGGCGGCTATTCACCGTCGTGTCTATGAGGAACTCGGTGTGGAGGTCGTCAACGTCGAGGCCGTGCTGCCCGACTTCGGCTACACCGCGACTGATCCGCACGGTCTCGTCGAGAACGAGTCCTGCCCCGTCTATTGCGCATCGATTGTTGATGCCGCTGTGCTGCGTCCCGACCCCGAAGAGGTGATGGACTATCAGTGGCTGGCCTGGCCCGATCTCGTGGCGACCGTCGAGCGGGCGCCGGGCCTGCTCAGCCCATGGGCGGTCGCACAGGTTCAAGGTCTTACCGCTGGGGACCGAAAAGCTACCATGCGCCTGAGGGGCGCCACTGGACATCGCGCCGACGTGGGGATCACCTTGGCCGGCGTTACTCGCCTGCTCGGCGAGCAAAGCCACGAGCTGGCGAGGCTGTGGCGCGAGCTCGATGACGGGCGTGCGCCCGAGGTGCTGGCTGAAGATCTGCCGACCTGGCTGGATGATCTTGTGCAGCAAGGTGGCAAGCGGCTCCGGCCGGCCATGTGCCACTGGGGATACGTCGCGTCGGGCGCCGAGCTTGACCAGCCCGGGCATACGGAGCTGATCAGGGCCGCAACGGCTCTGGAACTGCTCCATCAGTTCGCCTTGTTGCACGACGACGTGATGGACGAATCGGATCTGCGCCGTGGCCGCCTTGCAGCACATCGGCAGGCCGAGCAGTGGCACGCCGCAGCTGGGGCCCGTGGTGACAGCGCAGCCTTCGGACGCAACCTTGCCGTACTACTAGGTGACCTTGCCCTCGTGCAGGCTCATCGGCTGGTGGCGATGCTGAGCCCTCGCCTTCGGGAGCTGTGGCATGAGCTGTGCGTCGAACTTGTGTTGGGCCAGCGCGGTGACCTGACGGGTGCGGCAGCCGGACGGCGCGATCGACCCCATGCCGAACGGCTCGCTCAACTGAAGTCGGGCTCATACACGGTGGCCCGCCCACTAGCCCTGGGCGCGACGGCAGGGGGCGGCACGGACGAAGCGCATCGCGCCTTGCGCCGCTACGGCGATCACGCAGGTGCGGCTTTTGCGCTCCGTGACGAGGTCCTCGGGGTGTGGGGAGATCCTGCGATAACAGGCAAGCCAGCGGGTGATGATCTGCGACGAGGAAAGCCGACCGTGCTGCTCAGCCTGGCGGCCCCGCGGCTGAGTGGCACCGCCGCGTCGACGCTGCGGCAAGCTGGATCGCCAGCAATGAGCGCTCACGACGTCGTCGTTCTTCAAGACTCGATGGTGAACGCTGGAGTTCGCACCGAGATGGAGACCTTGATTTCTCGGCACGTCGAGGAGGCCATCGTCTATCTCAACGCCGGAGCCTTGCACCCAGCCGGCGTCGCCGGCCTCACCGAACTCACCAAAGCACTGGCCTGGCGTACGTCCTAGTGTCACTCCATGCTCGGCGCAGCAAACGGTGTACAAACCTTCGACACTACTGATTTAGCTGCGTGGAGGTCCTAGCCGCTCGCGCAACTTGGCAGCTCCGCCGCCTATCGAGTGGCCGAGCGCGACCACCGATTCATTGTCAGACAAGTTGGCCGCGGAGACGGTGTCGTCCTGGTACCGGCCTCCGACGGCAATCAGCACATGATGGGCTGCGAGCCCCTTGATGAGTCCAGCTGCCGGCTGGATATCAGCAGCTGTTGGTACGGCGATCACCACCGCGTCTGGCTGGTGTCGTTGCACCGCTACGAACCAGTCTCGCACCGGAAGATCTGGTCCAAGATGGAGAACCGCCATCCCTCGCCGCCGGGCCGCCGTGGCGTACGCGAGGATGCCGAGCTCATGATGGCAGCCGGCGGGCAGTCCGGTCAGCAAGAGCGGGAAGCGCTCGCTGTCCATTGCGGCCGCGTCGAATGCGGCACTCAATCGCCGTTGCACGGCCGCGGCAACAATGTGTTCTCCCGCAACGGTCACGTCTCCGTTGGCCCATGCGGCACCGAGCCGCTGCAGCTCCGGCAGCAACCAAGCGTCGACTGCATGCTCGAAGGAGCTAGTGGCGAAATGTTCGTCCAGCAGCCGGCTGGCCGCGAGTAGGTCGAGATCGATCGCCGCGGCGACCAGATCCTCAACTGATGTGCTCGTCGCTAGCGCCGCCGCTCTCGCGGGCGGCTCGATACGGCGGACGTTTCTCGGGTCGGTCTCAAAATCAGCTTCCCCCGACACTGCCGCCGCTGCCTCCTTGGGTGACCATCCGGATGCGACTAGAGACTGCATGCGACGTAGCACGGCGATATCCCGGGCACCGTACAACCGGTAACCCGAATTCGAGCGCCCGGGATTGACAACGCCATAGCGCCGTTGCCATGCACGCAGGGTGGCAACCGGTACGCCCACCATCTCAGAGACACGCTTGATCGTGTACATGTCGCGACCTGACTCACGCCTTGAACAGAAGTCATTCAAACCTTGGACAAGGGTGATGCAGAATACTAGTCGTGCGGGTTCGCCGAGGACAAGCTCTTGAACCTGCCGCGACGTCAAGTTCTACCGTTGAGGAATGGTTGATCACCCCGAGACACGCTGGCGGATCGGCCAGGTCTCGACTCGAACCGGCCTGACCGCCCGAACGCTGCGCTATTACGAGGAGTTGGGCCTGCTCAAGCCATCCGAGCGGTTGGTGAGCGGGCATCGCGTGTATGCAAGCGATGATCTTCGGCGCCTCTACCGCATCTCTTTGCTCCGGCAGCTAGGTCTGCCACTGTCAGACATCGCCCGTGAAGTAACGGACTCTCCTGCCGAGCTGAGCGACACGATCACCCGCCACGTCGTACAAGTTGATCAACGGCTGGCCGCGCTGGGTCGCCATCGGGAGCGAATGATCACCGTTCGGGAATCGTTGTCCAATGGCAGTCCCAGCGATGAGGAGTTGCTCGACTTGATGGATGAGCTGGCGCAAGTTGATCATGGTCTGGCACAGCGACTGACACTGCTGGTCTACAACGACATCGAAGCTGTACATGATCACCTCGTAGCCGTCTTCGGCTTCGGGCCGGGCACGATCACCCGCGATGGATCTGGCCGGGTCGTACACGGCGAGCTACATGTCGGGGACGGTGTCGTCTGGATGCATCCGCCATCAACTGAGCACAACCTCGCCTCCCCGGCCACGGTCGGCGCTAGTACCCATTGCATGGCCGTGATGGTCGATGACGTTGATCGCCACCATGAGCAAGCGGTAGCTGCCGGGGCAACGGTCGTCGCTCTACCCCGGGACATGCCGTACGGCGTACGCGAGTACTCCGCGCGCGACCTCGAGGGTGGGCTCTGGTCGTTCATGACGCCTCTCGAGATGGAAGGAGACCCCCAATGAGTCTTACGCCCTATCTGTGTGTGACCGACTCGCGAGCCGCGATTGAGTGGTACCGCGAGGTGTTCCAGGCGATCGTGAAGGGCAGGCCGTATGTCATGGAGGACGGCCGGGTTGGCCACGTCGAGCTGAGCATCAATGGCTCCCTGTTGATGATGGCCGATCCCTTTCCCGAGGTCGATGTCGAGCCTCCTGACCCGTCGAGTGGCACCCCCGTCTCACTGCATCTGGAGGTGCTCGACTGCGACGCGATTGCCGCGGCCGCCGTAGCAAACGGCGCGACGCTGGATCGCGGGCCGGAATCGAGCGACCACGGCCGAACGGCGACCTTCCATGATCCGTTCGGGCATCGCTGGATGATCAACTCCTGAGGACCGGGGGTTGGCGCGGAACTGTCCGAGCGCATGAGTAATCTGCGACGAGCAGCCCATCACAGACTCGGAAGGAGCCACCGTGCCCTCGGTTCTCAACCCTTACATCAGTTTCCGCGACAACGCCCGTCAGGCGATGGAGTTTTACAAAGACGTCTTCGGTGGCGAGCTCACGCTCAATACCTTCGGCCAATACGGCGATCCGAATGCGCCCGGGGCAGACAACATCATGCACGGACAGCTCGATACCGATCAGGGCTTCACACTGATGGCCTCAGACACCCCGCCCGGTATGGAATTTACCCCGGGCGGCAGCATCACCGTGAGTCTCAGCGGGGATGACGAGCCGCAGCTCCACGGCTTCTGGGACAAGCTGTCCGACGAAGGCGACGTCACGATGCCGCTCGAGAAGCAGATGTGGGGAGATCAATTCGGGATGTGCACCGATAGGTTCGGTGTGCCCTGGATGGTGAACATCACACAGCCACAGAGCTGATCAACTCTCGCGCGTTGCGAACTGCGATCGCATCGTAGGCGCTGTACCAGATCTCTGAGGTAGCTCGGGAATCGCGAAGAAATCGCTGGTTAACATTCAGTAGCTATGCTCGGTCATTAGCAATGGTTGTAGCGATGCATGTTTCTTGCAGCCCTCGTAGGGAATGCCTGCGATGAAACGGCTACGCCAGTTCGCCGTATTCGCCATCGTGAGCCAAGTGGTATTCCTGGGTAGCGCGTGGCTCCTTCCACTGGCCTCGGAATACCTCCTGGTCGGTGACAACATCAGCGAGTTGGTGTTGGGTCGGTACGGGTGGGTCCAGACTGTGGCTTTCGTGATTTCTGGTCTGGGGATCAGCGGTCTTGCTTATCCGATCTACCGGCTCACGAGCGGAGCCCGCGGATCGATCGTCGGTCCATTACTGATCGGAATCTATGGGTTCGGTGCTGTGGTGGTCGCGATCTTCCCGACCGACCGCATCGACAGCAAAGCTGATGTCTATTCACACTCGGTCTTTGGCTGGATCCATATCTTGACCGCCGCCGTCTGCTTCCTTTGTGTCGTTGTCGGCATGTTCGTTCTCACCTGGACCTTCTCCCGGCTGGTGCGCTGGCGATCACTTGTCGTCTGGTCTGCGCTCCTCGCTGGCACCGCGTTAGCCCTGCTGTTCTTCCAAATGGAAGGACCGTGGGTGGGAATCATGCAACGACTACTGGTCACGGCAATCTCCGGTTGGCTGCTGCTGGTGGCCACCCGCGTTCGCACGATTGCTTCGACCCGAAGAGCGGTGCCGGGCGCGGACGTCAGCGCCAATACCTAGCGCTGATGTCCGATCCTGCGCATAGGCCGGCGCTGGACGACGCTCTGGCCTTGTTTCTCTGCGGCGACGTGATGCTCGGTCGTGGCGTCGACCAAATTCTCCCGCACGCTGGAAACCCGGGGTTGTACGAGCGCATGGTGCACGACGCTCGTAGCTACGTCGATCTGGCGGTGCGGGCAAACGGACCGATTCCGCAGCCCGTGGATTGGTCATGGCCGTGGGGAGACGCAATAGACGTGATCAAGAATGCGGGCTGCGACGCGCGGATCATCAATCTGGAGACAAGCATCACCACCAGCGACGACTACGCCCAGGGCAAGGCCGTTCACTACCGGATGAATCCGGCAAATATCAAGGCGCTGGCAGCGATCCAGCCGGATGCCTGCGTGCTGGCCAACAACCACGTACTCGACTTCGGCAGCAGCGGGCTGCTCGAAACGCTCGACGTCCTCTTCGGGTCCGGCTATCGATATGCGGGAGCCGGAAGATCTCTCCGCGAGGCTCTGGCGCCAGCCGTCATTCCGGTCCCCAAGACCGGCGGCCGGGTGCTCGTTTTCGCGTTTGGCAGCCCGTCCAGTGGCATCCCGTACGGTTGGGCAGCGGCCGATGATCGACCCGGTGTCCACCTCGTGACTGCACTCACCGAGGCAGCCGCCGATGAGTTGTGCCGCCAGGTGCACCGCGTACGACAGCCTGGTGACGTGGCGGTCGTATCAGTTCATTGGGGCTCGAACTGGGGCTATCGAATCGACTCAGATGTGACCCGCTTTGCACATCGCCTCATCGACGGCGGAGTCGATCTCGTCCATGGTCACTCTTCACACCATCCGCGACCAATCGAGGTCTATCACCAAAAGTTGATCTTGTACGGCTGCGGTGATCTTGTCGACGACTACGAAGGCATCGGAGGACACCGGCAGTATCGAAGTGATCTTCGTCTGCTCTACCTGCCACGGCTTGATGCACGATCCGGCGAGCTGGTTGAACTGCGCATGGCACCGATGCAGGCCCGCCGGATGCGCCTGCATCGAGCTGCCGACCATGACGCGCGCTGGCTGCAAAGGGTGCTTGACAAGGTGAGCCGTCGCTTTGGATCGCGAATCGATCTTGGACCGGACGGGCTGTTGACACTTCGCAGCCCAGCGAAGTCCTAGGTCCGATAGCGTTGTCGGCACGTTGGCGGTAGGAGACGGTTCAGCACATGTGGCAAGCACTAGGCGCGCTGCTTCCGATCGCCGTCGCGGTCGCCGTCAGTTCCGTGCCTATCACGGTAACGATCTTGCTCTTGCTGTCGCCTAATCGAAGCAAAACCGCAGTTCCGTTCCTCATCGGGTGGGTGATCGGGGTCGGTGCCGTGATGGGCGTCAGCGCGGTCAGCGCTCAGGCGCTACCCACGGTCCCCCGCCGAGCTCAGGAAGAAGTGACCGGAGCTCTGGAGCTCCTGATCGGCGCTGCGTTGATCGTGCTCGGCGTCGTTCAGATCCGCCGACGTTCTCGGACCTCGGCAGCAGGCATGCCGCACTGGCTCGCTGCGGTCGACTCGTTCAATGGCCTGGTGTCCTTTGCGGTTGGCGTTGTCCTCAACCTCCGGCCGAAAGGCTTGCTCCTCGGTATCACGGCGGGCCTCGCCCTCCATGCGGCGCCGGTCAGCAACGCTGAGTTTGCTGCCGTCGTCTTCATCTACACGCTGATCGCGACATCGACCGTCGTGGTACCAATCGTCGCCTCGTTCCTGGCACCCAAGAAGGTGCAGCCCAAGCTCATGTCAGCCCGTGACTGGATCAGCGTCAACGGGCGAGTGCTGACATCCGCCATGATGTTCATGATTGGTGTGGTGATCTTCGGCGCTGGCCTCACACACCTGTAGTGGGCAGTCAGCCGTTGCCGTCGCGAGCAAACAGTTCGACAAATCCCCTCAGGATGTTGGGCACCTCGGTAACCCCACTCGCGCGGGCGGCGGCCATCACGGCATCAGCCTCCTCCGGCTCGAAGTAGCCGGCGTACTTGTACACCTCAACCCGAGTCGCCAAGCCGTCCAAGTCGAGCTCGGGGTGGAACTGGGTGGCATACACGCGCGTACCGACACGAAATGCCTGCACGGGACAGGACTCCGAGTACGCCAGTATCGCCGCGTGCGCCGGCAGCTTGCTGATTGCCTCCTTATGCCCGACGTACGCGCCGAACTGGGATCCGGCCCGCCTAAAGAGAGGATCGTGTTCCCCCGCTTCGGTGAGTTTGATCTGAGTACCGCCGATCGGCTCGTGGAAGGTGTGATCGACAACTGCGCCTTGATGCCGGCCGAGCGTTCCGATCCCGTAGCACGCGCCAAGGAAAGGGAAATCGCGCTCCACCACCTGGTCGAGCAGCGCGGCCAGGTCGGCCTCTACTCGACGCTGCGTCGCAGACTTGGCGTCCTCCGGGTCGCTCGCCTGAAACGGCCCTCCGCCCAAGATGATTCCGGACCATTGATCAAGATCAGTTGCGCCCAGCTC
Source organism: Propionibacteriaceae bacterium (assembly GCA_036380335.1). Classification (GTDB taxonomy): domain Bacteria; phylum Actinomycetota; class Actinomycetes; order Propionibacteriales; family Propionibacteriaceae; genus Microlunatus. Next base: position 4,911 of record DASVEX010000132.1, on the reverse strand, counting down.
GGTCTGTTCCAGTCGGAATCGTCGCAACTGTCCTTCGTCCAAGCCACTGAATCGAAGCATGGCGCCGTACTCGTCGTCGGCGGCAACATCATCAGCGCGAATCCCGAGCAGCAGGAACGGTTTCACGTCCCGCACCCTACGCGATTTGGTCGGCTTGCGGTCCGTGCTTTATCAAGGCCCTTCGACGAGCTCAGAGCGACAAGCCGCGGCTCGTCAGCTTCCCAGAATCTTCGCCTTCTGCGCAGCGAATTCTTCCTCGGTCAACACACCCGCCGCTTTGAGCTCCCCAAGCTGCTGAAGCTGGGAAAGCATGTCGGATTCCGCAGGTGCCTGAGGTTGTGGCGGAGGGGGCGGCGGCGCGTATGCCTGCTGTGGAGGGGCAGCCTGCTGCTGCTCGTCCGCTTCCGCATCAGCCTGCTGCTGATCCTTTTCCGCCCACCGATTTCCCTGGCGCCGTGACACCCGGTTGGACACCGCGGTCGCCGTACCGGCAACGACGGCAGTGCGCGCCATTCCACGAATTAGTCCCATGTCGTCCTCCTCTAGTGCCGCGTCTCGCTAGGTCGTCGCCTGTGCCCCGGCCTCTTCGGCTGCTGCGGTCTCTTCAACTTCTTCGACCTCGAGCGCGTCAAGCAGTTCGATCACGTCGCTGACCGGAATACGGCCGCTGGCAATGACGTCCGCGCCAACTCTCCTCATCGCCGAAACGAAAGGTGCCGCCCAGGTGTTCTCCCAGACCAGCAGCGCGACAACCTTTCCTGGCTCAATGAGAGAGGCCGCTTGGCTGAGATCGTCGTCATCCAGCAGGCCCGACGAGATTCCCTCGAAGACCGCTAGGTCGAGCGTGCCATCGCTATCGAAGTCAGCTATCTCGATCTCGGTGAAGGTGCCGTCAGCCTCCCGCTTGACTGCCCGGAGGTCGAGAATCCTAACGAGGCCTCGGTCGACCAGATCGAGTATTGCCGCCAGGCCTTCGCCATTCATTCTCGCTTCGGGAAACTCCACCGCCAGGTAGTCGATCGGGCCCAGGGCGAAATCTTGATCAGTCATGTTGTCCAGCTCAGTCATTCTCCACCTCCCACGCCCATCGGCGTGCTCTCGCTGCAGTTCTCGTCAACCTGCCGTCGATATTCTCACGACCCGGCTGAGGTCGGATCACCCCCCATGGGTGATGAATGTGGCCACACTGAGCAGAGTCGCGAATCGAGGACACGAACTCTCTACGAAGAAACGCCAAACTCGGCAATGTGCCAGGACTGATGCTCTACAGTGAATCGCGGCTGGCGCTCACCAGCTTTTTCGGGCGCGAACGGAAGGTTGGCGTAGATGAACTTCTCGGACTTCTTTTGGCTTCTTATTTGGAGCTTTTTCCTTGTTTGCTACCTCATGGTGTTGTTCCAGATCATCGGTGATCTGTTCCGGGACAAGGATCTGAGCGGATGGTGGAAGGCTCTCTGGATCATCTTCTTGATCATCTTCCCGTTCCTCGCGGCCGTCATTTACTTGATTGCTCGAGGCCGTGGAATGGCCGAGCGGCAGGCCGGCGCGGTGCAGAGCGCACAGGCAGCCACCGATCAATACATTCAGTCGGTGGCGAGTCGCGGCAACCCGGCGGATCAAATCGCCTCAGCGAAGACGCTGCTGGACAACGGCACGATCAGCCAAGACGAGTTCGACAAGCTGAAGCAGAAGGCCCTGGCCTCCTGAGCTTCACGTATTACCTGGCTTACGGTCGCACCCGGGCGTAAGCCAGGCAGGGCAGCGTTTACCGCTCGCGCGCCATACCTAGGCTGTTGCTATGGAATATCGCAGCTTAGGACGTACCGGGATGCAGGTCAGCTCGCTCTGCTTGGGCGCCATGATGTTCGGCGTCTGGGGTGAGCCTGATCATGATGTCTCAATCAAGATCATTAACCGCGCGCTGGATGCCGGCATCAACTTCATCGATACCGCTGACGTCTACTCCCAAGGCGAGTCCGAGGAGATCGTTGGCAAGGCGCTTGCCGGTGGGCGGCGCGACGACGTCATCCTGGCAACCAAAGTTCATGCCCAGATGGGCGTGCAGCTCGGCGAACAGGGCGACCCCAACAAGCGTGGCAACTCCCGACGCTGGATCACCCGCGAGGTCGAGAACAGCCTGCGCAGGTTGCAGACCGATTGGATCGACCTGTATCAGATTCATCGTCCAGACCCAGCCACAGACGTCGAGGAGACGCTTGGAGCGCTGACCGACCTGCAGCGGCAGGGCAAGATCAGAGTTTTCGGCTCGTCAACTTATCCCGCGCACGAGATCGTCGAGGCGCAGTGGGTGGCGGAGCGACGCGGACTGGGTCGGTTCGTGACCGAGCAGCCGCCGTATTCGATCTTGGTACGCGGCATCGAGGCCGACGTCTTGCCGACGGCGGAGAAGTATGGGATGGGCGTCATTCCGTGGAGCCCACTCGCCGGTGGCTGGCTGACCGGCCGGTACCGCAAGGGACAGGATGTGCCGGAGTCGCACCGCGCGCAACGGATTCCTGGGCGTTATGACCTGAGCAACCCCGGCAATCGGGCGAAGCTTGATGCCGCCGAAGAGCTCGCTCTGGTCGCTGAGGACGCCGGGCTGTCGCTCGTTCATCTCGCCCTGGCCTTCACTCTCGCGCATCCAGCCGTCACCGCGCCGATCATTGGGCCACGGACGATGGAGCAGCTTGAATCCCAACTGGGTGCGGTGGACATCACGCTCAGCGATGACGTTCTTGATCGCATTGACAAGATCGTGCCTCCTGGAGCCACGCTCAACCGTGACGACTCCGGCTATCAACCGCCGGCGTTGCGGGAGCCGTCCCTGCGCCGCCGACGTGCCGGCTAGGCGGCTGCGGGTGTTCATCGGCGGCGGGGTTTGAGTTGGCGTTGGGCGTTGAGGCGTTGAATGCGGCTGTTGACTCGCCGTCGTTGATCTGAATCGATCCACCAGGGCGGGAGCCATTCCGGTAGACCGTCGGCGTTGATCTGGCAGGTCCAGCCTCTCTGCAGAAAATGGGTGTGGTGATATCGGCAGAGCAGGGTGAGATTGTCAAGGTCAGTGGGGCCGCCCAAGATCCAATCCACGATGTGGTGTCGGTCGCAGTAGCTCGGCGGGTGCGTGCAGCCGGGAAACTGCACCCGCCGTCTCGAGCGATCAGGGCCATGGTTTGGCCTCGGGGAGGCGAGTCGCTGGGTTCTGCCTAGGGCGAGTGGGATGCCGTCGCGGTTGATGATGGTGGGCCAGATTTCGGCCTCGTCGGCGATCCGCATTAGTTGATCACTGGTGAGTTGGGAGCCATCACTGGTTTCAGCCAACCCGGCCTTCGCCAATAGATCATCCACATCGACTGTGACGATCACCGATGCCGGTGCGCCACCAGTGGCCGGCTTGTCGCCCATCCGGAGCACCCGACCGCACACCTCATCGAAGGCGTCATGCATCCGCTGCCCATAGGGCCGCTCGTCGGCGATCTTGCGACAGCCTGCGGCGGTGTCTAGTTCGGTGGTCCGGGGTTTGGCCAGTGGATCCAAGATGGCGGTCAGCTGGGCGCCGACAGTGGCGGTGAGTTTGCCCTGCAGCCACCACATGCCATACCGCCGCTGCTTCAACTCCATATTGCGTCGGTCTTGTTGCAGCTGATCATCGACGGGTTCTGGGCCGTCCGAATCGGCAGCCTCCACCACGCTGACTGCGAACCGGTGCAGATCCTTCGGCCCCAGTACTGGCGCATGGTCGGTCAGCAGCTGTTTCGCGGTCTGCACGGCAGCCGGATCTATGTCGGGTCGGGAGAGTTTGTGTATGGCCCGCTCCACAATCGCCACCTTCTCGGGCGAGATGGCACCGTCGCGTTGCAACTCGGCCAGTTTGGGCAATACCGGCTGCAACCTCTCGCCAAGCATGGTGCTGCGTGGCCCGACCGCCGCTGCGGCGCGGACCCGGGACGCCGCCTCCCCGGGTGAGAGCTGAAACATCCGCACCAGGAGCTGGGTCATGCTATTGAAGCAATACGTCCCGGGCAGATCAGCGGCTTCGGCATCAGCGATCAGGCTGTGATCAACTACGGGCAGCCGGTTCCGAATGATTTCGAAGCGTTGCCACACCGCCACCTTGTCGGTGGTATCAAGCTGGTCAAGACCGCCGGCTTCGACGATGGTGATCAGCTCGGTGAGGGCGTCATCGAGGGTGTCGAGGGCCGCATCCACCGCTGTGCGCCGAGTGTGCTCAGCGCTGCTGCAGTCCCCGAGTTGCATGCTCCCAATGTATTCGAATATGTGTTCGATGGCCAGTGTTTTCCCAGTAAAACAAGGAAAATATGACCTCCAATCCGCACCGACCGCCTAAACCCAGCCACTGGTCGAACTCCATCACCATTCCCCCTCCAGCTCCCGGCACCTGTCTTGTTTCGCGCCGCCCGGAGCCGGGGTCAAGGCTGGCCCTGAGCCTGCGAAGGGACACCCGCAGGGCTTGGCCTTGACGCTGGTGAGGACGGCGCCACACTCCAACGCCGGGAGCAGGAGGTTTGATCTTGGAGCAACATCGCTGGACACATTGCGGCCCGCGCCACCTCAACGCAGCTCTCCGCGGCTTGGAAGCTTGTGCCAAGCTGAGTCGTGGGCCGCCACAAGCCGGCCCGGCGGTCGTTCATCTGGCACGCAGAGCGACTGCCACCCAGAACGGCGCCGCGCTGCGCGACGTCCGGAAACTCCGGAGGCAGCGATGTTCGAAGAAGCTCAGCTTTATGCACCGGTAACTCGTACCGGAGATGACGTCACAGTTCATCTCGGTGACAACCATCCAGGAGCAGTGGACCCGGAATATCGGGCTCGCCGTAACGCTCTCGCCGCGCTCGCCATGGATTGGCAGCCGGGTACGCCACCCCCTATCGCGACCTACACCGACGCGGA
>DASVEX010000131.1:0-12018 GCA_036380335.1 Propionibacteriaceae bacterium | reverse complement strand
CCGCCGGGTCGGTACGACGACCACCGTCTCACTCGGAACAGCAGTGGCGGTGGCTTGGGAGCGCAGGCTTGTCACCTCGGCCCGAAGCTGCTCGAGCTCGGCCCGCTCCTCCGCGCTCAATGCACCCCCCGGTACAGCGCTAGTGTCCTGGTCGCTCACTCTGGCACCATCCCTCCGTAGCACGCCAAGGGTCATCACCCGTGGTGGGTGACTCCGACAGAAGTCGTACTTCCCTAAGAAAAGTGGTCACCAATCACAGCTCTTAATCGATTCAGCCATGTGATATGTGACCACTTTCGGCTGGAAGGGAGGCGCCCCGCCGTCGCTCGGGGCCAGCCGGCGCCTCAATCCTCGGTGTCGGCGTCCTCCGCGGCTTGTTCGCCGCCCGCGGCCTTGGCATCTTGCTCGATCTGTGAGGTGTCGACCTTGAGTTCTTTGGTCTCGACCTTCTCCGCGCTGTTCATCGCCTGCTTGATGTCGTCTTCCATGGTGGAGACACCAACCACGACAAGCCCGGCTTGGCCTTCATCGAGGTATTCGCCGAGCTCCTTGAGGTCATCGCGGCTCATTCCTGCGGCCGCATGGCCGCTGACCGCGCCGAGGATTGCCCCACCGGCAGTGGTCGCGGCGAGTAGCCCGCCGCCGATGGCGGCAAAGGGAAACAGAGCCACGACAAGCCCGGTCGCTAGGCCAACACCGCCGCCCAACACTCCGCCGACCCGGGTCGGGGTCTCATGCTTCTTGGTGATCCGGACTTTGCCATCCGTTCGCTTTTCGATCACCGCGGCGTCGTAGGCGTCCATCATGCCGGCCTGGGTGTGCAGGTCCTTGACCAGCTGGTAGTCCGCCTCCGCTTGCTCGACGCTGGGGTACACGCCGACGTACACCATGAAGGTATCGACCGCCATCTTTGTCTCCTTTGGGTGGGTTTGGGTAGGTTGCCACGCGGCAGGGCGGGAGTCGATTAGCAGTATCGGCCGAGGCTTGTCGAGGGTGCATCACCCCCACGGGGTGATGCACGATGATCAAGGACTGGTCAAGTCTGGCGACGTACGAGCCCTTACCCGGCAGAAAGTGGGAAACCGATGCCAGACTCGAAGCCGAACATTCTGGTGATCTGGGGCGACGATATCGGGATCACCAATCTGAGCTGCTACAGCGATGGATTGATGGGCTACCGTACGCCGAACATTGACCGGATCGCCGACGAAGGCATGCGCTTCACCGACTCGTACGGGGAGCAGAGTTGTACCGCCGGACGAGCCTCCTTCATAACCGGACAGAGCGTGTACCGAACGGGCATGAGCAAGGTCGGTGTCCCCGGGGCCGACGTCGGCCTGCAGGCCGAAGACCCGACCATTGCCGAACTACTGAAGCCGCTGGGCTACGCGACGGGGCAGTTCGGCAAGAACCACCTGGGGGACCTGAACAAGTACCTGCCGACAGTGCACGGCTTTGATGAGTTCTTCGGCAACCTTTACCACCTGAATGCCGAGGAGGAGCCGGAGAGCCCCGACTACCCCAGCGAGGAGGAGTTTCCCCGGCTATACGCCTTGGCGCACCCGCGCGGCGTGCTCCGTTGCTCGGCGACCGAGGAGGACGGCGGAGAGACCGATCCGCACTACGGCCCGCTCGGCAGGCAGAGCGTCGAGGACACCGGCCCACTTAACAAGAAGCGGATGGAGACCATCGACGACGAGACGACTGAAGCCTGCATGGACTTCATTCGGCGCCAGCACGACGCCGGGACGCCCTTTTTCGTGTGGATGAATATGACCCATATGCACGTCTTCACCCACACCAAGCCGGAGAGTCTAGGGCAGGCGGGCCGCTGGCAGTCGCCCTACCACGACACGATGATCGACCACGACAAAAATGTGGGCCAACTGCTCGACCTGCTCGACGAGCTGGGTATCGCCGAGGACACCATCGTGACGTACTCCACGGACAACGGGCCTCATGAGAACAGCTGGCCGGACGCGGGTACGACGCCGTTCCGTAGCGAAAAGAACACCAACTGGGAGGGCGCCTTTCGAGTGCCTGAGGTGGTGCGTTGGCCGGGCAAGATCCCGGCAGGGGTGGTCTCGAACGAGATCATCCAGCACCACGACTGGCTGCCGACCTTGCTGGCTGCCGCCGGCGAGCCCAACATCGTCGAGAAGCTCAAGACCGGTCACGAAGCCGGCGAGAGGAGCTTCAAGGTCCATATTGACGGCTACAACCTGCTGCCCTACCTCACCGGTGAGGAGGAGACGAGCCCACGCAAGGGGATGATCTACTTCTCCGATGATGGCGACTGCCTCGCCATCCGTGCCGGCAATTGGAAGGTCGTCTTCATGGAGCAGCGCGCTCCCGGCACACTGCGGATCTGGGCCGAGCCGTTCACTCCACTGCGAGTACCCAAGCTGTTCAACCTGCGCACCGATCCCTTCGAACGGGCAGACATCACCTCGAACACCTACTACGACTGGATGATCCGCCGCGCCTTTTTGATCTTCTATGCGAACGCCATTACGGCGAACTTCCTCGAGTCGTTCAAGGAGTTCCCGCCGCGGCAGAAACCGGCAACGTTCAGCATCGACCAAGCCGTCGAGAAGCTGAACCAGCTCGTTGCCAGCGACTGACGTGGAGCCCCAACTGGCGAGTTGGAACGACGGACCGACGAAGGCCGCGATCACCGACTTCGTCGCGCGAGTGGCCGAGGAGGGCGGGCCCGATTACGTCGCGCCCGCCGCGCGGGTCGCCGTCTTCGACAACGACGGCACGTTGTGGACGGAGAAGCCGCTGGTCATCCAGCTCGACTTCACCATCCGTCGGTTCCGCGAACTGGCCGAGAGCGATCCCGCGTTGCGGACACAGCAGCCGTACCAGGCCGCGTACGAGGGTGATATGCGCTGGCTCAGTGGTGCCGTGGTGAAGCACTATCACGGCGATGACAGCGACATGAAGCTCTTGATGATCGCCGTTCCCAAGGCATTCGAAGCGGTGACCGTCGAAGAATACGACCGGCAGGTCAAGGAATTCTTCGACGAGGCCGACAATCCCGGTTTGAAGCGGCCCTACCGGGAATGCGGATATCTGCCGATGGTCGAACTGCTGCGGTATCTAGAAGCCAGCGACTTTGCCACCTATATCGCATCGGGCGGTGATCGGGATTTCATGCGTCCCGTCGCTCAGGACATGTACGGCATCCCGCCTGAGCGGATTATTGGCAGCGCGCTGGGAATCACCTATTCCTCTGAAGGTGGACAGCCCGCCCTGATGTACAAAGGCGCGATGGATTTCTTCGATGACGGCCCCGAAAAGCCGGTTCGGATCTGGAGCCGGATCGGGCGGCGGCCCATCCTTGCATTCGGCAACTCCAACGGCGATGTGCCGATGCTGGCCTACGCGGGAACCGATTCCACACCCGCGTTGCGGCTTCTGCTACTCCATGACGACGCGGAGCGTGAATTCGACTACACGGCCGGGGCGGAGCAGGCGCTGGAGACGGCATCCCAGCAGAATTGGACCGTGGTGAGCATCAAGAACGACTGGAACACCGTCTTCACCGGCGGCACATGACCCACGATCTCAGCTGGGTCCCAGGCCAGACGTATGCGATGGGTTCCGGCCGTCACTACGCCGAGGAAGGGCCTGTCCACCACGTCACAGTCGATGGATTCTGGATCGAGACGCACCAGGTCACCAATGCGAAGTTCGCAGAGTTCATCGCTGCCACCGGCTACCTGACCGTGGCTGAGCGACCGCTCGATCCCGCGGACTTCCCGGGTGCACCGGCGGAGAACCTGCAACCGGGATCAATGGTGTTCACACCGACGGCCGGGCCGGTCAATCTGCGCCACATCAATCAGTGGTGGACCTGGACTCCTGTGGCGTCGTGGCGCCATCCAGAAGGCGTCGGGTCCTCCATTGCGAGCCGCGAAGATCACCCCGTGGTGCATATCGCCTATGAGGATGCCGAGGCGTACGCGAACTGGGCCGGCCGGAGCCTGCCGAGCGAGGCGGAGTGGGAAGCTGCGGCCCGCGGTGGGCTTGATCAGATGATCTTCATCTGGGGTGATCATCCGGAGGGGGCCAGTGATCAGCTTGCCAACTTCTGGCATGGCGATTTTCCTTGGCGACCTGACAGCGGTTACGGAGCGACCACACCAGTCGCATCGTTCCCGCCGAACGCGTACGGCCTTTATGACATGGCCGGCAATGTATGGGACTGGACTGCCGACTGGTACACCGACGGCCACCCTGCTGAGGTCGACAAGCCCTGCTGCATTCCGCGCAATCCTCGAGGCGGCCCAGTCGAGGACAGCTTCGACAAACGGCAACCCCAGTTCCGGATCCGCCGGAAGGTGATCAAGGGCGGCTCATATCTGTGTGCCGACAGCTATTGCATGCGCTACCGACCCGCCGCCCGGAGGCCGCAGATGATCGACACGGGAATGAGCCACATCGGCTTCCGATGTGTCGTCCGCAACAGCAGCAGCTGATCATGTGATGGCATTCGACGACGCATTGGCAGCGTACGAGCGGCAGGCGTCGAGGTTCAGTCGGTAGCCGGTGCATCCTGTACGGCAGCACTCACGGTCGGGTAGCAGTGCTCTTCGCCGACAAGATCAAGAACGCCGGCCTCCTGCAGACGATCAGCTACGGGCCCATGGAGTCGCGCGAAGACAAAGGTGATGGATTCCCTGTGCAGCGACTCGATCAGCTCGCTGAGCATTCCCACGCCGGTGACATCTACATGGTTGAGCGCCTCAGCATCGAAAACCAGCCACCTTACCGGAGCTGGTGCGCCCCCGATGGCCTCCCGAATGCGACCTTTGACATAGTTCGCGTTCGCGAAGAACAAGCGATCATCGAGCCGGTAGATGAGCACTCCCGGAACGATTGTGGCCGTCGGGTGCAGCCTGACATCGGCATGGCGGTCCAGTCGCTCCACCCAACCGAGCACGGCGTCGTGCGGAGTTGCGCTGCGGCGTACCGCGTCGACGACGGAGAGCGCGACAGCCAGGAGCAGCGCGCGAAGCACACCCACCGTGATCACTCCCGCCATGGTTACGGCGGCAATCGCGACTTCGACCCGGCTAACGCGTGCCAGACCGCGCCACGCAGGAGGCTCGATCATTCCGATGGCGGCCGCCACGATGACGGCGCCGAGGGCCGCCTGCGGCAGATACTGAATGGGCTTGGTGAGAAACAGCAGAACCAATGCGATGACGACCGCCGCCAGCAGCCCTGAGATCTGCGTTCGGGCACCCATTTGATCATTGACAGCGGTGCGCGACCCACTGGCGCCGATGGGAAAACCTTGACTGATGCCAGCACTCAGGTTGATCGCGCCCATAGCAGCCAGCTCTGTGTTCGCATGGACACGCTGGCCATGGTTCCCGGCTGCTGAGCGTGCAATGAGGATCTCGCTGGTGAACGCGACAAAGAAGATGCCAACCGCGGCGGGAAGGAGTGTGAGGACATCGCTGAACTGAAAAGAGGGCACGTCGAGGCTGGGCAAGCCGGATGGGATAGGGCCGATGACGGCAACCCCGCTATTGGCCAGCCCTATGACCGCCGAAATCACGATCGCCAGTACGACCACAATGAGTGGACCCGGAATCTTGGGAAACAGCCAGCCCAACAGCAAGAGGAGAACAAGACAGGTCATTCCAACAGCGAAGGTCGTCCAGCTGAGGGCTGTGATCTCGCGGACGACCTCGATCACTTCGGCGGGAGGAGTCTGTCCACTGATGCTCAACCCGAGCAGGTTGCCGAGCTGACCAATAATCAAGACAACCGCCACGCCGTGGATATAGCCGATGAGTACCGGTCGGGAGAAGTAGTCCGCGATCCATCCCAACCGGGCTAGCCACGCCCCCAGAAACACCGCCCCGACGAGTATCGCTAGCAACGCGGCGAGAGGAGCGCGATCGGCCGGATCGGCGGCCAGTGGAATCACTGCTGATCCAACGAGGGCAGCGATGGATCCGTCGGGTCCGACGATCACTTGGCGCGAGGAGCCGAAGATAGCGTAGGCAAGCGCTGGCAGCAGCAGCGCGTACAAGCCAACGACAGGAGAGAGACCGGCGATCTCCGCGTACGCCAGAGAGGCCGGGAGTGCGAGGGCGGCAACAGTAACGCCCGCGACTAAGTCTCGCCGCAGAGTGCCGCCACGGTAGCTCCGAACATGCTCGGCCACCGGGACCAAGCGCTGCAGGAACGGTCGGCGAGCCGGTTGTTGGAAGGGCGATGCCTCCCTCTCGTAGCGTGCACCGGCGTCACCGCCGTTCCCTGTTTTCATGCTGAGAACGTGCTGGCGGCCGAGCTCACTCCTCGGTGAAGACCTCGCGCAGCTTGGCCTCTTGCTCCGCCGTCAGGTTGCTGGCGATCAGCTCGGCATTGGCGTCCTTGAAGGCGTCCTTCACCCGCTCTACAACCGCATCGGAGCTCAACACGAACAGCGCTGATGTGCCGGGCGTGACCCGCTGCTTGACACCATTGATAAAGGAGTCCGAGATGCCGACGTCGGTCATCGAGCCGGCCAGGGCACCAATGCCCGCGCCGATCGCAGCACCGAGAAGCGGCACGAAGAAGATCAATCCGAAGAGCATGCCCCAGAACGTGCCACCGAGCGCGCCTGCTGCCGTCATGTTGCTCAGCTGACGGGTCTTAGGCTTCTTCTTTCCTTCTTCCCAGGAGACAACGGCAGCGTCCTGGATCTTGATCAACTCTTGAGACTGCAAAGCCTGCAGTCTCTGGCTTGCCTGCTCGGCACCGTCAACGGTGTTGAAGGCCCACGCGGTCAGTGTCGCCATAAGGAATGAGTCCTCTCTATCTGGAAATCACCGGCGGAGCCGATGAAGGCGCTCAACGTAGCAGCATGATGAGTGCCACCCCGTTGCGCCTCACTCCTAGAGGGTGATTTGGCTCGGAAGGCCACGCACATCGGCATCGATCAGCTCGGCTAATCAGCCGTGCTCTGGATTGCTGAGGTAAACGTGGAGCCGCTCGGAGCGCCGCCGCGCTATCGTCGCGGCCACCCCGGGCGCCCAGGCAAAGGTGGTAAGGCTCACGGCGACCGAGACTGCTGTACCGATCCAGAGACCGGTCGTATCCATCCGGTGGGGCGGATAGCCCTGATGGGCAATGATCCAGATAATCAGGCTCGGCAGCAGCAGCACGATCGCAATAACAGGCACGATAAGGAACGGGACAAGCACGAGGGCGAGCCACCGAACCAACGCAGCGCGCCAGTCGGAACGGTGCCGCCAGCGCCACAGCAACTTCTGTGGGTGATAGGGCATCCAGATGCCGATCCAGGCGGCGACGCTCAATACGCCGAGCGGCAAGAACAGCAGGACCGTCGCGGCTGCGGCAGCGTCGCCGTAACGGTGCTGTACCAGACCGATCACGATCGCCACGATCGCGCCGACTGGCCCGACAATGGACCACATCACGATATGTTTCGCCCGCAACCAGAGGCGTAATGCGGCCGGATCGTGGAGCTGCTTGGCAGCCTGTACGGCGTCTCGGCCCGCGACATTGGTCGCCGGCGTGTCACCCAGCATCCACATCTCCAGGACGTATGGGAAGGCCAAGGGGCCATGCAACGTGAACAGCCAGTTGACGATGCTGCCCGGCAACAGGAACCAGCAGATCGTGACGAGCATGGCATTGAAGCCCACCGCGATCAGATCATCACGTCGCTCTGTAAAGATCCGCACGTATTCCGACTTGATCGCGGCTGATAAGTCGGTCAGGTCCAGCTGACTCGGCACGGCTCGATTTTGCTCCATCGAGCTGAGTGTCGTTGTCGATTTCAGCGCGCTCCGTACGTCGTAGTAGGGAACCCAATTCAGCATCGGCCGGCACGAGGCTGGCCGATCAGCCAATGAGGAGGACAAGATGGCGAAGTTCCTGTACCTGTACACCGGCGGCCAAATGGCGGAGACGCCCGAAGCTCAGGAAGCTGCAATGCAGGAGTGGACAAACTGGTTTGGCACACTCGGCGATTCCGTAGCCGACATCGGCAACCCGTTCGGCGCCGGGACGACGGTGAGCAACGGCGGTGTGAGCAACGGCGGCGGCTCCAAACTGGGCGGCTATTCGATCATCAACGCCGAGTCGCTGGCGGAGGCTGCGGGCAAAGCCAATGGGTGCCCGGTCTTGCAGTCCGGCGGCACTGTGGAGGTGTACGAAGCGCTCGCCATGTGAGCGATTGCTGCGCGCTGAGCTTGTCGAAGTGCGGGCCTTTGTGCTTCGACAAGCTCAGCACACATAGCGGGGTCAGCGCATGACCAGCTAGCACAGGCCGAGTGCGCGCCCCCGTCGTACGGCGTCGGCACGTCTGGTGACCGACAACTTCTGGAAAAGCGACCGCATGTGCGTCTTGACCGTGTTCAAGGACAAGACGAGATCTGCCGCGATCTCCTCATTGGAGCAAAACTCGGCCAAGCGCTTCAACACCTGCGTCTCACGCCTGGTCAGCGGCACGATGCATGGTGCGCCCGAGGAATCAGCTGCCCGCGTATTGGGCAGGACATTCGGACCTGCGACCTCGGGCGCCGAAGCCAGAAACGCCGAGTATCGACGCGATAGAGATGGCTCCTGTGCGACGAAGGATCGCAGCCATTTCCCCGCAGATGCAACGGCTGATCGCAGCTGTTCCCGTACCGCCGTTCGCAACGCCCGATCCACCAGTACGTCGGCGCGATCATAATTGCCCTGCTCGACGGCCACCTCAGCCTGGAGGAACCAAAGCCGGACCTGACTGCTCAGCGAGATCGCGACGGGATCGGTTGGTACGCGCGCCAACATCTCTCTCGCGTCATTGAACCGACCGGCTAGTCGCAGCGCCCTGACCAGCAGCAACCTAGCTTCAGCAACGGCCAGCTCAGGCTCGGGGGCAAGCGTCGCAATCGCCTGCTCGACCTCGCCGGCCGCCAGCCATGCCTCAGCAGTGGCAATCCGAAACTGGTCGGCAAACCATTGGCTCGATGTCTCGGCATCGATCGCCTCTGTTCGGCGCCGCAGTAACCTCAGCGCAGCTTCGGGTTCACCGGTCAAGATGGCCAGTCTCGCCTGCGTCAGCCGTTCTGCCGCCGCGAGCAACGGATCACCATAGTCCGATGCCGTGCTCACAGCATGATCAAGACGCTGCGCGGCCTGTTCGAACTCACCACGTTCCAGATGCGTCCATGCCGTCGCCAGCTGGGCGAATTTCGCGCCACTCTCGCCCGTATCTGCTTTGCGGTCGGTCAGCAGACAGCCGGCGTAACGCGTCGCTCGTCGCAGCTCGCCAGAGAACGCGTCAAGCCATGAAAGCTGCCCCGCAGAATCCGCCCGTACCCGCCGCTCAGCATGATCAGCATCATCATCAAGCCACTGCCGGAAGCGTCCGGCCGCGCGCTCCAATGTCCAGCTCGCAGCTCCGAGGTTCCCGCGCGACATCTCAAAGCTGGCAGCGTAATAGTCGATCAGCAGCGGCAACTGCGGAACGCGGGCTCGCTCCGAGGCGGTGAGCTTGATCATGAGATCCCGCGCGTCGCTCGTCTGCGCCAGGCCAACGGCTGCAGCTCCGCGCAATCGTGCTATTGCCATAGTGATCATGGCCACGCTGAGCAGGTCTGCGATCGGCGGATCAGACACCTGGGCGAGCTCGGCTCGCCCCCTGGCCAGCGCTGACTCCGCGATATCGATCCAGTTACGGGTCAGCGCCGCTCCGGCAAGAAGCAATGGTTCGGATTCGGAAAACTCCGGCTGGGTCAGAACAAGCTGAACAACATTGCTGTCTATGCCTGCCAGGATGCGCGGGACGGCCAGTGATCTCACCAGTGCCCGGGCGGCCCAGGCATAGTTGCCGTCGCCTCCAGCAACATCAATGGTGGAGGAATCGGTTGGCGCAGGATAGATCACCACGATGCTCGACGCGCGATCTGGGCCGGCAAGATCATCTGGTGTTGCTGGAAATGGAAGAGTTGTGACCGCGACCGGCAACGGGTCGGCTGGAAGGTACTGCTCTACATCGGTCATCGGCTGTGCTCAATCTGCTGAGAAGCTGTGTGCCTTCAGTAAGCACGACCGGAGAACCACTTGTCCTCACCCATGGGCGATCTCACCCGGGTGAGATACGGATCTAGACCAACAGCCGCTCGCGGCCAATCTTGACGGCCTCGAGGCGAGAGCGCGCTCCGAGTTTGCGATACAGCGACATGGTGTGCGTCTTCACGGTGTTCGGCGAGAGGTAGAGCTCTGAGGCGATCTGACTCAAACTCTGCGAGCCGGTGAGCATCCGCAGAATGTCGATCTCGCGTGCGGTGAGCCGCTCGACAGGGTGCTCGCTGCTCTGGCTTTCCCGCAGGCTCTTCCGGGCGGCGTCCAGCCGGGCGACCATAGCGTTCATACCTTGCGGGTAGCGCCGAATCATCGGTGCGGCCTCATCGAGTAGCTGCCGCGCTAACGAAAGATCATTCGTCATCGCGGCGACCCTGCCCATCACGAGCAGGTGGTGAATCGTCGGCCATGGGCTGAGTCCGGGGACCCTTCTGCGCAGTTCGATGCCGTAATCAAGCGTCGCCATGGCCTCCTCCGGCTTTCCGGAGGCCGCCTGGCACTGTCCCAACGCCGTGAACGCCAATGAGATCTGAGGGAGGGCGTGCAGGCTTCTGGTTTCGACAACCTCCATGGCAGCTGTTGCCGCTTTGTGGCAGCGGTCGGATTCGCCGAGCTCGGCATAGGTCAGTGCCAGCGTTGCGAGCGCCAAAACTCGCACGAGGGCCGGTGCTGTCTCGCTGTAGGCGCCCCGGGGAAGCACGTCGAGTGCCGTGCTGAGATCGCCCGCGACGTAGCTGGCGTGACCGAGTGCGGTATTGGCGGTTCCGTACCAGAGTGTGCTGCTATCAGTTTCCAGTTCGGCCGCTCGACGGGCGTTCGCCAACATCTCCACAGGTCCGCCGAATCCAAACATTCCCCGAATGAGTGCTGCCACCGACTCGACGGATTTGGTTCCGTCCGGTAACACCGAATTGTCGGAGACATTATCGAGTTGCTTCAGGAGTCGGTGCATTTCTTCGATTTCACCAGAAAACGGAGCTATCCAGGCGGCCGTGACGAGTGTGTTGGTGTTTTCAGAGGCGGTTGAGGATCTCAGCGCTCGAACCCAGCCGCGTACGGTGCTTGCGAGCCCCGAATCGACATACTTCATCCAGCTTGTCTGTACCAATGCGGCGGCATACTCACTGTCACCGGCGGCGAGCGAGTGTTCGACTGCGGCATCGATGTAGCCATTCTCACTGAGCCATTTCGCCGCACGGCCGTGAAGCATCGCCACCCGATCGGGCTGCTCGGTTTCGAGTGCATTGCGCGCAACCGCACCGAAAAGATGGTGGAAGCGGAACCAGTGCTCTTGAGCGTCAAGTGGGATGAGAAAAAGGTTCGTATGCTGCAGGTCGCGGAGAATTCGAGCGGATTGCCTCTCGCCGGTCATATATTCACACAACGGCGCTGAGAATCGCTGAACGATCGACATATCAAGGATGAAGGTGCGTACCTCCTCAGACTGTCTGCTCAGCACCTCCTCAGTGAGATAGTCACCGATAAAGCGATTGGTGCCAGTGAAATGATGGATGAAATCGTTTGCATCTGTGCGACCGGCCAATGACAGCGCTGCCAAGTACAGACCCGCAGGCCAGCCTTCTGTTCGACGCATCAGCTCCCACATCGACTCGGTCGATAACCTGACTCCGTCGGATGCCAATAGTGAAACCGCTTCCGCGACGTCGAATGCCAAGTCATCAGCGCGAATTTCGGATAACTGTCCGGCGGCGCGCAGCCGGCCAAGCCGAAGCGTGGGATCGGCCCGGGTAATCAAGACCACATGGACCTGCTCCGGCAGATGCTTGATCAAGAAATCCATCTGAGCATGGCATGCCGTCGCGCGGACAATGTGGAAGTCATCGATCAACAGAGTGACGCCAGAGGCTAATTCCGCCATTCCCGAAATGATCTTCGGCAATACGGCAGTCAGCA
>DASVEX010000130.1:0-8630 GCA_036380335.1 Propionibacteriaceae bacterium | reverse complement strand
ATGTTTCGGCCGATACCTTACGGGTACGCCAACCCTGTGGTCCTGCTCGATGCCGGATCGAAGGAGTCGAAATGACGGGTAAGACCGTGGAGGCGCAGGCCCGTCCGGACCCCATGCCGCTGGCCGAGCAACGGCCAGGGCCGCCGTTCTTCGCGATCTTGGTGGTGGCCGGCCTGATTGTGATCGGCGCCGGCCTACGCTCCGCCGCCAACATCGTTGGCCCGGTCTTCTTGGTCGTCACGCTCGTGATCACGGTCGCTCCGCTGCGCGGCTTCCTGGTCCGACGCAGGTGGCCGTCGTGGCTCGCAAGTGTCGTATCGCTGCTAGCGATCTACGCGCTGCTCGCCATGATCTTGGGGTCGGTGGTATACGCTGCGGTGCGCCTGGTCGACAAGCTGCCCGACTACGCGAGCGCGTTCCAGAAGATCTTCGACTATCTGGTTGGCGTGGCCTCCCAGTTGGGCTTCGGGCAAGATCAACTTAAGCGGCTTGCCTCATCTGTACAGCTCAGCAGCCTGGCCGCTCCAGCACAGGCACTCGTCAGTGGCATCAGCGGTGGTTTGTCGCTGATCTTGCTCATCGTCACTCTGGTGATCTTCCTGGCGTTCGACGCAAGCAGCATGCCGGAACGACTCGCGGTCATCCGCGAAACCCGGCCGCACATCGCCGAAGGTCTGAACAACTTCGCCGGTCGGGTACGCAAGTACTGGATCGTGACGACAGTGTTCGGGTTGATCGTCGCAGTGCTCGATGTGATCGCCCTGGTGATCATCGGCGTACCGCTCTACATCACCTGGGGAGTCTTGGCGTTCGTCACCAACTACATCCCGAATATCGGCTTCATACTGGGCGTGATTCCGCCGGCGCTGATCGCGCTACTCGACGGCGGCATCGGTTCCGCGATAGCGGTAGTAGCGGCCTACACGGCTATCAACGTGATCGTGCAAACGATCATCCAACCCCGATTCACCGGCGACGCCGTGGGTATCAGCGCCACTATCGCTTTTGCCTCGCTGATCTTCTGGGCGTACCTGCTCGGACCCCTGGGTGCGCTGCTGGCCATCCCCGCCACCTTGTTCCTCAAGTCGGTGCTGCTTGATAACTCCGTACCGCCGAGCTGGGTAAACGCCCTCATCTCATCCTCGCCAGGCAATGAACGGCCACGCGCCGTGGTTCGACGAGGACGCGAGCTCGCGCAGGAGCGAAGTTGAGTTTGCCTCCTCCAACCCCGGGTATTAGCGATACACGTCTCATGAGGAGTAAGCGAATATGTGGGTTTTCATTACCGCTCGGCTGAGGTCCTGGTTGATTTTCGCCATCGTGGTGCCAATCGCCATGACGGCCGTACATATGCTTCGGGAACGATTGGAAGCACGCTCCGGCCGTACGCCGCTTGTCACGGCCCTTACCAAGATTGAAAGCCTCGGGATGCGCAAGGCCCGCGGTCGCCGGGACGGGTGACACAACGCCTTTGCCTGGTAGCTGATAGATCACCATTGCTTGACACAGCCGCCATGTCTCGGTAACTTCATAACAGCTAGGTTATATAAACGATTGCGCATGGAGCGTGATGGATCAGCTGTCGTCGGTTTTCACATCGCTGTCCGATCCGACTCGTCGTCGCATCATCGAGCTCCTTCGCCCTGGTGATGCCAGCGTCGACGAACTGACCCGGCATTTCGCGATCAGTCAGCCGGCCATCTCCCGCCATCTCAAGGTGCTCGAGGGTGCCGCCATTATTTCCCGGGTGCCGCGCGGTACGTCGCGGCTGAGCCATCTCGAGTTGCAGCCGCTCGAGTACGCCAGTGCGTGGATCGACGCCCAACGCACCTGGACCAACCGCATGGATCGGCTCGAGCGAGCCGTCCGAGAATTCGAGGAAGGAACGAACTCATGAGCCAGCACACACCGATCATGGGCGAAACCACGTTGGTCAACGTCAGCCGGACTCTGGCGTGTACGCCAGAGGTGGCGTTCGGGTGGTGGACCGAGCCCGCCCGCATCGCGCAGTGGTGGGGACCCACAGGCTTCAGCGCTCCCGCCGAAGACATGGTGATCGAGCCCAGGATCGGCGGCCGTTATGAGATCAAGATGGTGATGCCGGACAACGGCGGTGACGCCTGGGCCCGCGGTCGGCTGATCGAGTTCGAGCCGAATCGTCGGCTAGCGATCGCCTGGGAGGCGATCCCGGAGGCCGGCATCGGCGAGACAACGACCCGTGTCGAGTTTCGCGCCGAGGGCGCTAACACGCGCGTCGAGCTGATGGACGGGCCGTACGCCACTGGCTTCGCGCCCATGGCCGAGGCCGGTTGGGTGCAATCGCTCGACGAGCTCGTCGCGCAGGCGCTGGCATGACCCATGCGGCCCGGGCCGGAGGTCCGCGTCGGAGGTGTCAATGATCTGATGGGGACATCCGGGTTCCGTCGAGAGGGGTTCGTCGTGTCCACTGTCGCAACCGAGTTCGTCAATCGGCTTTCAGAGCTGACGCTGGAGGAAAAGGCGTCGTTATGCCTGGGCTCAGACTTCTGGCACACGGCACCGGTGGAACGAGTCGGGATCCCGGCGATCATGGTCTCGGATGGCCCCCACGGCCTGCGGGCCCAGCTTGGTGAGGCTGATCATGTCGGTCTGCAGGGCAGTGCGCCGGCAACGTGTTTCCCCACGGCCTCCGCCTTGGGCTCCTCCTGGAATCCGGAGCTCTTTCAGATGGTGGGTGAGGCGTTGGCCCTGGAGGCGAAGGGACTGGGCGTCTCTGTGGTGCTCGGTCCGGGGATCAACATGAAGCGATCACCGTTGTGCGGGCGGAACTTTGAATACGTCTCCGAGGATCCTTGGCTCGCCGGCGTACTCGCGACATCCATGGTGCGCGGCACCCAAGATCAAGGGGTGGGTACGTCGCTGAAGCACTATGCGGCCAACAACCAGGAGGACGATCGACTTCGCGTCAGCGCGGAAGTCGATGAGCGGACGCTGCGTGAGATCTATCTCCCTGCGTTTGAACGAGTGGTCAAGCTCGCGCAGCCCTGGACGATCATGTGTGCCTACAACAAGATCAATGGCAGATACGCCTCGGAGCATTACTGGTTGCTCACCGAGGTGCTACGCGACGAGTGGGGTTTCGAGGGCCTCGTGGTGTCCGATTGGGGAGCTGTCCATGATCGGGTCGCCGCGTTGCGCGGCGGTCTTGATCTTGAAATGCCGCCCAACCTAGGGGTCAGCGATGCCGCGATCGTTGCTGCCGTACGCGACGGTTCGCTGGACGAATCGATCCTCGACGAGACAGCGCGCCGCGTACTGCACCTCGTCGATCGTTCCCAGCCGGCAAGCGCGGAGGATGTCTCATTCGATGTCGACGAGCACCACGCCTTAGCCCGACGGGCGGCCCAGGAATCGGCCGTGCTGTTGAAGAACGCCGGCCGGGTGCTGCCACTGCAACCGAACGTGGGGAGCATGGTGGCGGTGATCGGAGAGTTCGCTCGTACGCCGCGGTACCAGGGTGCCGGCAGCTCGCAGGTGAACCCCACTCGGGTCGACGCAGCACTCGAGGCAATGCAGTCAGCACTCGCCGGCCGCGCTGAGGTGCGGTTTGCCGCCGGATTCGGCGTAGGAACCACCGACAACGACGAGCAACTGCTGTCCGAGGCTGTGGATTTGGCCCGCGAAGCTGATCATGTGGTGGTTTTCCTCGGTTTGCCAGCCGATGAGGAGTCAGAAGGATTTGACCGGACCCATCTCGATCTGCCTGCCAACCAGCTCGTGATGTTGTATGCGCTCGCCGAGGTGCATGATCAGCTGATCGTGGTCTTGGCGAATGGCGGTGTGGTACGGATCTCCAGCTGGGGAGACCAGGTCTCGGCGATCTTGGAGTGCTGGCTCTCCGGGCAGGCGGCCGGTAGTGCCGCTGTTGATCTTTTGCTGGGCGTCGCCAACCCGTCAGGCAAACTCGCCGAGACCATCCCCGTACGGCTGCAGGACAACTCGTCCTACCTCAACTTCCCCGGCGAGGAGGGTGTCGTGCGCTACGGCGAAGGGATCTTCATCGGCTACCGCGCGTACGACACCCTGATCCAGAACGTGAGTTATCCGTTTGGGTTTGGCTTGTCCTACACCAGCTTCCGCATCGACGATGTCGAGGTTTCGGTTGCCGGGTCGGTTGCGGGCAGCGATCTTGCGGTGACCGTAACTGCGTCGGTCAGCAACATTGGTCAGCGGGCTGGAGCCGAGGTCGTTCAGGTGTACGTGGGGGACGTTCAGGCGTCGGTAGCGCGGCCGCTTCGCGAGCTGAAGGGCTTCGCCAAGGTGCACCTTGAGCCGGGCGAAACCAAGCAGGTGAGCTGCCAGCTCGACGAGAGAGCATTCGCGTACTGGTCCTCGCGTTTCCACCGCTGGGTGGTTGAACCGGGCGAGTTCACGATCGCCGTAGGGAACTCGTCGCGGCACCTGGTGGCCACCGAAACGATCGCCGTCGAGGCGCCTCGCCTAGCGCTACCGCTAGGGCCCGATTCGACACTTCACGAGTGGTTGGCCGATGAGCGTGGCAATGAGCTGCTCACCGAGCGTGGCATCAAGCTCTTGCAGGATCCGGAACTGATCAAGGTGATCGGCACGATGCCGATGGAGACCCTGGCAGCCTTCGAAGGCATGGCGCTTAGCCACGACGAGCTCAACGAGCTCATCGCCGAACTCTGACGCTGACAAGTCAGCGGACTAGACCCGCCTCGTACGCGGCGATTACAAGATGCGTGCGATCGCGCGCGTCCAATTTCGTGAGGAGGCGGCCGACGTGAGTCTTGGCCGTTGCGGCAGACATGTACAACGCCGCGCCGATTTCGGCATTGCTGAGGCCGCGGCCGACCGCCACCAGCACCTCGATCTCGCGCGGCGTCAGCGATTCCAGCCACGCTGGCTTCGACACGGTGGCCGGCGTCTGTACATAGGCCTTGATGAGTCGCCGGACTAAGGCTGGTGCGAGCACCGACTCGCCCTGGGCGACCAGGTGTACGGCGGCCAGCAGGTCGGCCGGTTGGGCATCCTTGAGGAGGAAACCGCTGGCTCCCGCGCGTAACGCTGCATGGACGTATTCGTCCAAGTCGAAGGTGGTCAGCACAATGACACGGGTCGCATCCAGCGCCGGATCCGCGGTGATCGCGGCAGTTGCGCTGACTCCATCGCGGCCCGGCATGCGGATGTCCATGAGGACAACGTCGGGACGTTCGCGCCGGATGACCGCAAGCGCAGCGTCCCCGTCGCCCGCTGTGCCCACCACCGTGATCTCGGGATCTGAGGCCAGCAGAGCAGCGAAGCCGGAGCATACGAGTTGCTCGTCGTCGACGATGACGACGGAGATCATCGCGGCCGATCCGAGGCAACCGGGAGACTGGCCGTCACGAGGAACCCGCCGTCGTGGGCCGGACCTGCGGAGAGGCTGCCACCAAGCGCTTCGGCACGCTCCCGCATCCCTGTGATGCCATTGCCTCCTCCGGAATATGGCCCACGTCCGTTGCCCGCCCCACCA
This sequence comes from Propionibacteriaceae bacterium, assembly GCA_036380335.1. GTDB lineage: Bacteria > Actinomycetota > Actinomycetes > Propionibacteriales > Propionibacteriaceae > Microlunatus. The sequence goes on along the minus strand of DASVEX010000130.1, from coordinate 3,115 downwards.
CCATCATCGCGAATCGCAACCTCGACCAGGCCATCGTGGTGGTCCACCTGCACACTCGCGGTGGAGGCATGCGCATGCCTGACGACATTTGTCAGTGCCTCTCGGGTGATGCGGTACACCGCCGCTCCAGCCTGGCGGGGAATCGCTTCAAGATCATTGGGCAGCTTGAGCTCAACAGCGAGACCAGTCGAACGAACGGTCTCGATCAGATCCGGCAGATCGGTCAGACTCGGTGCCGGTCGGTACGGCGGCTCGTCGTCGCGCATTGCTGCGACCACCGAGCGCACCTCGTCCAAGGAGTCCCGGCTGATCTTGGCGATGCTGTCCAGCGCGTCGGCAGCTTTCTCCGGTTCGGTGTCCATCAGGTGTCGGCCGACTCCGGCCTGCACCGCGATGGTGCCAAGGGAATGGCCGATGATGTCGTGCAGCTCCCGCGCGATCCGTAGCCGCTCCTCGCTGGACCGTCGCGCCGCCGCCTCCTCAGCAGCCGCGGCACGCGCGTTCGCGAGGTCCACCCGAAGTCGACCACCCCGGCCCAGGCCCAAGGTTAGGCCGATGGCGAGTACTGAGATGAAAAACTCTTGAGCACCGTACGGCGCGCCGCCACCCCACCACAGCAGGGCAAAGCAGCTGACCGCCACCACTGAGCACAGCAGCACCTCCCAAAATGGGCGGGCGACCGCCACGAAGTAGCCTCCGAATATGAGCAAGAGTGGCAGCGCGCCTGCGTTGTATCCGAGCAGCCACAACGCCGTCGTGGCCAACATGCTGATCAGGAACGCTGCCGTTGGCCAGCGCCGCCGCCACGCGTACGGCACGGTGATCAAGATCAACAAGACTATGAAGAGCCAGCCGCGAGCGGTGTAGCGGTAGAACGGATCACTTACCGTCGCTGCCCCGGTGCTCAGCCAGCCGACGGCCAGGAATGCCAGCGCGACAAGCGCATCAACGATGCGCCTGGAGATCGCCGGGTTCATAGCCATGCGAACACGGTACGGCGACCCAAGGCGCCGCGCATCGGCCTGTAGGCGTACGAGCCGCTCACCCGGGCGGCGTAGTCCGCGGGACAATCACGAGCCCGGCGGTCGATGTGCGGAGACCGCCTACCTCGCGACGCTGAGGGACATGACAGATATCCAGTCGTTGCCGGCGCAGCTCGACGCACCCGCCAGCCCGAAGCAGTACTCCTTGATCAAGATCCTCGCCATCTGGGCCTCGGTGACGATCCCCATGGCACTGCTGGCCTGGGTCGTCGGCCCGGCCATCATCCCTCACACGTCGCTCCATCCCGGACTCGTGCATTGGACGCTCATGGTGGTCGGCATGATGTGGCAGTTTGTGGTTTCGCTGGTGGTGCTCCGCCACGAGCTCGGTGGCCTGCACTGGCCGGCCCTCAAGAAGCGGCTCTGGCTCAATCTGCCGCGTGACCCGCGCACCGGCAAGACGCGCAAGGTGCTGTTCTTGTGGGTCGTGCCGGCCATAGCTGCCAATGTCCTCGGCGGGTACCTAGCGACCCGGCTCGACACCGCGTGGACCAACTGGCTGCCCTTCCTGCACGAGCCGTCCTACACCAATATTCAGGGCTTGGCCGACTCCAAGTTCCAGGGTCAGTGGTGGATCCTCGGACTGGCGATCACCAGCATGCTGTTCAACTACATCCTTGGCGAGGAACTGCTCTTCCGTGGCGTGCTGCTGCCGCGGATGTCAGGGGTCTTCGGCCGCTGGGACTGGGTTGCCAACACCGTGCTCTTCGGTCTCTACCACGTACACAAGATCTGGGCCTGGCCGAGCATGATCGCAAGCTCCTTCGGCTACGCCTGGGCCACCAAGCGGTACCGCAGTTTCTGGATGGGCGTCATCGTGCACGGAATCGAGGGCTACTTCATCGTCCTCGTTGTGGCCATCCTCGCCGGCTGGTATCCGTGAGGGTTAGTCCGATAAAACGACACTAGGTGATCAACTTCCGAGCCGCCTCGGCGATGCCCTCTGGCGACATCCCGTAGCGATCAAGCAGGAAGCCGGCCGAGCCGGTTGGTGCAAACTCCGGAACGCCCAAGATCTTCATCTTGGTCGGATGATTCTGCACCACCGTCTCGGCCACCGCGCCGCCCAGCGCACCGGCGACAGTGGCTTCCTCGGCGGTGACGATGCCACGCGTCTCCCGGGCCGCAGTCAGGACCGCCTCGACGTCAAGCGGTTTGACGGTGGGCATGGAGATCACCCGGGCAAAGATGCCTTCATTCTCGAGCTGTTCAGCGGCGACGAGAGCCCTCCACAGCACCGTCCCATTGCTGATCAAGGTAACGTCATTGCCCTCTCGGAGAGTGATCGCCTTGCCGGGAACGAACGTGTAGTCCTCGAGATAGACCTCCGGAACACTCATCCGGCTCACCCGAATGAACACCGGGCCTTCGATCTCCGCCGCCCAACGAAGGGCAGCCGCAGTCTCGATCGGGTCGGCCGGCACCACGATCGTCATGTTGTCGATGGCGCGCAGCCACGCGATGTCTTCGATCGAGTGGTGGGTCGGGCCGAGTTCGCCGTACGCCATTCCTGGGCTCATGCCACAGAGCTTCACGTTCCGATTCGAGTACGCCACGTCCGCTTTGATCTGTTCCAGCGCTCGTGCGGTCAGGAAACAGGACGCCGCCGACACGAAGGCGATCCGACCACCGTTGGCCAGTCCCGCCGCGACGCCGACCATGTCTTGCTCGGCAATGCCCACATTGATCAGCCGGTCAGGAAATGCCCGCTTGAACGCATCGAGCTTGCTGGAGCCGACGGAGTCATTCACGACGCCAACGATGCGATGGTTGTCGTGCGCCATATCGGCCAGAGTCTCGACATAGGCGTTGCGACAGTCGTAGCGCGGCCGGTCGGCTAATGACTGCCTAGAGACAGTTTCGGTCATGATGAGCCTCCGCGTTCGGCCGCATCGAGCTCATCGAGCGCCAGCTCCAGCTGCTCGGCCGATGGGACCTTGTGGTGCCAAGCTGCGTTGTTGCTCATGAACGAGATGGGGTGGCCCTTGTGGGTATGGGCGATCACGAAAGTGGGCTTGCCAGGCCGGTACGGCACTGCCGACAAGACATCAAGCAGCTCGCCATGATCATGA
>DASVEX010000129.1:0-4451 GCA_036380335.1 Propionibacteriaceae bacterium | reverse complement strand
TCAGCGTCTGGATGGGCTCGGGCCTTCACAACCTCCGCGTTCAGGTGCGCGGCACTCAGCTCGGTGCCCGCAGCCATAACCTCATCGGCGGCGGAGCGGCCCTTTAGCGCCAGGATGATTCCGCCGCGCGAGCGAAGCGGGTTGCACCAACCAATCAGGCGGTCGAGCGGCGCGAGGGCTCGGGCTACGACGACGTCGTAGGTCTGATGATGATCTTCGGCTCGGGATCGAATGACCTGGACGCGAGCTCCGATGTTCAGCTCTTCGACGGTCTGGGTCAGGAAGGTGCTCCGTCGAAGCAGGGGCTCAATCAGCATCAGCCGCAGATCAGGTCGTAAGAGGGCGAGCGGTATGCCGGGCAGGCCAGCGCCACTGCCCACGTCGACGACCATCCGGTCCGCGGCAATGAGGTCGTTCAAGGCTGCGCAATTGAGGATGTGCCGGTCCCACAAGCGGTCGGCTTCGCGTGGCCCGAGTAGGCCCCATTCGACTCCCGTCGACCGCAAGATATCGACATATCTATTTAGAGATGGAAAGTGAGCGCCGTAGATCTCACGGGCGAGTACCGCCGGCTCAACGACGGGGTCAGAGCTCACAAAGATGCGAACGCTTCGGCGAGTACGTCAAGACCCTCGTTCAACAACTCATCGTTGATCGCCAGCGGGGGCAAGAAGCGCAGCACGTTTCCGTACGTGCCGCACGTCAGCACGATGACGCCTTGCTCCCGAGCCGCCATCGCAACCGCCGCGGTGAAGCCGGGATCTGGATCTGAGCTGTCCCGATGCACCAGTTCGACAGCGATCATGGCCCCGCGTCCCCGGACATCGCCGATGCGATTGTCATCGGACTGCAGGCGGTGCAGCCGGGTCAGCATGATCCGCTCGATCTCACCAGCCCGAGCGACCAGATTCTCCGCCTTGATCGTCTCGATGGCCGCGAGCGAGGCGGCGCATGCGACTGGGTTGCCGCCGTACGTCCCACCGAGACCGCCGACATGAGCCGCGTCCATGATTTCGATCCGTCCCGTCACAGCGGCGAGCGGCAGTCCGCCGGCGATGCCCTTGGCTGTGACGATCAAGTCGGGGGTCACGTTGAACAGCTGGCAGGCAAACATGGCCCCGGTACGCGCGAATCCGGTCTGTATTTCGTCTGCGATGAAGACCACCTCATGGGCTCGGCACCATTCGGCCAGTGCGGGGAGGAAGCCGTCAGCCGGAACAATGAAGCCGCCCTCGCCCTGGATCGGTTCGATGATCACCGCCGCCAGGTTTGCCGGGCCGACCTGCTTGTCGATCAGGTCTATTGCCCGCCGCGCGGCGAGCTCGCCGTCAATCAACTTGTCGTCGCGATAGGGATACGACAGCGGTGCGCGGTAAACCTCAGGCGCAAACGGACCAAAACTGTGCTTGTACGGCATGCTTTTGGCCGTCAGCGCCATCGCGAGGTTGGTTCGGCCGTGGTAGGCGTGATCAAACGCGACGACCGCTTGCTTCTTGGTGTATGCGCGCGCGATCTTCACCGCATTCTCTACCGCCTCGGCCCCGGAGTTGAACAGCGCGCTGCGCTTCTCGTAGTCACCTGGGGTCAGCTCATTGAGCTGCTCGGCAACCGCGACGTACCCCTCGTACGGGGTGATCATGAAGCAGGTATGAGTGAACAGCTCTACCTGATCTTGGACCGCCGCGACCACCCGAGGCGCACTGTTGCCGATGGTGGTAACAGCAATTCCAGACCCGAAATCGATCAAGCTGTTGCCATCGACATCGACGACCACGCCGCCGCCAGCCTCCATGGCGAAGACCGGCATCGTGGTCCCGACGCCCCTTGCGACAGCCCCTGACTTTCGCGCCATCAGCTCGATCGAGCGCGGTCCCGGAATCGACGTCTTCAGCATGCGGCGCTGCTCCAGTTCAGCCATGGCCGCATTCTCCACCATCGGATGAATGTCAGATGCGGCCAGTGGAGTTGGTGCCAAAGATGCGGGCGTGAACTGGGTAATGTGCCGTTATGACCGACCGCGCTTTCCCAGTCATCTTTGCGCAGCGGCCGAGCACCACCGCAGATTTCTATGAGCGGCTTGGATTCGTCCGGCACGTCCAGCTCCCGCCAGACGGCGAGCCCGGCTACATCGGGCTGCGACGAGGCAGCTATGAAGTAGCCGTAGTGGACATGGCCTGGCCGGCGGACCAGTACGGCGGCACTGTGTCTGCGGGCATGCGCTTTGAGATGTTCATCTACGTTGATGACGTCGACGCTGCGATCGAAGAGCTCGGTGGTTACAGCATCGTGTTGCGGGAGCCTGCCGACATGCCATGGGGGGAACGGGTCGCCTACGTCAGCGATCCCGACGACAACCCGGTGGCCTTGGCCACAGCGGCAAGCCCGGGTGAGTCTCAGGGAGCGTAACCAGCGCCACTGCCGAGTCTCATCTCGCGCAGATCGACATGGGCCGCACGGCTACGCGCTCGCGGTGCCGGCAAGCCGGTCGAGCCACTCAAGGAGCAGCGCCTGTTCACCCGAGCTGAGCGAGGTCTGCTCGGGGAGCGCGGCGCGAAGCGCCCGCGCGGCTCCGGCCGGCCCGGCGTCCTCCACTGCAGGCGTCCCGGCGGCGTTGAGGATGCGGTCATTGAGCCGCACGACATCGATACGGCGCAGCACGTCAAATCCTCGACTGACCGCCTCTGGTCCAGCCGGTAGAAGTGCCCGAGCGACCTCGGTTCGAGCCAGCGCACTGGTCAAGAGCGGATGTTTTCGACGGAGGTATCTACGTAGAGCAGCCGACTCGGGCTCTCTGACAACAAGCTTGACTATCGCGGACGAATCCAGATAGACCGCTCGTTCAGCGCTCATCACGCCTCAGCCGCTCCAGCACCTCTATCCAACGCAGGTGCTGGCGTCGATGGGCTAAACCCGCATCTTGTCAGGCGGGGATGACAACGACATGACGGTCCGGCTCCTCGCCCTCGGATTCACTCGTCAGACCAGCGGCGGCAACTGCGTCGTGGACGACCTTGCGCTCAAAGGGGTTCATCGGCGCCAGCGGCACCGGCTCGTGAGACTCCCTGGCCTCGCCGACAGCGTTGGCGGCGAGTGCCATCAACTCCGTACGGCGCTGCTCGCGATATCCCGCAATGTCCAGCATGAGTCGACTGCGCTCGCCGGTCTCGGTCATAACGGCCAGCCTGGTCAATTCCTGCAGCGCGTCCAAGACCTCACCGTGAGAACCAACCAGAACCTGAGATTCGCTGACGATCGAGACGTGGGCTCGGTCTCCTTCGATATAGGTGTCGATGTCGCCGTCCAGGTCGGCAATATCGAGCAGCTCCTCGAGATAGTCAGCGGCCACCTCGGTTTCCAGCTCGAGCGGGCTTTCCGGCTCCTCACTAGGGACGCCGGACTCGGGTTCGGACTCGGGTTCAGACTCGGTTTCTGGTACATCCGGCTCGACCACGTCGCGCTCGGCCTGTGGCTCGTCAGCCACCTGATCCCCCTCCATGCTCTGTGGTGTCAGCTCTGTGGTGTCAGCTTTTACGCTGCGACCGTGTCTGCTTTTTCGGCTGCGGTCGCGGCTGTTGGCGGGCCACCTTACTCGGGCCCTTCTGACCGTTGGTGTTGGGAGTCGCTGTTTCCGGCGCCGGCTCGGGGTCGACCACCGCAGCCAGGGCAACGTCCGCCTTGCCCTTGGCCTTGCGCCGCTCCTCCCACGCGTCGTAGGCCGGAGTGCCAGGCGCCGGATTGCGCCGGATGACGTAGAACTGCTGCCCCATGGTCCACAGGTTCGAGGTAAACCAGTAGATCAGGACACCAACCGGGAAGTTGATGCCACCGATCGCGAAAACCAGCGGGAAGACGTAGAGCATGATCTTCTGCTGCTGGGCGAACGGACCTGTCAACGCATCCGGCGGCATGTTCTTCCGCATCAGCTGCAGCTGCGTGATGAACAAGGTGACTGTCATGGCGATGATCAGCACCAAGGTGACGACATGCACGCTGGTGATGCCGTTGGCGAAGCCGACCTTGAGGAAGGTGTCAGAGATCCGGGCGCCGAAGATCGTTGCCTGGTTGAGCGAGGTCAACAGATCGGGGTTGACCACGAGCCAATGGCCGCGGGGAATGCCACGCGCGGCGCCGTCGAGCACCCGGAACAGGGCCAGGAAGATGGGAATCTGGAGCAGCAACGGCAGGCAAGACGCCAGCGGATTGGCATTGTTCTCTTTGTACAGCTTCATGGTTTCCTGACCGAGCTTCTCCCGGTCGTGACCATGCTTTTTCTGCAGCTCGCGGACCTTGGGCTGCAGCAGCTGCATGTTGCGTGAGGACTTGATCTGCTTGACGAACAGCGGGATCAGCGCGATTCGGATGACAACGGTGAGGAACATGATGGACAGCACCCAGGTCCACCCGTTGTCGGCGCCCAGCAGCGGCGAAAAGATGGAGTGCGCCAGCACGAG
>DASVEX010000128.1:0-7238 GCA_036380335.1 Propionibacteriaceae bacterium | reverse complement strand
GCGATCTTTGGTCGCCACAGTCACGTACGGAAGAGTGAGTCCGATGCTGGTCGCGAGGGATGTGGAGGTGCGCGCGGGTGCGCGTCTTCTGCTGGAGCATGCCTCCTTCCAGGTGGCACCCGGTGACAAGATCGGCTTGGTGGGCCGGAACGGCGCTGGCAAGACAACACTGACCAAGATCCTGTCCGGCGAGGCGCAGCCTGCCAGTGGAACGATCACCAGAACGGGCACTGTTGGTTATCTGCCGCAGGATCCGCGGACCGGCGACCTTGATGTCCTGGCCAAGAACCGCATCCTGTCGGCGCGAGGCCTGGACTCGGTGGTTGATCGACTACGTCGCGCTGAGCTGGCGATGGGCGATGACTCAGCCGCAGTGCGGGACAAGGCGATGGCCGCGTACGGGCGGGCTGAGGCAGAGCTGGCGGCGGCGGGCGGCTACGCAGCGGAGTCGGAGGCGGCACGAATCGCCAGCAACCTCGGATTGCCGGAGCGGGTGCTTCATCAACCGATCGGGACATTATCGGGCGGTCAACGGCGCCGCGTCGAGCTGGCCAGGATCCTGTTCTCTGGAGCCCGCACCATGCTTCTCGACGAGCCGACGAACCACCTCGACGCCGATTCGATCGTCTGGCTGCGCGATTTCCTCGTTGCCCATTCCGGCGGGTTGCTCGTGATCAGCCACGACGCCGGGCTGCTTGAGCGATGCGTCAACAAGGTGTACCACCTCGATGCGAACCGCGCCGAGCTCGACATCTACGCAATGGGCTGGAAGCTGTATTTGCAGCAGCGAGAAACCGACGAGAAGCGCAGAAAGCGGGAGAGGCTGAATGCGCAGCGCAAGGCTGATCAGCTGTTCAGCCAAGCGGACAAGATGCGCGCCAAGGCGACCAAGGCCATGGCTGCGCACAACATGGTCCGGCGAGCGGAGCGGTTGTTGGCCGAGACTGATGGCGAGCGCGCCCGGGACCGGGTAGCCAAGATCAAGTTCCCGGACCCGGCGCCCTGCGGAAAGACCCCCTTGACCGCATCAGATCTAAGCAAGAGCTATGGATCACTCGAGGTATTCACCGATGTTGATCTCGCCGTGGACAAAGGCAGTCACGTCGTGGTGCTCGGCCTCAACGGTGCCGGAAAGACCACACTGCTACGCATCCTGGCCGGCGTGGACGATCCCGACACTGGTCACGTCGTCGCGGGTCACGGCCTTCGCCTCGGCTATTACGCCCAAGAGCATGAGACCTTGGACATCGGCCGGTCGGTGCTGGCAAACATGAAGACGGCTGCGCCCGAGCTTGCCGACACCGACGTACGAAAGGTGCTGGGATCGTTCCTGTTCAGCGGCGACGACGTCGACAAACCAGCAAGCGTGCTATCGGGCGGCGAGAAGACCCGGCTGGCGTTGGCGATGTTGGTCTCCTCGAGCGCGAATGTGTTGCTGCTGGACGAGCCGACAAACAATCTTGATCCTGCCTCGCGCGCCGAGGTGCTCTCGGCGATCAAGCGTTACCCGGGCGCCATTGTGTTGGTCACTCACGACGAGGGTGCGGTGCGCGCTCTCGATCCTGATCGTGTCCTTCTGCTGCCGGATGGCGTGGAAGATCTCTGGAGTCCTGAGTACACAGATCTCGTCGCCTTGGCCTGATCACGCCGGCGGTGATCATTCGCAATCACTGCTCATTGATCAGCCCTGGCAAGCCAGAGATCATCTGGATGTTCCCTTGGCGTGATCAATACTGAAGATAATTTGATCAGTCAGAAACTGCCCAAACCTAGTCGAAACGTGCTAGAAATGGGTGATCGTTGATCTTGGATTGTCGATCACTGGTCTGGCAAACATTGGTTGTGGCAGACAATAGTCCGGCTAAGTCGTCGCCTAACGCGATGACATCAAGACAAAGGGAGGCGCAGTGGCCAAGGCATTGGCTAAAGGTTCACGCATCACCGGGGCGCAGCGGACAACGCTTGCTTCCCAGTACGCCAAGCGGTATGCCGCGGGCGAGAGCATCCGCAAGATCGCGGACGATGCCGGTCGTTCCTTCGGGTTCGTGCACGGCGTTTTGAAGGAAGCCGGAGTTGAGTTGCGCGGCCGCGGCGGTGCTACCCGGGGCGTGAAGAAGACGGCGTCGAGCAGCGCGGCAAGGAAGACGACAGCAGCTGCCAAGAAGACACCTGCGAAGAAGGCTCCTGCCAAGGCGGCTAAGGCTCCCGCCAAGAAGTCGGCGGCCAAGAAGGCCCCGGCAAAGAAGTCGACCGCCAAGGCGGCCAAGGCTCCCGCCAAGAAGTCGGCGGCCAAGAAGGCCCCCGCAAAGAAGACCACCGCCAAGAAGGCTCCTGCCAGGAAGCGCTGACCGCAACTTTCCCCCAGGGCCCGGCCGCACGTTGCGGCCGGGCCTTTGCGCTGCGCCTATGCTCGGCGGGCTGAGGACCTTCCTAGCGGCCTTGTCTGTCGGAGGCCCGGAATAGCCTGGGAGCGCTGAGCGTTCCCAGCCCCGGAGGAAGCCATGTCGATGTACATGCTGTGGCGGCGCATGTCGCAGGATCCTGACGTCGCCGAGCATCAGCTGAGCCCTGGCGTGGTCTGGCGCGTGCTGCGCTTCGCGAAGCCTTATCGCGTGTTGATCAGCGTTTTCGTGGTCCTGGTCATCCTGATGTCCGCGCTCAGCGTGGCGCCGCCGCTGCTCTTCAGGCAGATCATCGACAACGGCATTCTGCAGGGCGACCGCCGCGTCGTGATCATTCTGAGCGTGACGGTTGCAGCGTTGGCCCTGCTGCAGGCGGTGCTGAACGTTGTGCAGCGGTGGTTTTCTGCGACGATCGGTGAGGGTTTGATCTTCGACCTCCGTACCCAGGTCTTCGACCATGTGGTGGAGATGCCCGTCGCGTTCTTCACCAGAACCCAAACCGGGAAGCTGGTGTCGCGGCTCAACTCAGACGTGATCGGCGCGCAGCAAGCTTTTACCTCCACCCTCTCCACGGTGCTGTCCAACCTGATCGGTCTGATACTGGTGCTGGCAGCCATGATCGTGCTGAGCTGGCAGCTCACCCTCGCTGCGCTGATCCTGTTGCCGATCTTCCTCGTTCCCGCCAAGATCGTCGGCCGCAAGCTTGCCGACCTGACGCGTCGTCAGATGCAGCTCAACGGCGACATGTCGGCGACTATGACCGAGCGGTTCAGTGTCAGCGGAGCCTTGCTGGTCAAGCTCTTCGGCCGGGTCGTTGAAGAGCATGATCGTTTCGCAGAGCGCGCTGGAGCCGTCCGCGATGTCTCGGTCAAGATCGCCATGAACGGGCGCTTCTTCATCACCTCGCTAGGGCTGGTCGCGGCGTTGGCTACCGCGCTGGTGTACGGCGTGGGTGGGTCGTTGGCCATCGACGGTGTGCTCACCATCGGCACCTTGACGGCCTTGGCCGGGCTGCTCACCCAGCTGTACGGGCCGCTCACCCAGCTCACCAATCTCCGTATCGATGTCATGAACGCTCTGGTCAGCTTCGACCGCGTCTTCGAGGTGCTCGACCTGGTCCCCATGATCCGCGATGCCGAGGATGCGGAGGCCGTTGAGGGCCCGGCTTCAGTCAGATTTGAGCATGTCTCGTTCAGCTACCCGACCGCTGATCAGGTTTCACTGGCGAGCTTGGAGTCGATTGCATCGCTCGATCAACGACCGAGTGGTGAGGTCCTGCACGATGTGTCGTTCACTGTTGCTGCCGGCCAGACGGTGGCTCTCGTCGGCCGATCTGGCGGCGGCAAGACGACCATGACGCACTTGATCGCTCGGCTCTACGACGCCACATCCGGCACGGTCTCGGTTGCTGGCACTGACGTCAAGATGCTGACGCAGGATTCCCTGCGGGCGGCGGTGGGCTATGTGACGCAGGACGCCCACATGTTCCACGACACGATTCGCGCGAATCTCCGCTACGCCCGGCCCGATGCTACCGAGGCGGGGCTGTGGGAGGCGCTAGCGGCCGCGCAACTCAAGACACTCGTGGAGAGCCTGCCTGACGGGCTCGACACAGTAGTCGGCGAGCGCGGCTATCGGCTGTCCGGTGGTGAGCGGCAGCGGCTAGCCATCGCCCGGCTGCTGCTCAAGGCACCGCCCATCGTGGTGCTCGACGAGGCCACCGCACATCTCGACTCAGAGTCCGAAGTTGCGGTCCAGCAGGCGCTCGATATGGCGATGCAGGGGCGCACCAGTGTCGTGATCGCCCACCGGCTGTCCACGGTCCGGAACGCCGACTTGATCATCGTCGTCGATCAGGGCCGGATTGTGCAGCGCGGCCGGCACGATGAGCTCCTGGCCGAAGGTGGGCTGTATGCCGAGCTTTACCGGACTCAGTTCGATCAGAGCCCGCGCTGGGCCCCGCCCTCGACCGGGATCATCGAGCCAGTCAGGTAGGACGCGGCGGGGGAGAGCACGAAGGCCGCCACTCGACCGAACTCTTCGGGCGTGCCGTATCGCCGTAACGGGATAAAGGCCTCTGTGCTCGCCCGAGCGGCCGCCGGATCGTCCTTGAGCGAGTTGAGGTACTGAACGCGCTCAGTGTCGATAGCACCGGGCATAAGGCCGACGACCCGCGTCCCTTGGGGACCTAGTTCGTCCGCCAGTTGTTTGATCAGCATGCCCAGACCAGGACGGAACCCGTTAGACGTCGCGAGTCCGGGCATGGGCGTCTTCACCGAGGTCGACAACACCCAGGCGATGCACAGGTCAGGCGCTGTGCCGTGCCGCATTACGGCTTGGCTGACGCGCAGCGCGGCCAGAAAAACCGAGTCGAAGGCGCCGCGCCACTGTTCCTCGCTCGTCTCGAGCACCGAACCGGCTGGCGGGCCACCAACGCTGATCAGAGCTCCGTCCAGCCGGCCAAAGGCATCCAGTGCCAGCGCACAGGCCGACTCGGGGGTGCTGGGATCAGTCAGATCAGCCGCCAGCGCGACTGCCCGGTCTGGGCCCATCCGACTCACCGCCTCGGCGAGCACCCCGGCTCGCCTCGCTACTAACACCACGCGTGCGCCTTCGGAAACGAGCTGCTCTGCTGTCGCCCGGCCGAGTCCGCCGCTAGCGGCGGTGACGACGAATGCGCGGTCAGCCAGGCCAAGGTCCATGATCAGATTCTCACACCGTCCTGTTGGGCTTGAGCTTGAGATGCCTCCTCGCGCTCTTCGCGACGGGCCCGCAGGTCACCTCTGATGAAGACGACAATGCCCGCTACACCCACGGCGGTGAACATAAACCATTGCACCGCGTACCAGAAGTGTGGGCCCTCGGAGAGCTCCGGCAGCTGGACAGGCTGGAAGCCGCCCGGCTGCTCAGGCTGCACGGTCAGCAGGCCGATGTACCCCGAAGAAATTGGATACGGAAGCGTGGCCGCAATGGCTTCGGAGTTGATCAAACGCATCTGATCGTTGACAGGCGTAGTCGCGGCCCGTCGACCCCTCTCGCTGCGGCGTACGTGTCCGACCAACGTCACCTCGCCGGCTGGTGGGGCCGGGGCTGTTGACGGGATCTGAGCGCCGCGTACGCGGGGAATGAATCCGCGATCTACCAGCACAGTGCCAGTTGCGGTATGCAGCGGAGTCACGATCTCGTAGCCCTCGGCATCGCCATTGCTGCGGTAACGCACCACGAACTGATGATCTTGGTCGAAGGTGCCGCGCGCCTCGACCCGCTGCCATTGATCAGCGTCGGTGATCGTGCGGGTGAAGATCTCCTCGTACGGCCGAATCGGCTTTTGCTCGTTGGCGATCGTCGTCGCGTTGCGTTCGCGGCGCTGAGCCAGGCGGTCCAGCTGCCACTCACCCAGGTTGACGAAGACGATGCCGAGCACGGCGACGAAGATGATCAGCAATGCCCAGCGGAGCCACAGGCGGCGCACGCAGCCAGGCTAGCCGGAGGCGTCGGTATTCAGCAGCAGCGCTGTAGCTGCGGCGGCCGTACGTTCAAGCGTGGCGCCGCGGCCCACCGCGATCCCGACCAGGAATGTGGTCAGCGGCGCAGCGACCCGCTCCACTTCATGCGCGGAGTCCCGAGCGAGGTCCAGCAGGGTGTGTACGGCATCGTCGTCCAGCGGGATGTCGCTGATATCCAGCTCGGCAGCTAAGTTGGTCAGCCACTGCTTGAGTTCCATACGAGGATGATGCTATGGGACGTGTAACCCGTCGCCACGCCGTGCTGCGGCTGGGACCTGGACCTGATCAGTCGATTCGACGCAACGACACCCTTGCGGTGGAGGAGCCGCTGGAGATCCGCCTGAACGGTGAGTCGTATCTGGTCACGATGCGTACGCCCGGCAACGACATCGATCTGGCCCACGGGCTGCTCTACAGCGAGAGCGTCATCGCCGAGCGGTCAGACATCGTGCTCGCACGCTACTGCGCCGGATCCGGCCCTGACGGTGTCAACACCTACAACGTGCTGGACGTCACTCTGGCCCCGTCTGCCCACCCGCCAGCACCGGCCGCACGGCGCAATGTCCTCACGACCAGCGCGTGCGGGATCTGCGGCACCATCACGATCGAGGAGGTTTTGCGCGAATCGCCGTACCCGATGAACGCCGGGCCAGATGTCCCGGCTGCGCTGATTCTCTCGGCCCCGGACCGACTGCGACAGCAGCAGCGGGCGTTCGACCAGACCGGTGGGCTGCATGCGGCGGGGCTGCTCGGGCTCGACGCGGAGATGATCTGCGTTCGGGAGGATGTCGGTCGGCACAATGCCGTGGACAAGGTCATTGGCTGGGCCATCAGGGAGCAGCTGCTGCCGCTCCGCCAAATGATCTTGACCGTATCAGGACGGGCGTCTTTTGAACTCACCCAAAAGGCTGCGCTGGCGGGCATTCCGGTGCTCGCTGCCGTCTCAGCGCCGAGCTCCTTGGCCGTCGAATTAGCTGAGGAGGCTGGGCTGACCCTGGTTGGGTTCATCCGCGGCGAGTCGATGAATGTCTACACCCATGCCGAGCGGATCCACTGGTCGACGAACGGTCAAATTAGACTCCAGGAATGACGACGCTGATTCCTTTCCCTCGGCTGCGCAATGCCGATTCCGCGCCCGCGGAACCAGTGCAGCGTGGTCAACAGGCACTTGCGGATGGCTATGGTCGGATAGCCACGGATCTGCGGGTGTCGCTTACGGACCGGTGCAATCTTCGCTGCGCCTATTGCATGCCAGCCGAGGGATTGGACTGGCTGCCGGGCGCCGAGGTGCTGACCGATGACGAGATTGTGCGTTTGATCACCATTGGCG
>DASVEX010000127.1:0-17251 GCA_036380335.1 Propionibacteriaceae bacterium | reverse complement strand
TGCCGGTGATGCCGATGCGGCAATCGCGATCCGGACTGCCGTGTTGCGTGACGGCGTGGCCTTTGTGCAAGCCGGTGGGGGAATCGTGGCGGACTCCGACCCGCCCACCGAGGATCAGGAGACTCAGAACAAGGCCGCTGCCGTCGTCAAGGCGATTTCGGTGGCCGAGAGTTTCGCGGCATTCGGGCCGTCGGCTGCGCTCCTGGCGGCCGAAACTGCCGCCAGATGAAGAGTCGCGCGCTGGCCTTCGGCTGTCTGCTGCTCGGCGGCATCGTGGGGCTCATCTCCAGCGCGCAGCCGTGGTGGCGGGCTAGTGGCGAAGGTGTCGTGGTGAAGTTCACCGGAACTCAGGTCACCGGCGGATTGAGTCAAGCGCTGGCGATAGTCGCGTTGGCCGGGACACTGCTCATGCTCGTCCTGCAGGCCCGGGGGCGCCGCGTCGTCGGCGGGGTATTGCTCCTGGTGGGTCTTGGGCTTGTCCTCTCCGGAGCGCTCCGACTGCAGCCGAGCGCGGATGCCGTACGCAGCCAGGTCCGTGAGGTCAGCTTGGTCGACGCTTTTCAGCTGAGTGTGACCGCGTGGCCGTGGATCTTTGCGCTTTCTGGGGTTGCGATCGTCGCGGGCGCGGTCTTGACCATGATCACAGCAGCTCACTGGCCGGCGCGATCCGAACGTTTCGGCGCGAGCCAAGTTACGGGGCGGCTGGCGGATTCTGACGACCCAGCAGAGCTGTGGAAGGCGATGGATGCAGGCGCCGATCCGACCACAGATGCGAGCGTCGGAAATCGCGCGCCGCCGCACGGAGAAGGAGGAAGCGGAGGCGCTTTTCCTCCGCGAGCGACGACGACGGCGGTGGATTCACCGCGCGATGCGCGAGCAGCTGAAGGAATAGATGATCACGACACGCCGATCAGCGACGACCCCGAGGTGCGTGATCGGAGCTCAGGAGACACAATGGATGCCACCGAACAGATGTAGGAATTACCCTGGTCGCCCACGAGCCATATTCCCGGCCGCGTGCAGCGCGACTGGCGGGGGCGCAAGGCGTAGGGCGAGAGAGGCGAGCGCAGTCCTGGGCGGTACGTGCTCGGAATGCAGATCCCGATCAGCAGAAACGAGGGAACCATGGCAGGCACAGAGCAGCAATCGCGGCAGCGGTCCGACATTACTTATGTGGTAAACCGGCGCGGGAAGCATGTGCACCACGGCCGCACCCTTGCAGCGTGGACCGGATCGGCTATCGCGCTGGTGGCATTCATCGTCGGCGGTATCGCTGTGGTGGTCCAGTACTGGCCGATGTTCTGGGTCGCGGTCGCCTTGGCGGCTGTCGCCTTGATTGCGACGGTAGTCCTGCAGCGCATGGGCTACGGGGCGAGCTGATCGGTTCGATCATGGGTGCCTTAGATGACATTCTCGCGGGAGTCCGGGAGGATCTGGCGGTCCGTCAAAGCAGCGTTCCGCTGGAGCGGCTGAAGGAGCGATGCCAGCACGTCGACGCTGCCATTGATCCGATGCCGCGCTTCCGGGGCCCCGGGGTTGCCGTGATCGCCGAGGTCAAGCGGTCGAGTCCGAGCAAGGGCACGCTGGCTCAGATCGCCGATCCGGCCGCACTGGCGGTGGAATATGAGGCCGGCGGTGCAGCGGCGATTTCTGTGCTGACCGAGGAGCGGCACTTCGCCGGGTCCTTGGATGATCTTGTACGGGTACGCTGCGCGGTCGACATTCCGGTACTCCGTAAGGATTTCATCGTTACCGCGTACCAGCTCTTCGAGGCGCGTTCCGCGGGAGCCGATTTAGTGCTGCTAATCGTTGCTGCGCTGTCCGATCCCGAACTGATCTCCCTCGTCGAGCGCGCTCGTTCCATCGGCCTCACTCCGTTGGTCGAAGTGCATACAGCCGAGGAGATCAGCCGGGCCGTTGACGCCGGGGCCTCGATCATCGGTGTCAATGCCCGAAATCTGCAGACTCTGAAAGTCGATCCTTCGATCTTCGCCAGGCTGGCGCCGCTGATTCCGGACAGCATTGTCCGGATCGCGGAGTCCGGCGTACGCGGACCACACGATGTGATCGACTTGGCGCGAGCCGGCGCGGACGTCGTGCTCGTCGGTGAGGCTCTGGTGACAGGTCGGGATCCACGTAGTGGCGTGGCGGACTTGGTGGCGGCGGGAGCGCACCCGGCGGTCCACAAGCCCTAGACGCCGGCCTCGCACCTCATCGGCGTAGCGGCCGCAGACCATAGTAAGGAATCGAGTTGTCCAGGCAGTCAATTGCGACCTCCGGGCTGCCTACGCAGCCGGGTGCCACCCCGCGGCTGCCTACGCAGCCGGGTGCGACCTCGGGACTGCCGCCGCTCACCGGTACCTCGCTACCGGACGCGAGCGGTCATTTCGACCGGTTCGGGGGCAGATTCGTTCCAGAGGCGCTTTTCGCAGCACTGCTCCAGCTGGAGCAGGAATTCCACAAGGCCACAGCCGATCCCGTTTTCCGGGCCGAGCTCGACGAGCTGCTCGCTGATTACACCGGGCGCCCGAGCCCCATCAGCGAGGCCAAACGATTCAGTCAGCATGCGATGCGGACGACAACCGGACAACTCCCGATCATCACCTTGAAGCGCGAAGATCTGAACCATACCGGCTCGCACAAGATCAACAACGTGCTGGGCCAAGCGCTGCTGACCCGCCGGATGGGAAAGACCCGCGTCATCGCCGAAACCGGTGCCGGTCAGCACGGAGTGGCCACCGCTACGGCCGCGGCCCTGTTCGGGCTCGACTGCACGGTTTACATGGGAAAGGTCGACACCGAGCGTCAGGCGCTCAATGTCGCTCGGATGCGGCTCCTCGGAGCTGAGGTGATTGCCGTCGAATCCGGCACACAGACCCTGAAAGACGCGATGAACGATGCGCTGCGCGATTGGGTGGCTTCAGTCGACAACACCCATTACCTGATCGGTACGGTCGCTGGTCCACATCCCTTCCCGATGCTGGTGCGCGAGTTTCAGCGGGTGATCAGCACCGAGGCCCGGGCTCAGTTGCTTGATCGTTACGGCCGACTTCCCGATGCGGTGGCAGCATGCGTCGGTGGTGGGTCGAATGCGTTGGGCATCTTTGCCGACTTCATTCCCGACACCGAGGTGGCGCTGTACGGCTTTGAAGCCGGCGGTGAAGGCATCGAGAGCGGTCGACATGCCGCCACGATCTCGACTGGGGAGGTCGGTGTGCTGCATGGCATGCGCACCTTTGTACTCCAAGACGAGGACGGCCAGACCAAGGCCTCTCATTCCATCTCCGCCGGCCTCGACTATCCGGGAGTCGGGCCGGAACATTCCTGGCTCGCCGAGGTCGGTCGTGCCCACTACGAGCCGATCACCGACGCGGAGGCCATGGAGGCCTTTCAGCTGCTGTCTCGTACGGAGGGGATCGTTCCTGCCATCGAGTCGGCGCATGCCTTGGCCGGAGCGCTGACACTTGCTCCGCGCCTGCCGGCAACCGAGTCCGGCGAGCCACCGCTGATCTTGGTCAACTTGTCGGGCCGCGGCGACAAGGATGTGGCGACCGCGATCACGTGGTTTGGCCTGAACACCTCCGGCACGGCAACGGAGGCAGTATCGGAGGCTGGGGCTACCACGGTCGGCACCGAGCCGAAATCGTGAGCAGCGACCTCGGCCACACCGGGCAGCGACTTCTGCAGATCCGCGACGAAGGCCGCGGTGCCCTGGCGGGCTTCCTCCATGTCGGTTACCCAACCGTCGACCTGTCCCTGCGCGCCCTCGTGGCGCTAACCGGAGATGGTGAGTCTGAGGGGGTTGACCTGGTCGAGGTCGGCTTGCCGTACAGCGATCCGGTGATTGATGGGGTGACAATCCAACGCGCCGGAACCAAGGCCCTCGAGCGCGGCGTACGGACGCGGGATGTGTTCGCGGCGGTCGAAGCTGTGGCGAGTCGCGGTACGCCGGCGGTCGTGATGACCTACTGGAATCTCATTGAGCGCTATGGTGCCGACCGGTTCGCTCGTGATCTTGCCTCGGCTGGAGGAGCGGGGGCGATCACCCCGGACCTGACTCCGGATGAGGCGGAAGAGTGGCTCGCCGTTTCGGATGCGCACGATCTGGACCGGATCTTCCTCGTCTCGCCGTCCTCGACAGACGAACGGTTGCGCGAGACAGTGGCGGCTTGCCGCGGCTGGGTGTACGCCACGTCGGTCATGGGCGTTACCGGTCCACGGGCTCGGACCTCAACGGCCGCTCCGGAACTCGTTCGGCGAGTACGCCAGATTGATCCCTCCGCGATGGTCGGCGTCGGGCTGGGTGTATCCAATGGCGGGCAAGCTCGCGAGGTGACCAGTTTCGCGGACCTGGTGATCGTCGGCTCCGCGCTAGTGAAAACCCTGCTCGATGCCGAAGATGCCGGGAGACAGGAGGATCTGAAAGGACTGCATGCCCTGGTGGCCGACCTTGCCGCCGGCGTACGGGGCGGTCACGGCCGCCAAGAGGACCGTCTTTCGCCAGCGGCAGAATCGGGAACTCCGCAGCGATCGCCGGGGTTAGTCGGGACGTGAGCCGCACCGCACGATCCCGCTGGCTATGGTCGGTCTCGGGGTCCGCTGGGGCGGCGCGGATACGTATCGCAGCCTGCTCATTCCTGGCTTTGGGAGTGTTGTTGGTGATCTCCGGATGCACCACGGCACCCAGCGGTCCGTCCGGCGAACGCAACGCGGATCCGGCTGGATATTCCGGCGGATCCTCGCTGCCCGAGCCGTACACGATGCCCGAGATCTCCCTGACCGACACCTCGGGACGGCCGTACAACTTGTCGACGACGCCGTCCAAACCGGTCACGTTGCTGTTCTTCGGTTACACCCATTGCCCCGATGTCTGTATCGCGGTGCTTTCCGACGTGTCCCTTGCCTTGCAGCGGCTCTCACCAGCTAATCGAGACCAGATCCAGTTCGTCTTCGTGACCACTGACCCATCCCGCGACAAGGAGAAACAGATCCGGCGTTATCTCGATCGCTTCAATCCGGCCTTTGTGGGCCTCACCGGCCCGCTCTCGACCATAAAACGCGCTGCGAGTCAGGTCGGGGTGGATATTCAGGGCATGAAGCGGCTTCCCAGCGGAGGCTACGAGGTGGGCCATTCCGCGCAGGTCATCGGGTTCAGTCGTAACTCCGGGGTTGTGCTCTGGACCCCAGGTACGCCGATTGCGGCGCTCAAGCATGATTTCGCGGTGTTGGTGGATCGGTCACGGTGAGCGTTTCCCCAGTCGGCACCTTTGACACCGAACCGAGGCTCGCCGCTGTCGCCGCGTGGGTCTCGACCGCCGCACGACTCGTACTCGGTGGGGTGTTTCTCGTGGCTGGAGGGCTCAAAGTGATCGACCCGCAGTCCTCTGTTGCGGCGGTGCGTGCCTATCGCCTGCTGCCGTCCTCACTGGTGACCATCGTCGGATGGGGTCTTCCGTTTGCCGAGATCGCGCTCGGAGTGTTGCTGCTCGCCGGGATCGCCACCCGCCTGGTAGCGGTGGCAAGCGCCGTACTCCTGCTGGTTTTCATCGCAGCCGTCACCTCCGCCGCTGCGCGAGGCCTCAGCATTGACTGCGGGTGCTTCGGCGGGGGTGGGGATGTCGCGCCAGGGCAAGCGGCGTACGGCATAGAGATCGCTCGCGACGTGGGCCTGCTGTTGCTGGCCGTGTGGCTCGTGTGGCAACCCCGCAGCCGACTTACGCTGGACCGGTTCTCTAGCGAACGGGATGTGATACGGGAATCACCATGAACAGTCCGAAGAGTCTCAATGCGCGGGAGCGTGCCCGGCTGGCGGCGGAGCAGGCCGCAGCGCGCCGGCGCGATCAGCGAATCTTGATCTCGGTCGTCGTTGCCTTCCTCGTGGTGGTGGTGGCAGGCGGCATCACCTTCCAGGCTTGGCGTACCAGTCGCTCGCCATCCGCCGCGCCATCCGCGACCGCATCGGCCAGTCCAGTCACGATCACCAACGGCCGCCCTATCCCGCTAGGCTCGGCCGACGCACCGGTCACGATCACCCTGTACGAAGATTTTCACTGCCCGCACTGTGCCGATTTCGAAGAGCAGTTCGGGCCGATCATCACCCAAGCTCAAGAAACCGGCGCAGCACGAGTGGAGCTCTATCCCATGGCGTTCATCGACGAGGGCTCAGTAACCGCCGCAAATGCGATGGCCTGCGCAGCCGAGGCTGGTTTCGGTCAGGCCTACTATCTGGCACTGTTCGCGAACCACACGCTGCAATGGAGTGATCCGCAGTTGATCGACCTGGCAACCAAGGTTGTGGGGTCGCCGCCCTCGGAGGTGTTCCAGACCTGTGTCAAGAGAAGAGCCCACGCCGACTTTGTGACGTCGATGAACGCCGCCGCCGACCAGAACAACGTCGCACAGACGCCGACCATGTTGATCAATGGCAAGAACGTCGATATCGAGTCGTTGACGCCTGACTCCCTCAAGACGCTGATCACCGACGCAGCCCAGAAGTAGGCCATCTGTAGAGGAGTCACTGCGACAGCGGAGCCTGGGCTAGCCTAGGTTGCCGTCGTGAACATGAGCGAGGGAAGAAGTTGGGTGTGATGGGGCGAGTGTGGTGACGGCCGGGTGGGCGCAGCTGCCGCTGTCCATTCCCAGTCCCAGCACGAACATCTGGCATATCGGCGTCTTTCCGCTCCGCGCGTACGCGCTATGCATTATCGCCGGAATCATCGTCGCCATGATCATCGCGACGCGTCGGTGGCGAGCCCGAGGCGGTACGGCTGACAGCATGGAGATGATGGTCGTCGTTGGCGTGCCCTTCGGCATCGTCGGCGCTCGGCTGTATCACGTGATCACCGATTACCAGCTTTACTTCGGCCCTGGTCGGCACCCACTGAACGCGCTGAAGATCTGGGAGGGTGGCCTTGGCGTCTGGGGGGCTATCGCATTCGGTCTCCTCGGCGGCTATCTGGTCGCCCGGCGCCGCAGGATCGCCTTTCCCGCGGTACTCGATGCGATAGCGCCCGCCATCCTCGTCGCCCAGGCCATCGGCCGGCTGGGCAACTGGTTCAATCAAGAGCTGTTCGGTCGTCCGACCACGCTGCCGTGGGCGCTGGAAATTGCGCCGCAGTATCGCCCGCCCGGCTACGAGCAGTTCGCCACGTTCCACCCGACATTTCTCTACGAGATGCTGTGGAATCTCGCCGCAGCGGCGCTGTTGGTATGGCTGGATCGCCGGTTCCGACTCGGCCATGGCAAGGTGTTCGCCCTGTATGTCCTGCTCTACACCGCGGGCCGGTTCTGGATCGAGGCGCTGCGGATCGACACCGTCAATGAGATCGGCGGATTCCGGCTCAACAATTACACCGCACTGATCGGCTTCATCGTCGCGCTCATCTGGCTGATTTGGCTGATCCGCAACCGGCCGGGGCGTGAGGAGGTCGTCGAGGGCATCGGCTTTTCAGCTGTGGAATCTGTTGCAGAGCAGGACATTTCCGAGACAGCGTCCACTGACGATGCTGTTGCGACAGACAATTCGTCGGATAGCGAATCGGCGGGCGAAACCTCAACCAGGGACCCAACGGCGACGACCTAGTGGGTGCTGGTTTTCCACGTTCCAGATCCCAGCTGTGTGCGTTACCCTTTCCAACAACTTTGGGCCAATGTTGTCCTGCAAGCTCTGTGGCGCGCCTCTTGCCCCTAAGCGGTGCCGCTCAGCCGTGACCCGTGGCAGAGATTCACCGACTCTGCGCACCGGCTTCGACGACGGGAGTTTGTTCTATGACAGCCGCTCATGCGCCCTCCAAGCACCGCATGGCTGAGGGCCTATACGATCCAGCATTCGAGCACGACTCGTGCGGTGTCGCCTTCGTCGCCACGCTCACCGGAATTCCCAGCAACGCGATCGTCGCCCAGGGGCTGGAGGCGCTACGCAACCTGGACCATCGCGGGGCGGTCGGATCAGATCCGAAGACCGGTGACGGCGCTGGCATGTTGCTGCAGATTCCCGACGGTTTCCTTCGCAGCGAGGTGGATTTCGAGTTACCGAGACACGGCGCGTACGCCGTTGGCAACGCCTTCCTCCCTACCGACAGCGACCTCGCCAGCAAGGCAAAGGCCAGCATTGAGCAGATCGCGTCGGAGGAGAACCTGACCGTTGTTGGCTGGCGACGGGTACCCACCAGTGACGCGTCTCTCAGCGACCTCACCAGGTCGAACATGCCTTCCTTCGAGCAGCTCTTCGTAACGGCCAAGGGCGCACCGCTGATGGGCATCGCTCTGGACCGAATGGCCTACTGTCTGCGTCGTCGCGCGCAGCATGAAACGGGCATCTACTTTGCATCCTTGTCGTGCCGGACCATCGTCTACAAAGGCATGGTCACCACCGCGCAACTGCCGCAGGTCTTTCCTGACCTGCTGGACGAGCGGATGAAGAGCGCGCTCGTCGTGGTGCACTCTCGCTTCTCCACCAATACCTTCCCCGCCTGGGAACTGGCGCATCCGTTCCGGATGATCGCCCATAACGGGGAGATCAACACCGTGATGGGCAACCGCAACTGGATGCGGGCCCGCGAGGCATTGTTGGCCAGCGACGTCATCCCTGGCGACCTGGAGCGGCTGTTCCCGATCTGTACGCCGGACGCCTCCGACTCCGCATCGTTCGACGAAGTGGTGGAGCTGTTGCATCTCGGCGGACGTTCGCTACCGCATGCGATGCTGATGATGATCCCGGAGGCCTGGGAGAACAACGACGCGATGCCGCATTCGCGGCGGGACTTCTATGCCTTCCACTCCTGCCTGATGGAGCCGTGGGACGGCCCGGCTGGCGTGGTGTTCACCGACGGCACCGTGGTTGGCGGGGTGCTTGATCGTAACGGCTTGCGGCCGGGACGCTTCTGGGTCACCGACGACGGCCTGGTGGTGTTGGCATCCGAGGCCGGCGTACTGAACATCCCGCAGGACAAGATCGTGCGGAAGGGTCGCCTACAGCCAGGTCGGATGTTTCTTGTCGATCTTGCTCAGCATCGGATCATCTCTGACGAGGAGGTCAAGGCGCAGCTCGCCGCAGCCGCGCCGTACGGTGAGTGGCTGATTGGCGGCAGGATCTTGCTGTCCGATCTGCCCGACCGCGAGCATGTGGTGCACACCCACGCCTCGGTCACCCGTCGCCAGCAGGTCTTTGGCTACACCGACGAAGAGTTGCGGCTGATCTTGGCTCCGATGGCCTCCGCGGGTATCGAACCGCTCGGCTCGATGGGCACCGACACCCCGCTCGCGGCGCTCAGTGACAAGCCGAGGCTGCTCTTCGACTACTTCTCCCAGCTCTTTGCGCAGGTGACCAACCCGCCGTTGGATGCGATTCGCGAGGAGCTGGTGACCTCGCTGTACAACACCATCGGCCCCGAATGTAACCTGCTCGACCCTGGTCCGGCCTCGTGTCGCAGATTGGTGTTGCCGTTCCCCGTGTTGGACGATGACGCCCTTAGCAAGATCGTCAAGATCAACCGCGAGGGTGACCTGCCGGGATATCAGACCTATATTGCTCGCGGGCTGTACGAAGTGGATGGCGGCGCGGCGGCTTTGACGGCCAAGCTCGAGGAGCTGTGTGCCGAGATCTCCGCCGCAATCGCCGACGGCGCTCGGATCATTGTGCTCTCCGATCGACACTCCAACGCCGAGCTCGCACCCATTCCGTCGCTGCTGTTCACAGCGGCCGTGCACCATCACTTGGTCCGTGAGAAGTCGCGTACCCAGGTCGGATTGATTGTGGAGGCCGGCGACGTCCGCGAGGTGCACCACGTCGCGCTGCTCATCGGCTACGGCGCGGCCGCGGTGAACCCCTACCTGGCCATCGAGTCCGTGGAAGATCTGGCTCGGCATCAGGTCTATACCAGCGTCGCCCCGGAGAAGGCAGTGGGCAACGTCATCAAGGCCCTCGGCAAGGGTGTGCTCAAGGTCATGAGCAAGATGGGCGTTTCAACGGTGGCGTCCTACACCGGGGCGCAGATCTTTGAAGCGCTCGGCCTTTCCCGAGAGGTGGTCGACCGCTACTTCACCGGGACGACGAGCAAGCTCGGCGGTGTCACGCTCGAGCAGATCGCCGAGGAGGTGCGTAGGCGGCATCTGACGGCGTACCCGCTCGACGGCATCCCGTTGGCACATCGGCTCCTGGCGGTCGGCGGTGAGTATCAATGGCGACGCGAGGGCGAGCCGCATCTGTTCGATCCCGAGACGGTTTTCCGGCTGCAGCACTCAACCCGATCCGGACGGTACGACATCTTCAAGCAGTACACCCATCACATCGACACGCAGTCCGAGCGGCTGATGACTTTGCGGGGACTGCTGCGGTTTGCCTCCGACCGCCGCCCCGTGCCCATCGAAGAGGTCGAACCAGTCAGTGAGATCGTCAAGCGCTTCTCCACCGGAGCCATGTCGTACGGGTCGATCAGCAAGGAGGCGCACGAGACGCTGGCGATCGCCATGAATAGGATCGGCGGCAGGTCCAACACCGGCGAGGGCGGTGAGGACAAGGACCGGCTCTACGACCCGGAGCGGCGCAGCGCCGTCAAGCAGGTGGCATCCGGTCGCTTCGGTGTGACCTCGGACTACCTGACGAATGCGAGCGATCTGCAGATCAAAATGGCTCAGGGCGCGAAGCCCGGAGAAGGTGGCCAGCTGCCCGGCCAGAAGGTGTATCCCTGGATTGCCCAGACTCGACACTCAACGCCGGGAGTGGGGCTGATCTCCCCGCCGCCCCACCACGACATCTACTCGATCGAGGACCTCAAGCAACTGATTCATGACCTGAAATGCGCCAACCCTTCCGCGCGGGTACACGTAAAACTGGTCGCCGAAGTCGGGGTCGGGACGGTCGCTGCTGGAGTGTCCAAAGCCAAGGCAGATGTCGTCTTGATCTCCGGCCACGATGGCGGTACGGGCGCGGCTCCACTCACGTCGTTGAAGCACGCTGGCGGTCCGTGGGAGCTCGGGCTTGCTGAGACTCAGCAGACCTTGCTGCTCAATGGGTTGCGAGACCGCATCGTGGTGCAGGTCGACGGCCAGCTGAAGACTGGTCGCGACGTGATCATCGGCGCCCTGCTGGGAGCCGAGGAGTTTGGCTTCGCGACTGCACCGTTGGTGGTCAGCGGTTGCATCATGATGCGGGTCTGTCACCTCGACACCTGCCCGGTGGGCGTCGCGACGCAGAATACCGAGTTGCGCTCGAAGTTTTCCGGAAAGCCGGAGTTCGTGATCAACTTCTTCGAGTTCATCGCCGAGGAGGTGCGGGAACACCTTGCAGCGTTGGGTTTCCGGACACTTGCCGAGGCCATAGGACACGTCGAGGTGCTCGACATCACCAAGGCCGAACAGCACTGGAAGGCACACGGGCTGGACCTCCGGCCGATCTTGCACAAGCCTGATCTTCCCGAAGGCGCCGTGCTGCACAACGTGACCGTTCAAGATCACGGAATTGCTGAGGCGCTGGACCAGGAACTGATCAAGATCTGCCGTCCGGCCCTCGAGACCGGTGAGGCCATCCGTGCCTCGATCGCGATCCGCAACGTTGATCGTACGGTGGGAACGATCCTGGGCCACGAGGTCACCAAGGCCACCTTTGGTGAAGGCCTACCCGACGGCACGATCGACATCACCTTCGAAGGCTCGGCCGGCCAGAGCTTTGGTGCCTTCCTGCCCGCCGGCGTCACGTTGCGGCTGGAAGGCGACAGCAATGACTACCTGGCGAAGGGACTCTCCGGCGGCCGGATTGTGCTGCGACCTGCGCGCACGACGCGCTTCGTCGCGGCGGACAACATCATTGCTGGCAACGTGATCGCGTACGGCGCGACCGCGGGCGAACTGTTCATTCGCGGTCAAGTCGGCGAGCGATTCTGCGTCCGCAACTCTGGTGCCATCGCAGTGGTGGAGGGACTAGGCGATCACGGATGCGAGTACATGACCGGCGGGATCGCCGTGGTCCTTGGCAAGACGGGGCGCAATGTCGCCGCCGGCATGTCAGGGGGAATCGGCTACTTCCTCGATCTCGACCCGACGCTGCTGAACACCGAGATGGTCGACGCGTTGGTGCCGACCGATGCCGATCTCGAGCTACTCAAGAAGCTGATCGTCGCCCATCGCGAGGAGACCGGGTCGGATGTCGCAGAGTCGTTGCTCACTGACTGGCACGCCTCGGCCAGACGCTTCACGAAGGTGCTGCCGCGTGACTACGCACGTGTCCTTGCCGCCCGAGAACAGGGCGAGTCGGAGGGACTGGACGAGGCGATGATCACGAGCAAGATGATGGAAGCAGCTCACGGGTGAGTGCGCTCATCGCGTTGGCGCTCCACCATTCGGGCCGAGCGGCGAAACGCCCTTGTTGGGTTTTGCCGCTGGGTGCGGTCGGTGGTCGTCAGGATTCAAGCATCTTAGGTTTCGCCGCCCGGCCCGAACGGTGGAGCACCACAGCTCCTCTCCAGCTTCTGAAGGACTGACGTATGGCTGATCCTCGCGGGTTCATGACAACACCGAGACTGGTGGCGACGCGGCGGCCGGTGGCCGAGCGGATCCATGATTGGAAAGAGGTTTATCCGGGTACGCCGGGGCGGGCCGTGCTGCCGATCATCTCGGAGCAGGCGGGCCGTTGCATGGACTGCGGGATTCCGTTCTGCCACACAGGATGTCCGCTGGGCAATCTCATTCCGGAGTGGAACGACCTCGTATGGCGCAGCGATTGGGACGAAGCCCTGGAGCGACTGCACGCGACCAACAACTTTCCCGAGTTCACCGGTCGGCTCTGTCCGGCGCCCTGTGAGACCGCCTGTGTCGTTGGGATCAATCGCGACGCCGTGACGATCAAGAACGTCGAGGTCGCGATCATCGACAAGGCCTGGGATGAGCGCCGGGTGAGCCCGCAGCCGCCGGAGTGGCATACCGGCAAGAGGGTAGCGGTGGTCGGATCGGGCCCGTCCGGGCTGGCGGCAGCCCAGCAGCTCACCCGGGCCGGGCACACTGTCGCGGTCTTCGAGCGGGCTGATGAGCCTGGCGGGCTGCTGCGATATGGCATCCCCGAGTTCAAGATGGAGAAGGCGGTCCTGGATCGCCGCATCCAGCAGATGCGGGACGAGGGCACCAACTTCCACAGCGGCGTCGAGGCTGGTGTGACGATCACCGGACCGGAACTCAAGGAGCGCTACGACGCAATCGTGCTTGCCGTCGGATCCACGGTCGGGCGGGATCTGCCGGTGCCGGGGCGTCACTTCAGTGGGATCCATCAGGCTATGGAGTACCTGCCGCAGTCCAATCGGGCCTCGTTGGGGCACCGGGTGGACAACCAGATCACCGCTAAGGACAAGCACGTCGTCATCATCGGCGGCGGAGATACCGGCGCTGACTGCCTTGGTACGGCGATCCGCCAGCAGGCGAAGTCGATTGTGCAGCTGGAGATCATGCCAACGCCGCCTGACGAGCGGCCCGAGCACCAGCCCTGGCCGACGTACCCGATGACCTACCGGGTGTCCTCCGCACATGAGGAGGCCGGGGAGCGGGTCTATTCAGTCTCGACGTCGGAGTTCATCGGTGACTACGACGGCAACGTGGCGTCGTTACGCATGTCCGAAGTCCGGTTCGAGGCGGGCAAGATCGTCCCCGTAGCAGGGACGGAACAAGAGATCCCGGCCGAGCTGGTGCTGCTGGCGATGGGCTTCACCGGCCCCGAGACGAACACAGTTATCCCCCAACTTGGCGTGGCGCTCGACGAACGTGGCAACGTGGCGCGAGACAAGGACTACGCCACCAATGTGGATGGCGTATTCGCTTGCGGCGACGCCGGCCGCGGTCAGTCGCTGATTGTCTGGGCAATCGCTGAGGGGCGAGCCTGTGCCGCAGGCGTTGACGAGTATCTGTCTGGTATCACCAAGCTCCCTCGGCCGATCCCACCCACTGCTCGCCAAATGATGGTGTGACTCGCGTCCCAGAAAGTGTCGTCAGACTGCATCGAAATGTGCCCAGTGGATGCAGTTTGTCGACAGTTATCGAGCTGAACGCCAGTGGCGGAGTGCTCGGGCGCGGCCCGGGCGGCCGAACATCGCATTTGCTATCAGTGCATTCCATCGGCGGAGCCGCTCGGGATCCCAGCTGCGACGCAGCAGTCTGTCGGTGGACGCGATGATAGAGGCGCCCTCGTTCACCAGCTGAGCCTTGGTAAAGCCGAATCGTTGCCAGTTCGCCTCGATCAGCCGCCGGTCGCGGGTCAGATCGCTGCGCTGGATATCAGGTTCTCGATGCCCGCCGCCATCGAACTCATGCAGCCGGTTTGTGCCGACGATCCATAGATCGCCACGGGCGACGAAGCGACCCCAATGGTCGAAGACCTCGTGTTGGGGCTCGACTGGGATGTCTGCGGCTAGGTGGAGCACTCGCATGACTGATTCCCAGGGTGATTCGCTCCGCTTGTCGAGCAGGCCGATGATGCGACGCAGCATGGGTGCGCCGCGGCGACGCCGTGCCGCAGCTTCGGCCAGTTCGTCGATGGTGCAGTGGCCGAGTCGCAGTGCAGAGTCGCCCATCAGCACCAGATCGAGTACGCCGAGGTCGCGTGCAGCAGCGAGCATGGTCTCGGCAGGCGTTGTCAGCCGAATGTCAGACACCAGCTCGGAGAGTGTGCGCGAGGGGTGGCGGCTAACGAGCAGGCCTGCTCGGTGCGGGCACGGGTCGCCCTGATGGAGAGCGACGAAGACCGGGTGTGGAACAGGCTGCGGCAGCCACCAGCCTCGAAGTTGGGCGGCGGTGAGGTGCGTGAAGGCCGCACGCGCGGGAAGCACCAGACTCCAGGCCCTAAGCTCATCGGCCAGGCTGCCGGGTTCCTGATTTCGCACATAGAGGCCATATGACAGCCTCTGCCAACCGGTGAGGCGTCGATGGCCGCGGAACGCGACTTGACCTGGTTCCATTGGCAGCTTCACGTATGAACTATGGGTACCAAGGTGCCTCATCAGCCGCTGCGCCCGGTATCTGTGGATGCTGCTCAGGCCAACATCAGCTTGTGGACAAACTCACTGTCCAGAAGCTGCCACCGACACCGTCCGACTTGAAGCAGAAAATGTCGGCAGACTGCATCGACATGAGCCGACTGGATGCAATCTGACGACAGTTATCTAGGGTGTGCTCAGGTCACTCGATCCGCTCGGCATTGAAACGGTAGCCACGCTTCACGATCGTGGTGATCAATCCGGGTACGTCGAGTGCGCGGCGCAACCGACTGATCGCCATGTGCAATGCATGTTCATCAAGATCGTCCGGCAGGTAGCTGGCAAGTTCCTGGCGGGGGAGAACCGAGTCGCTCGATGCCAGCGCGAGGAGTACGCCAGCGAGTTCGGGCCGAGCGAGATGCGGCGCTCGCCGACCCAGACCAGCTGCCCGCGTAGCTCGATGATCACGCCGTCGCAGCGAAATCTCTGAATGTGCCGCTGGGTCAGCACGTCTGAGACCAATCGCACCAGCGCGCCGAGGCGATAGCGGTCAGGGACTGCCGGGTCGATACCGGCGTCGCGCAGCGGTTCCGCTGTCACTGGGCCGACGGCCGCGGTGGTGACATAGTCCGAGAGGGCCTGCACGAATTGTCGTCGCTTACCTAAGGCGTCGGCAGCCTCCAGCGTCGCTGCGGCGGCCGGAGCGCTGGTAAAGGTCATTGCTTCGATCTGACGTTGGCATGCGGCCTCGATCAGCCGGGCAATCGATCACGAGGGTTCGGCTGCACCCAGCCGTACGGTCTCACGGTCATGACACGGTCGCTGATCTCGGTCAACCGAGTCACTGCGACCTCGTCGGTATAACCGTGCAGCTGGACGGCCACCCGGCGACCCGACAGCCCAGCAGCAATCACCGCGTTCACGAGAGCTGCCGTGGTGTGCAGGTCGCTCGTCTCGACGTCTACGAGTCCGGCGGCGCGTACGGCGCCATGTGCCTTCGGCCCGCGCGCGAAGATCCGCGCCGCCTCCAGGGTTGCGGTCAGTTCTGCGCCAGGCCGGCGGTATCGGCGACCTCGAGCGGCATAGCGCACGGCGTTGATCGGGTCGCTCCGGCGCGGGGCCGACTTCGCGTCGGCCGAGGACGCCGTGCAGGACGCCCTGGTCGAGGCCGTGCGCGTGTGGCCGGATGATCCGCCGCACGATCCCAAGGGCTGGTTGGTCACCGTGGCCTGGCGCAAGTTCCTCGACGCCGCCCGCGCCGATACCTCCCGGCGGCGGCGCGAGGTACGCATCGAGGGCGAGCCCATGCCCGTATCGGTCGAGGCGGTGGACGACACGCTCCAGCTGTACTTCCTGTGCGCTCAACCCTCCTTGACACCGGCATCGTCCGTCGCGCTCACGCGCGCGCGGTCGGCGGCCTGACTACGCGTCAGATCGCGCGGGCCTACCTCGTGCCGGAGGCGACCATGGCCCAGCGGATCAGCCGGGCCAAGCGGACCGTCTCGGGCGTCCGGTTCAACCAACCCGGTGACGTCGCCACGGTGCTGCGCGTGCTCTACCTGGTCTTCAACGAGGGCTACTCCGGCGACGTCGACCTCGCCGCCGAGGCAATCCGGCTCACTCGCCAACTGGCGGCCAAGATCAACCATGAGGAGGTGGCGGGCCTGCTTGCGCTGATGCTGCTGCACCACGCGCGGCGCCCGGCACGGACCGGCCCCGACGGCAGGCTCGTGCCCCTCGCTGAGCAGGACCGCAGCCTGTGGGACACCCGCCTGATCGCCGAGGGCGTCGACGTGCTCCAGACTGCCCTCACCCGAGACCGCCTGGGCGAGTTCCAGGCCCAGGCCGCCATCGCCGCGCTGCACGCCGACGCCCGGGCGGCCGAGGAGACCGACGGGGTGCAGATCGTCGAGTGGTACGACGAACTGGTGCGGCTCACCGACAGCCCGGTGGCCCGCCTCAACCGGGCCGTCGCGGTCGGCGAGGCCTACGGCCCGGTTGAGGCGGACTAGCCGCTGTGGCGGAGCTCGACCCCGCCCTGCCCCGCCACACCGCCGCCGCGGCGTATCTGCACGAGCGTGACGGTGACCCAGTGACCGCGGCACGGCTCTACGCCGAAGCCGCCCGATCAGCGCCCAATCTCCCCGACCGGGACCACCTCACGCGCCAGGCCGCACGGCTCAACGCGCAACGGCGCAGTTCGGGGGGCGGCAGGCATGCACCGACCCGATAGGGGTGGGAACCTGCTGAGTTCGCCAGAAAGGGCCGCAGTCGGGACTCCGACGGGTACCGCCGTTGCC
>DASVEX010000126.1:0-7159 GCA_036380335.1 Propionibacteriaceae bacterium | reverse complement strand
TGCGGTTCCGCGTCGGCCAGCCAACGCATCATGTCGATCTTGAGCAGTAGGCCGAGCCGATGCCCTCGGTGCTGACGCGCGACGGCCGTGTCACCCTGACCAGCGATCTCGGGCCGCAACGGGTGAGTGGCGACGACGGTGTGGCCTCCGACCTCACCGGTTTGGCGGTGTCTGGCGATCACTCGGTACGCCCGTTCCCCGCGGCCCATCAGTGCCGTCTCGAAGTCCCGCAGCCGCTGCAGGTCGAATTTTTCGTCTTCATACGTTAGGTCGCCCATCGGCGCGTCGTTGATCGCCGCCGTGACCTCGACCAGCTCACCGAGAACCTCATCTGCCGTCGGCGGTTGCAACCGTTCCAGACAGTAGTCAGCCGCCTTCTGCTGGGCAGCGCCCCACAGCCGCTGCACCTCAGCTTGATCAACATCCGCGAGCACCTGGCGGCGTCGGGCGTCGTGACTGGCGTAGCTGAAACCGAACCCTTCGACGAACTTGCGGGCACCTTGATCATCTTCAGCTGTGCCCACCCAGATCGTGTTACGGCCCGCATCTCGGGTCCGGCGCATTGCCTCGCTCATGATCGCCGAACCATGCCCGCGCCGGCGATGATCGGGATGCACCAAGATCTCAGCCCACACCAGATGCAGGTTGTCGCGAGTCGGAAGGTCCACCGCCAGCACACCGACGGCCTCGGTGGCGCCATCAGGTATGTAGAGATAGTGCTCAGCGGGCTCAAGATCCCAGCCGTAGCGCAGATCGCCGGCCAGCATTTCGGCAATAACCGGAAAAGAGTCGGGATCGTCAACCTGACGCGCCGCCTCCTGGATGTCAGCGAGGACGGTGACTTGGGTCGTGTCGCCAGGCGGGACTCGTACGAACGGCATCCGACCAGAGTGCCGTACCCGACCGTAGTCACGCCACGGAATTTTCGAGATGACGCTTAGGCCAGTTTCGGGCTGCGGTGTTACAGTGACGACGTGGCAACCACCCAGCGCCATTTTGCGCTGCTCCTCCTCCGCTGCCGCAGCGAGGCCCACTAAGGGCCGGCATCCTCGCTGCGGAGTCTGACGCGCTACCGGTCCGCTCCACATTTACCAGCGAGGAATCCATGTCAGACACCATCACATCGAGCCCTTCGACGGGCTCAGGGCGCAGCGAATCCAGCTCGTCGACGTCGTTCGGCACAAGAGTGCAGAGCGTGCCGGTCCAGCAACCCAGTCCGATGCCCTTCCACCGGTATCGGCCGTTCACCCCTATCGACCTGCCAGATCGGACTTGGCCTTCGAATGTGATCACCAGGGCGCCGCGCTGGTTGTCAACTGATCTTCGTGACGGCAACCAGGCCCTGATCGATCCGATGACCCCGGCTCGCAAGCACAAGATGTTCGAGCTGTTGGTGCAGCTGGGCTACAAGGAAATCGAGATCGGATTTCCCTCAGCCAGCCAGACCGATTTCGACTTCGTCAGACAGCTCATTGAGCAGGACAAGATCCCGGACGATGTCGTTGTCTCGGTGCTGACCCAAGCCCGTGAGGACCTCATCGAGCGCACGGCGGAGTCGATTGTCGGGGCCAAGACAGCCACCATTCACATGTACAACGCGACAGCGCCGCTCTTCCGGCGGGTGGTCTTCAACGTTGACAAGGCCGAATGCATTGCCTTGGCCACCCGGGGGACCGAACTGGTGATGAAGTACGCCGAGCAGTATCTCGGCGGCGTCGAGTTCGGTTACGAGTATTCGCCGGAGATCTTCACCGGTACCGAGATGGAGTTTGCGGTCGAGGTCTGCAATGCGGTGATGGATGTCTGGCAACCCACAGCCGGCCGCGAGATCATCCTGAACCTGCCGGCCACCGTCGAGATGGCAACGCCGAACGTCTATGCCGATCAAATCGAGTGGTTCAGCCGGCACATTCACAACCGGGAGCACGTCGCAATATCGCTGCACCCGCACAACGACCGTGGCACAGCCACGGCGGCGACCGAGCTGGCCATGATGGCCGGAGCTGACCGTGTTGAGGGCTGTCTCTTTGGGCACGGCGAGCGCACCGGCAACGTCGACCTGGTGACTTTGGGGATGAACCTGTTCTCACAAGGAATAGATCCCAAGATCGACTTCTCCCGTATTGACGAGATCCGTCGCACCGTGGAGTACTGCACCAACCTGCCGGTCCACCCGCGCCATCCGTACGCGGGCGACCTGGTCTACACCGCGTTCTCCGGTAGCCACCAGGACGCGATCAAGAAGGGCCTGGAGGATCTGGAGAAGCGCGCTGACGCGCAAGGGATCAGCGTGCGCGAAATCGCCTGGCAAGCCCCGTATCTGCCGATCGATCCCTTCGATGTGGGCCGAACCTACGAAGCGGTTATCCGGGTGAATTCGCAGTCCGGCAAGGGCGGCGTCGCCTACATCATGAAGTCCGAGCACAACTTGGATCTGCCTCGGAGGCTGCAGATCGAGTTCTCCAGAGCGGTTCAGGCGCATACCGACGCCGGCGGTGGGGAGGTCAGCCCGAGCCGGCTGTGGGAGATCTTCCAGTTCGAGTATCTCGAGCCTGATACGCCATTGCGGCTGGTGAGCGTCTCCACTGCATCGACGGCGAAGGGCCAGACCTCACTGACCGCTCAGGTCGTGGCAGGAGGCTGGATGCAGACGATCACGGGCGAGGGAAACGGTCCGGTATCGGCGTTCGTCGACGCCATCTCGACGCTTGATCATCACGTACGAGTCCTTGACTACACCGAGCATGCGCTGTCCTCGGGTGGTGACGCGCTCGCCGCGGCGTACGTGGAGTGCGAAGTCGGGCAAGGCGAAGACAGCATGGTCGTATGGGGAGTGGGCATGGACGCAAACATCGTCACTGCCTCGCTCAAGGCCGTCACCTCGGCCATCAACCGAGTCAGGTAGCTGCCGCTTCCCATCGAAATGAAGGTTCCCGTCGTCACGTACGGCGGGAATTTTCATTCTCGAAAGCCGTTCGCGGCTGTACGAGCCGGAGCAGTGGGGGAGTAGATCCAGGCCCGGAAGAAGGGGCCAAGATCAATTGTCGTGTGCGCCTGGGCTGCGGCCATCCACTCCTCGAGCGTGCGACTCCCGGGATCTTGAGCCCAGTCCTTGGCCAGCGAGAAGAATGCCTGATCGCCAATCACATTGCGTAACGCCTGCAGCGCCATCGGGCCGCGTACATAGACTGCGTCGAACAGATGCGATCTGCCCGGGTCGATCATCGTGATCTTCCAGAAAGCATCGTTGTCCTTGAGGCGGTCATAAGCCCGGTTTAAGGCGTCATTGGCCTTACGGCCCCCGGTCAGCTCGGTAGCTCCCCACTGAGCCCAGGACGCGTACCCCTCCGTCGTGAAGATGTCATTCCATTGCCGCACGGTGACGTTGTCGCCGAACCACATGTGGGCGAGCTCGTGGTCGAGCAGGCCGGGCTCGAAGCCGCGGTTCAAGATCGACCTCGCCTCATAGACCGGCCGAGTCTGGGTCTCCAGCCCGCCGAACCAGAGCCGATGCGCCGGCACAATGCCGCCCAGCTCGGTGAAGGGGTAGGGGCCGAACATTCTCTCGAGGGTGCGAATCCGTCGACCTGTGGTCAGCAGCGCGGCGAACGCCGTCTTCCGCTGCTCGGCCGTCAGCTTCTCTGACACTGCGTAGACGTACGGAAGGCCATGATCGACGCCCTGCTTGAGCTCAAACTGGCCGATGGCCATGAAGTTCAGGTACGACGCCATCGGCTGCCGTGCGAGCCAGTGCCAGGTGTCGAAGTTCTTTTCATTCCCCGCGTCAGCCGATTCGAGCCGGCCTACGCTGATGGCCTTCATGCCGGCAGGCACACGGATCGCAACGTCCATCAAGGCCGGATCGGACGGATGATCATTGGCGGGGTACCACCATGCCGAGCTTTCTGGCTCTCCCGCGACGATCCACTCACCGTCAGTGGCCAGCCATGGTTGTAGGTCGCCCTGTTTGATCTCGCCCGGCTTGCCCGAGTAGTTGACGACCACCTGGAACGTGCTGCCGATGGCGATCGGTTGCGCGGGTTTGATGTAGACGTCGGAGAATCCTCGGGCAGCCGCTTCCGCAGGCACGCCGTTGACCGTGACTTTGTCGGTATGCAGTGCGAGGTCGACGTAGAACGAGTTGAGTTGCTGAGTAGCCCGCGCGCTGATCGTCGTCGTGCCAGTGATCGACTGGGTCGCCGGATCCCAATTGATCATGATCTGATACTTGGTGACGTCGTAGCCGCTGTTGCCGGCCTGCGGGTAGTACGGATCGCCAAGGCCAGGCTCACCGTCTGTGGCGTTGGGATTCAGCGGGGGTGGCGTCGTCGAGCTGGCAGGGCTCTGGTGTTGCCGGGCGATGATCCATGCCACCCCGAGTGGCGTAGCTAGCACGGCGAGCAGGATCAGCGGCATGATCGCCGCGAGGAGATATGCGATCCGATGCGGCCGTTGCACGGGCGCCGGCGGAGCCGCAATCGAGGCCGGCGCCACGATTGGCTGCCCGGGCGGAACGGGCGGGGGCGGAACTGACGGCGGCGGGGGTGCGGCGATGTACGGCTGTGACTCGTGCGGTGGAGTCCACCTCGGGTCAACGCTCGACATGCGCCAGAGATCTGAGATTGCGGTCCAGGTGCCACGCGAGGAAAGCAGCCGTAATTCCGCTGGCCTCCCGTGCGACTTGATCAGTCACTTGGCGTGTGTCCCGCCAGCGCCCCTCGAGCAACGCACCCAGCAAGGCCAAAGTCTCGGGGGCGGGCCGTGCGGCTCCCGCGGGGCGGCAGCGTTCGCAGACGGCCCCGCCCAAAGCTGGCGAGAATGCTCGATGCGGTCCTGCGAGACCACAGCGCGCGCAATCGAAGAACGATGGCGCGTAGCCGGCCATGCCCAGGGCTCGTAGCAGGTAGGAGTCCAAGATCAACGTCGGTGGGCGTCGTCCGTCCGACGTGCCGTCGTTGAGCGCGCGTAGGGCGCCGACGAGAAGCAGGTATTGCTGCACCGCCGGCTCAGCTTCCTCGACCACCAGCCGATCTGCCGTTTCCAGCATCACCTGCCCCGCCGTATAGGCGGGATAGTTGTCAGTCAGCGGCTCGCCGAAGGCGTCCAGCGATTCAACCTGAGTGATCACGTCGAGCGAGCGACCGACCGCCAGCTGCAGATCAATGTGGGAGAACGGTTCGAGCCGCGCGCCGAACTTCGACGTGGTACGCCGCACGCCCTTCGCTACCGCGCGAATCTTGCCGTGGCGTCGGCTCAACAGGGTGATGATCCGATCAGCTTCGCCGAGCTTGTGCGTGCGAAGCACTACGGCTTCGTCGCGATAGGTCGGCACCTCGATATTGTCCCTGACGTGGCCAAGCTTTCGAGGACGGCGCCGCGGGCGGCTCAAAGTCGCAGGAGGAACACCGGCTCTGACGACTCCGGTTTCGCGGAGTTTCGGTCGCCGCCCCCCCACCCCAGCGGCGCCCGTCCTCCGCAGATACCTCGAGACCGGCTGCCAACCCATGTCGCGATCGTGATGGATGGCAATGGCCGCTGGGCGAAGGCGCGGAACCTGCCACGT
The DNA here is from genome assembly GCA_036380335.1 of Propionibacteriaceae bacterium. GTDB lineage: Bacteria > Actinomycetota > Actinomycetes > Propionibacteriales > Propionibacteriaceae > Microlunatus. The sequence continues at coordinate 1,596 of DASVEX010000126.1, read as the reverse complement.
ACCGAGGGCCATGCCCGCGGTGAGGCTTCGCTCCTCGACGTGATCGAGGGGGCCATCGAGATCGGAGTCAAGTACCTCTCCGCGTACGCCTTTTCCACCGAGAACTGGAACCGCTCGCCTGATGAGGTTCGCTGGCTGATGGGCTTCAACCGCGACGTGATCAGAAGGCGGCGAGACCAGCTTGACGCCATGGGCGTCCGGGTGCGTTGGGCCGGCCGAAGGCCGAGGCTGTGGCGCAGTGTGATCAGCGAACTGGAAGATGCCGAACGCCGCACCGTCGGCAACGACGTGCTGACCCTGCAGTTCTGCGTGAACTACGGAGGCCGTGCCGAGATCGTCGACGCTACGCGGCGAATCGCGCAGCTGGCCGCTGAGGGACGACTCGATCCGCGAAAGCTCACCGAGGAACGCTTCCGACAATTTCTCGACGAACCTGATATCCCCGATGTCGACCTGTTCGTCCGCTCGTCTGGAGAGCAGCGAACGTCCAACTTCCTACTCTGGCAGAGCGCGTACGCGGAGTTGGTTTTCCTTGATCGACTGTGGCCCGACTTCGATCGCCGTGACTTGTGGCGGGCGATCGAGCAGTACGCCGCACGGGACCGGCGCTATGGCGGAGCGGTTCCCAACGTCGTGGGGCCGGAGCGCTGAGCGTGTCGGCGGCAATGTGCCGTGAGCTTGTCGAAGAACGACGAGGTGCTGTGCTTCGACGGGCTCAGCGCGGATTAGAGCCCGGCGTTCTTGCTCAGCCAGCCGAGCGCCGGACCGACAGTCGGGGCGTACGTGCTGAAGTTGTGGCCGCCGCTGGGCAGCACGATCGTGCTGACACCAGGGATGCCGCTCGCAGCGGCGATGGCTTTCCTAGCATCGGCATAATGCACACCGTCCCACGACTCGCGGTCACCTTTTGAGGTGATGATCAACAGGTGAACTGGGTAGGCGAGGGTGTGCTTGATCAACCACAGCGGGGAGTTCTCGTTGCGCAGGGCCCGGCTGTGGTTGAACAGGTTGCCGGTTGAATGGTCCTGCTCTGCGCTGAAGTAGCCACCAATGCTGGCAGCCGCCACAAACGAGGTTGGGTGGCGTAGCAGCATCTTGCTGGCGCAAAAGGCACCGGTACTCCAGCCGATCGTTGACCAATGTGCGGGAGTAACACGGAAGCGCTTGATCACTGCCTCTCGGACGTCGGTAGCCAGCCAGGAGTCCGCCTGCGGACCTCGCGGGATGTCGGTGCATTCGGTATCTCGTGGCTGCGCGATGGAAAGCGGCGGTATCACCGCGACGAATGGTTTGACTTGGCCGGATTTGATCATCTGCATGGCGTTGCTGCCCAGGTCGAGGGTCTTGAAGATTCCTGCTGGTGTGCCAGGTTGGCCCGGCAGCGCCATGATGACTGGGAACCTGGTTCTCTTTTCGCCAGCGGCGTCGTACTGCGGCGGCAGCCACACGAGCACCTGCTCCGTGGCCCCCGAGACCTTACCGTGCACGGTCAGGATGCTGATCCGGCCTTGACTGCCATCCGCCGGCACCAGCTGACCATTGTCGGTGACGGCGATGGCGGCCTGACCGCCGCCCCCCTGATGTCCCAAGAGCTCC
>DASVEX010000125.1:0-4409 GCA_036380335.1 Propionibacteriaceae bacterium | reverse complement strand
AGTCGTTCCAGCCGGCGGCTAAGGATGAACGCAATCAGCCCGCCACCGGCTGCCAGCGCCAGATAGCGCCAGTCGAGAAACGTGGCCGGAGGCAGGGCGTCGAGCAGGACGTCGCGGATCACGCCGCCACCGAGTCCGGTGAACATGCCAAGGGTGATCACTCCGAAGATGTCGAGCCGTTCGGCCCGCACCGCGGTCAGCGCGCCGTTGAGGGCGAACACCAAGGTGCCGGTGAAGTCCAGCGCCAACAGCAGCGGAGTTTCGATGGACATGGCCCGAGGTATACCCCGCCCGTACCGGCCCCGTGTCGGTATCGGTTCGCGATCGGAGAGCACCATGACCGATTCATCGACTGCCGTAGAGGCATTGCTGCGCGGGTTGTCGACGATACGAGACTGGCAGGAGGACTTCTACCGCGATCTGCACGCCCATCCAGAGCTGTCGCATCAGGAGTTCGAGACCGCCGGCAAAGTCGCCGCCCGGCTGCGCGATCGCGGCTATGACGTCCACGACCGAATCGGCGGCACTGGCGTCATCGGAGTGCTACGCAACGGACCGGGCCCCACGGTGCTGCTGCGAGCCGACATGGACGCCTTACCGGTGAAAGAGGCCACCGGACTCGATTACGCCAGCACCGTGCAACCACCGACACCAATGGCAACGAGGTACCGGTCATGCATGCCTGCGGACACGACGTACACGTCGCCGCGCTGCTCGGGGCGGCCCAACTCTTCGCTGATGGCTGCGATCACTGGAGCGGCACCCTGATCACACTCTTTCAGCCTGCTGAGGAGACAGCCGACGGCGCCCGCGCAATGGTCGACGACCGTCTTGCAAACCTGCTGCCCCCAGTCGATGTGGCATTCGCCCAGCACGTCCTGCCTGCGCCCGCCGGCCAGGTTGGCACCCGTGCCGGGGCTGTGCTGTCAGCTGCCGACAGCATGCGCATCACCGTCTACGGCCGCGGCGCGCACGGTTCGATGCCGCAAGCCGCCGTCGACCCGGTGGTCCTCGCCGCGATGATCGTCATTCGGCTGCAGACGATCATCGCGCGGGAAGTAGCGCCCGGGGAGTCCGCCGTATTGACCGTCGGCAGCATCCAAGCCGGAAGCAAAAGCAACGTGATACCTGACCGTGCCGAGCTACAGCTGAACATCCGCACCTACAGCGAACAGACGCGGACCACAATGCTCGACGCCATCCGGCGAATCGTCACCGCCGAATGCCAGGCCTCCGGATCGCCCAGAGAACCCGAATTTGAAGTTTTCGACCAATACCCGTTGACGGACAACGACCTCCCGACAACCACTCGCGTAAGTGATGCACTCACAACGTTTTTCGGGGGCCGTTGCCAGACGCTGCCAATGCAGACTGCAAGCGAAGACTTCAGCGACATTCCGACCGCCCTCGGCGCGCCCTACACCTACTGGGGCATCGGCGGCATTGACCCTGTCGCCTACCAGAATGCCGCTGACCACGGACAAATCGACCAAGACATCCCGGTCAATCACTCCCCCGCCTTCGCCCCCGTGATCCAGCCCACCCTCGACACTGGAACCCAGGCTCTGGTCGTCGCCGCGATGGCATGGCTAGCGCCCAACTGACTTCGTCCGCCCGCCCGTCACTCCATAGGTCCGCTCATCCGGCACGGAGCAGTTACTCATGGATAGCATTCGTTATTCATGAAAAAGGTCTACGCTTTCGTTATCATGTTGTGTTTCAACGCATTTGGAGATCCGCGCGCAGCGATCGCCCTCTTCGGAACGTAGGGCGGCTGATCAGTGGGGTCGAACGAACATTCAGTCGGCCTTCTTGGTGTGCCGGTGGAGGAATTCGAGCTCGACTTGGATCACGTCGTCGAAGCTCTGGCCCCCTTGGTAGACGTCGTAGTGGCCGCCGCGACTGCGGTGCGCTTTGCCGGCGGCCTGAGCCCCCATCAGTGAATGCCGGATAAGCTCCGTTACGTCAACCTGGCGTGAGAAGGCCGGTCCTACAAGCAATTACCGCGTCTGATAACGCTGCCTGGAGATATTGTCAAGACCTGTGGATGAGCGAGTTTCAGGCGGCCTCCTCGGTGGTTGGCGGGTCGTCGAGTTTCCCGGGTAGCAGTTCGCCGAACTGCTGGTGGATGTCGAACAGGCCGCCGTGCAACAGCAGTAACGGGGTGCCGCTCGACGATTCGTGTATCTCGTAGTGCATCCGCACGTCACCTGTCTGTGCATGTCCGATCAGTCGTGTTTCGCCTCGTAGCGCAGCAGGACCGTGCCGCCCGGGAAGGTGCGGTTCTCCAACAGTCGCAGCGAGATCCATGACGGCAGTGTCGGGAAGAACGGTGTGCCGCCGCCCACGGCGGTGGGCGTGACCACGATCCGGTACTCATCCACCAGTCCGGCCTGCACGATCGGTGCGGCCAGCGTCGCGCCGGCCACCTCCAGCCTGCCGTCGGTTTCGGCTTTCAGCTTCGTTACCACCTCGACCGGGTCGCCGCGTTCCAGGCGGGAGTTCCAGTCGACGGACTCCAGGGTGCGCGAGAACACGACCTTGGGCATGTCGCGCCAGATGCGGGCGAAGTCAACGATCAAAGGGGTGGCGTCCGGGGTCTTGTCGGCGGTCGGCCAGTACGCGGACATCAGTTCGTAGAGCCGCCGCCCGTAGAACGATAGGGCGGTCTCCCGCTCGAAGTCGTTCCAGTACTGGTGCAGTTCTTCGCTCGGATCGGACCAGTCGATGTTGCCTTGTGCGTCGGCGATGTACCCGTCCACCGACACGTTGAAGCCATAGATGAGTTTGCCCATGCAGATCAGACTGCACCGGAGGGCAAAACTCATCGCGACGCCACACGAGATATTGTCAAATCCTTGTGGATGGGCGAGCGTCAGGCGGCCCCCTTCGTAGTTGACGAATCGACCGGTCGTTCTATGAGTTTGCCCTTCTCGAACACAGCTCCGGCCCGAACGAGGGCGACCAGGTGCGGCGCGTTCACAGCGCGCCAGCGTGCCTCAGCGGCCTCGATCAGCTTGAACGCCATCGCGAGCCCGGCCGCCCGCGAGCCCGGCCCCTTGGTGACCTTGCTCCTCAAACGCACTGTCGCGAAAGTAGATTCGATGGGGTTCGTCGTGCGCAGATGGATCCAATGCTCCGCCGGGTAGTGGTAGAACTCCAGCAGCACGTCGGCGTCGTCGACGATCTTCGCGACGGCCTTCGGGAACTTCGCGCCGTAGTCTCGTTCGAACGCGGTGATCGCCGCCCGCGCCTTGTCGGCGTCCTCGGCGTTGTAGATTTCCTTCATCGCCGCCAGCGCGCCCGGATGTGCCGACTTCGGAAGCGCAGCAAGGGCATTCGCCTGCTTGTGGAACCAACAACGCTGCTCCTTCGTCTGCGGGAAGACGTCGCGTAGCGCTTTCCAGAAGCCCAGCGCACCGTCGCCGACCGCGAGGATCGGGGCGCGCATGCCGCGGCGGCGGCAGTCGCGCAGCAGGTCGGCCCACGACTCGTGCGACTCGCGGAACCCGTCGGTCAGCGCGACGAGCTCCTTGCGTCCGTCCGCGCGCACCCCGATCATCACCAGCAGACACAGTTTCTCCTGCTCCAACCGTATTTTCAGGTGAATCCCGTCGGCCCACAGGTAGACATAGTCCACGCCCGAGAGGTCGCGGGCGGCGAAGGCGCGGGCCTCGTCCCGCCACTGCGTCGTCAGCCGGGTGATCGATGATGCCGACAGGCCCGCGCCTGTGCCGAGGAACTGCTCGAGCGCCGGAGCGAAGTCGCCTGAGGACAGGCCGTGCAGGTACAGCAGCGGCAAAACCTCGGTGATCTGCGGGGAACGTCGCGCCCATGCGGGCAGGATCGCCGAAGAGAACCGCTGCCGCTCGCCGGTTTCCGGGTCCGTCCGCTTGTCGTTCACCCGCGGCGCTTTCACCTCCACCGCACCCGCGCTGGTCACCACCATGCGCGGCTGGTGGTAGCCATTGCGGACCACCAGTCGACGACCGTCCTCGTCGACCTGGTCGGCGAACTGCTTCACATACGCCGCCACCTCGGCCTGCAACGCCGCGGCCAGCATCTTCCGCGCACCGTCACGCACGATCTCGTCGATCAACGACCGGAACCCGGCCGTGCCGCCGTCGGACTCCTCGCCGCCCTGGACTACCTTGAGCATGGGAACGTACCTTCCCACCCGGCGTTGGCGCGCCAGGCTTGATCAAACCTGCGAATCGGATCATCCGGGAAGGTACTCCCTCCCCGGTCACCCACAGGTTTTGATCATTGCTCCGCATCGGAGGGAATACGGCGGAAACGAATATGGCGGGTTACCCGTAGAGTACTTGATACTACGAATTCCGTTGTGGCACAACCACGTAGTTGTCGTCCCGGCGCACACCACGCGGCATCAAGTTTTCAAACCAGCT
>DASVEX010000124.1:0-3348 GCA_036380335.1 Propionibacteriaceae bacterium | reverse complement strand
CGCTGGCCAGATCACCACATTCCACACCATCGGCGTCATGTTGTGCGAGGTAGTCCTTGGCACCAGTGTCTCCGCCCAGACCCGCCACGATCGACGGCAGATGGTCGCGGCCGATGAGGACGGGGTGCCCGGGCTGCCCGCGGTAGGTGGCGCGGGCCAAAACGGCCGGGCCAGGCGGAGCATTGCGGAGCAGGCGGCGTACCACCTCAGCCGTGACATCGGGCAAGTCGACAAGGTGCAGCAGCACCGCGACTCCGGGGTCGCGCTGGGCGGCAAACAGGCCACGCCGCAAGGAGCTACCCATGCCCTGTTGCCAATCTGGAGCATCGACTACGGTCACACCCCGATCCGCTGCGAAGCCCGAACGGGCGAGAACATCTCTCGCGCGGTCAGCCTCGGAACCCACGACAACCACGACCGCGTCGCAGCCGCCATCCCTCAGCACCGTGATCGAGCGGAGCAGCCATGACGTGCCGTCGGGGTCGACTCGTAGCGCTTTCGGACCACCGGCGCGGCGCCCGGCTCCGGCGGCGAGCAGCACACCAATGATCCGATCAGCTGTTGCGTCCGGGTCAGGGCTAGGGGCGACTACCGGTTCCTTGATCATCATCATGATCGTTGTCGCCATCGATGTCGAGAGCAAGCTGCTGCAGCACGGCATCGTGCAGCCGACCATTGGTGGCGTATCCGCCGGTGCCCAGCGGCCCGGGATACCCGTCAAGATCAGTGAACTTTCCACCCGCCTCGGTCACGATGACCGAGCACGCCGCCATGTCGTGCAGCGCCAACTCGGGCTCGCAGGCGATATCGACGGCACCCTCGGCAAGCAGCATGTACGACCAGAAGTCCCCGTACGCGCGGGTCCGCCAGCAGCGCCGCAGCAGGTCGACGAATTGCTGGCCCTGGTGTGAATCCACCCAGGCAGAGATGGAGGCATAGCTCAGTGAGGCATCCTCGATGCTGGCCACGTTCGATACGTGAATCGCGGTAGCCGACATCAAGGACTTCCCGGCATACGCCCCGCCGCCCAGGCTGGCCCACCATCGCCGGCCCAGCGCGGGCGCGCTGACGACCCCCACCGCCGGCTCATCATTGATCATCAATGCAATCAGGGTTCCCCAGACCGGCACACCGCGGACGAAATTCTTGGTGCCATCGATCGGGTCGATCACCCACCGACGCGGGCCCCATCCGGTGTCGGCCATCTCCTCGCCGTGCACCGCATCGCGTGGTCGGGCCCGACCAAGGGTGCGACGGATGGCCTGCTCAGCAGCGGTATCGGCATCGGAAACCGGCGTGAGATCGGGTTTGGAGGTCACGTGCAGGTCGAGCGACTTGAAGCGGCTCATGGTGATCGAGTCGGCGTCATCGGCGAGCAGATGGGCGAGTCGAAGGTCGTCGGTCAAGCCTCGGTGGAGCGCAGCATCAGGCCCTGTTCGCGCGGCGTCGGGGACGGGCATGTGCCTACGCTACTGGCCGGAACCGAGCATCCGGCGGAAAGACTCAAGCCGGGCGGCTGAGAGACGTCCATTCGCGACGGCAGCGTCCAGCGCGCACTCGGGCGCAGCGTGATCGTGCCGGCAACCGCGTGGGCATTCTTCGGTGATGAGCCGCAGGTCGTCGAAGGCGGAGATGATTCGGTCGCGGCTCACGTGGCTGAGGCCGAAAGACCGGACGCCAGGGGTGTCGATCACCCAGGAGTTCGTAGTGTCTGGGAGCCGAAGTGCGATCGCCGAGGAGGAGATGTGCCTGCCGCGCCCGGTTACCGCGCTGACCTCACCTATCGCTCGACCGGCGCCGGGGATCAACGCATTGACCAGCGTCGACTTGCCGACACCCGAGTGGCCGACGAAGACGCTGCGGTGCCCTCGGAGCCGTTCGCGCAGCGGATCCAGATCGGTGCCCGGGAATGTCACCTGCACCGGAACGCCGAGCGGCTCATATTGCGCGATGAGCTCGTCAGGTGCCGCGAGATCTGCCTTGGTGAGGCACAGCAATGGCTGGATTCCAGCGTCGTACCCCGCCACCAGTAGACGGTCGATCATTCCGACCCGGGGTGGCGGATCCGCAAGGGCAGTGACGATCACGAGCTGGTCGGCGTTGGCCACGATCGGGCGCTCGTACGGGTCGTCGTCATCGGCCGTACGCCGTAGCACGGTGGTGCGTTCCTCGACCCCGACGATGCGAGCCAAGGTGCCCTCCGCGCCGGACGTGTCGCCGACGACCCGAACCTGATCGCCGACAATGACACCCGTGCGGCCGAGTTGGCGCGCCTTCGTTGCGCTGACGTCGCGATCAGCGATAAGCACCCGGTAACGGCCCCGATCGACCGTGATGATCATGCCGATGTCGGCATCGGCATAGTCTGGGCGGTCCTTGGTACGCGGCCTGTTGCTGCGACGTCCGGGTCGCTCGAAAGCCTTGTAGTCGTCGTCGCGTACGCCGACCTGCGTCACCGCGAGATCGTCTCGCCATCTGACTCCTGCACGGAGTCGTTGATCATCGCCGTCCAGAGCTGCTCGAACTCCGGCATCGTCTTGCCGGTGCAGCCGATATCATCCACGACGATCTCCGGAACCACCAGACCCAGCAGAGCCCCGGCCTGGGCCATTCGATGATCAGCGTAGGTATGCCACAGGTCGCCGCCCAAGATTCGCGGATGGATGGTCAATCCGTCGTGGTTTTGGCGGACGTGACCGCCGAGCCGGTTCAGTTCAGTCTCGAGGGCGTTAAGCCGATCGGTCTCGTGGCCGCGGATGTGGGCGATGCCTCGCAGGTGGCTGGTGTCATCGGCCAGCGCTGCAATGGCCGCGACGACCGGGGTCAGCTCGGCAGCCCCGCTCAGATCAAGATCAACGCCGTGGATGTGATCGGTTCCCGCTACGTGCAGGAGGTTGCCTTCCAGGCTGACCTCGGCACCGAAGTGCTGCAGGATCCCGCGGATCGCATCTCCGGGCTGGATGGTTTCGCTTGGCCAGTTTGCAACCGTGACCGTTCCGCCGGTGAGGGCGGCCGCTGCCAGAAACGGTGCGGCATTGGAGAGGTCGGGCTCGATCGTGGTGTCAACACCTCGGATCGTGCCGGGCGAGACGATCCAGCGATGTGTGATGGTGTCGTCAATGTCGACGCCGCGGGCGCGCAACATTGCCAGGGTCATCTGGATGTGGGGGAGTGAGGGAATCTCTCCGCCAACGTGTCGGATGTCGATGCCGTCGGTGTATCGAGCACCCGCAAGGAGCAGACCGCTGAGGAACTGGCTGGACTCCGCCGCGTCCACGGTGACGTCTCCGCCGCGCAGCTTGGGATTGCCAGTGACAGCGAATGGCAGCGAGTACCCGTTGCCGTCGA
>DASVEX010000123.1:0-21391 GCA_036380335.1 Propionibacteriaceae bacterium | reverse complement strand
CCGGTAGCGGGAGCAAATACAGGATCACCGCAATCGCCTGGGTCACGGTCTTGACCTTGCCGCCGCGACCCGCAGCCATCACGCCATAGCGGAGCACCACAAAGCGCATGATGGTAATCCCCCATTCGCGGACCAAGATCGTAATCGTCACCCACCAGGGAAGCTCGTCAATGATCGACAGCCCGATGAACGCCATGCCGGTGAGCGCCTTGTCCGCGATCGGATCGGCCAGCTTGCCGAAGCGCGTAATGATGTTGTGTTTACGGGCCAGGTATCCGTCAAGCGTGTCGGTCAAGATCGCCACACCGAAGATCACCGCAGTGCAGAACCGCCACCATGGCTGCTCTGGATGAGTCAGCAGCATCCAGGCGAAGATGGGGACAAGAACAATCCGAAACGCGGTAAGTGCGTTCGGCAGATTCCACGGACTCGTCTCGGGCTCGGCGATCGGCCCGACAGGATGTGTCTCGCTCGGCGCCAGGGCGTCTGGGTCTGGGGTTCGTCGGAGCTTGTCGGACCCAGCATCGGCGTGATGCGCGTCGTCAATCATGGTGACCTGGATTCCTGCTACCTCGGTGAGGCCTCTGCTGATCAAGAATCGTCGTGGCAACGAGATCGATCCCCTCGCTGTCGCAAACCAGGGCGTTCACAAGATCCCCTCGGGCGAGGTGATCGCTGGTGATCAACGAGACATTGCCATCGACCTCCGGACCCTGGTGAGCGGCGCGGCCGACGACCTCACCGTCGGCCTCCTCGACCAGCACCTCCACCCGCTCTCCGATTCGCTCCGCTGCGCGCTGCGCAACCAGCTCCTCGGCAAGATCTGCCACACGCGCCCGGCGCGTTGCTATCTCCTCGGGCGGAAGCTGGCCATCCAGCCCGCAGGCTTCCGTCCCCTCCTCAGATGAGTAGCCGAACACGCCGATCGCGTCCAACTCAGCATCGGCGAGGAAGTTGCACAGCACCTCAACGTCGGCCTCGGTCTCGCCCGGGAAGCCGCAGATCACATTGCTGCGAATCCCCGCGGACGGCGCCAGCTTTCGGATCGATGAGATCAGTGTCAGGAATGATTCGGCGCCACCGAAGCGTCGCATCCGACGGAGCACGCCCGGAGCGGCATGCTGGAACGACAGATCAAAGTACGGCACCACCTTCGGCGTACTCGCCATCACCTCGATCAGGCTCGGTCGCATCTCGGCAGGCTGCAGATAAGAAACCCGAACCCAGCACAGTCCTTCCATGTCGGACAGGTCGCTGAGCAGCCGCTCGAGCATCCGGATGTCGCCAAGATCCTTGCCGTAGCTGGAGGAGTTCTCACTGACCAGAAAGACCTCGCGCACCCCGTGCTCGACGAGCCACGCCGCTTCGGCCACGATGTCGGCAGCCGGCCTTGAGAGGTACGCGCCACGAAAAGACGGAATGGCACAGAACGTGCAACGCCGATCACAACCCGAGGCGATCTTCAGCGGCGCCGAAGCGCCGCCTTCGAGTCGGCGCCGGAACGTCCGCGGGCCGCTGGCTGGACCGACACCGCCAACATGCCCATGCCCAGGAATCGTTACACCGTCAGCGGCCGCGGGTCGCGCGGAAGGTGCCAGCGGCAACAGGGCGCGCCGATCGCGTGGCCGATGAGCCGGATGGCTTTCGCCGGCCAGGATCGTTCGAAGCCGGTCGGCAATATCGGCGTAATCGTCGAAACCGAGGACAGCATCCGCCTCGGGGAGCGAGTCGGCGAGCTCACGTCCGTAACGCTCCGCGAGGCATCCGACGGCCACCACCGCCTTGGCCTGGCCAGCGCCCTTCAGATCGGCAGCTGCCAGCACTGTGTCGATCGAGTCCTTCTTGGCTGCCTCGATGAAACCGCAGGTATTGACCAGCACCGCATCCGCCTCGAGCGGATCAGCCACGAGCCTGAACCCGCCGCTGTCCAGCTGTGCCGCAAGTTCCTCGGAGTCAACGTCGTTGCGCGCGCAGCCAAGTGTGATGAGGTGCACTGCCGACGGCTCTGCGCTTGTCGGGCGGCGGCTGCCAGCCCGAACGGCGAACGCGGCGGATTCATCCATTGCCGTCCAGTATGACCGATGTGGCGATGTGCCAGCGGTCCGTGGTCGCCGCCGACCCGTGCCGACTGCTCCCGGCTAACCCAGCCGGAGGTTCTCCATGACCACTTCCAGCTCATCCGCCGTAACGAGAACCTCGCGGGGCTTGGATCCTTCAGATGGCCCAACGATGCCGCGGGTTTCGAGGATGTCCATCAGCCGTCCCGCCTTGGCAAACCCAACGCGCAGCTTCCGCTGCAGCATCGACGTCGATCCAAGTTGCAGGGTTACGACGAGCTCTACCGCCTGAAGCACGAGGCCGAGATCATCACCGATGTCTTCCGCCACCCGGGTCGATGACTCGGAGGCAGCGATGACGTCCTCGCGGTAGGTCGGCTTGAGCTGGCCGCTGACGTGGCTGACGACAGATCGGACCTCCGGCTCGGTGACCCAGGCACCTTGGATGCGGATGGGTTTGCTCGATCCCATGGGAAGAAAGAGCCCGTCCCCCTGACCAACCAGCTTCTCCGCGCCGGGCTGATCCAAGATCACTCGCGAGTCGGTCATCGACGATGTGGCGAATGCCAGGCGGCTGGGCACGTTCGCCTTGATCAGCCCCGTGACCACATCGGTACTGGGTCGCTGGGTCGCCAAGACAAGATGAATTCCTGCCGCCCGGGCAAGCTGGGTGATGCGGACGATCGAGTCCTCCACATCGCGCGGAGCCACCATCATCAGGTCCGCCAGCTCATCCACGATCACGACCAGGTACGGATACGGAGTGACGGCTCGATCCGGTGCCGACTCCAGCGGGAGCGACGGTTCACCAACGCTTGCGGCACCTGTCGTCGGCTTCACCGAGCCGGTGCGTACCGCCTTGTTGAAATCATCGACATGCCGGAAACCGAACCGTGCCAGATCGTCGTAACGCAGGTCCATTTCACGGACGACCCACTGCAGCGCTTCGGCTGCCCTCTTGGGATGGGTGATGATCGGCGTCACCAGGTGCGGAACCCCTTCGTACGCCGTCAGCTCGACACGCTTCGGGTCGACCAGGAGCATCCGAACCTCATCGGGCGTGGCCCGCATCATGATCGACGTGATCATGGAATTGATGAAGCTTGACTTGCCCGAGCCGGTCGCCCCGGCTACCAGCAGATGCGGCATCTTGGCCAGGTTCGCCACCACGAAGCCACCCTCGACATCCTTACCCAGACCGACCGTCATTGGATGGTGATCATTTCTGGCTCGGGCCGACCGCAGCACGTCCCCAAGGGAGACAACTTCCTTGTCAGAGTTGGGAATCTCAATGCCGATGGCGGACTTTCCGGGGATCGGAGACAGGATGCGGACATCGGCGCTGGCCACCGCGTACGCGATGTTGCGGCTCAGTGCCGTGACCTTCTCCACCTTCACCGCTGGGCCCAGCTCCACCTCGTAACGAGTGACCGTCGGACCACGGCTGTAGCCAGTCACATGTGCGTCGATCTCGAACTGGAGCAACACTTCACTCAACTGATGGACAACGGCGTCCGATGCGTTGGTACGCGCTTTGTGCACACTGCCATGCCTCAGGGTGGCCGCGTCCGGAAGCAGGTATTGCACGTCGCCGGACAGCTGGAGTTGCTCCACACGCTGCGGCATGGGCGTATGGGGCGGAGCCTCCAGCTCCTCACCGTCAACCCCATGCACCGTTACACCAGGCGGCAGTCCTGCGGTCACCATGCGACGCGACTCCGCGGAGGACTCGTCATCTGCGTCCGGAGAATCCGGCGCTGATTCTGCCTCGGGACCATCTGCTGCCCCCCGCGGCCGTCGTTGTCCCACTCGATCGCCGATCACCGGAGTCTCGTACGCCTGAGCGCCACCGTGCTCCAGCGCACGAACCACCTCGCCTTCGATCACTACGGGCTGGCGCCCCAGCCGGGCTCGTGCCGCGCGCACTCGATCGGGAATCTGATGCAGCGGAACACCGACCACAACGAGCACACCGAACAGCAACAGCAAGATCAGTAACGGAACGGCGACATAGACCGTCAACAGGTCGGAGAGCAAGCTGGAGGAAATGTAGCCGATGATGCCGCCAGCGCTTCGGAGTCGTTCCGGCTCGTTGGTGCGCGGTAGCCCGCGCGCGATGTTGATCAAGCCCAGTAACCCGAGCATGATCGCGCTCCAGCCAATCAGCTGCCGGCCCAGTGGGCCGTTGCGATCCGGATGCCGCAAGGTTCGCCAGGCCATCAACGCCAGGAGCAGTGGCGCCAGGTAGCAGAGCGTCCCGATGGTGCTGGCGACACCGATGAAAATGGCATGACCAACCACACCCGGCAGCCCCCACCAGACTGCAGCGCCCACGACGATCGCAGTGCCCAACAGGAAAAGGCCAATTCCGTCGCGCCGCAATGCCGGGTCGACATCCTCCACCGCAGGTCCAACACGCCGCGCGGCGCGGCCTACGCCGTGGGCTAGGCCGCCCACGAGTGCGGCAAGGCCGAGACCGAGCTGATCGAGGACGGAACGACGCTGTCGACGACTCCGTGACCGGTTGCTGCTCGACCGCCGACGAGCAGGCTTGGCTTGTGCCGCCACGGCAGGCGTGGCTCTCTTGCTTCCGGTCGACCGCGGTTTCGCGCGCTGGGAGGATCCAGCTCGGCTGCGGGACCGCGGTGGGGAAGACGCGCGGGTCGCCATATTGGTGAGGTTACAAGATCAACGGCCGATACCCGGGGTCACACGCCGGGCGCCTCGTACGAGGTCGGCAGGTGGTCTCGCAACTGCCATAGGTGATCTGTCGGACCGATGCCGCTACCAAGCGCGAAGCCGGCTGCAATGGCTCCGGTGACATACGCCTTCGCGAGCGCCATGGCCTCCGGTACGTCAGCGCCACGTGCGAGGTGGCTGGCCAGCGCTGAGGCAAGTGTGCATCCAGTTCCGTGGGTATGCCGGTTGTCGGCCCGCGCCGCGCGGTAGCTGAAATTACGGCCGTCTTGGCTCTTCAAATAGTCGATCGCATCACCCTCCCGATGGCCACCTTTGATCAACACCCACCTCGGGCCGTCAGCAAGGAGCAGATCAGCCAGCTCCGCTGCCGATGTCTGAGCGGCACGACCGGTCAGCACTGCGGCCTCGTCCAGATTCGGAGTGATCACTGTGGCGTAGCAAAACAACAGCGTGCGGAGTGCGCCGAGCGCCTCATGATCAATAAGCCGATCACCGTGCTTGCTGACGCAGACTGGATCGACGATCAGCGGCACCGGCGGATCAACATTGGCGACCAGGTCCGCTACGCACCCGACCGTGTCGGCACTGCCGAGCATGCCGATCTTGATCGCATCAACGCCGATGTCATCGACCACGCTGTGGAACTGTGCCCGGATAGCGTCCGGCGGAAGCGGCCAGATGCCCTGAACGCCAACAGAGTTCTGCGCGGTCACGGCCGTGAGCACCGTCATCCCGTGAACGCCGTGAACCAGCATTGTCTTCAGATCGGCCTGAATCCCTGCTCCCCCACCGGAGTCCGAACCAGCAATCGTCAGCACCCGAGCGGTAGGCAGGGTCATCTGCGCGCCTCCGACGGTCTTGGCGAGCGGAAGTGATCAAAGCCAGCGGATGATTCCCACACCTTGCCATCCACCAAGACTCCGTTGTGATCATGGTCTGCTGACGCCACGCTGCCTACGACATACCAGCCCTCCGGCACTGTGGCCGCAACGGGAAAGGTAGCCGCCAGCGCATGATCGTCGCCGCCGGTGAAGAGCAAGGTGTAGGGATCGGAACCAGTGG
Organism: Propionibacteriaceae bacterium; assembly: GCA_036380335.1. Taxonomy (GTDB): domain Bacteria; phylum Actinomycetota; class Actinomycetes; order Propionibacteriales; family Propionibacteriaceae; genus Microlunatus. The sequence goes on along the minus strand of DASVEX010000123.1, from coordinate 15,572 downwards.
CCGCCGCAACGGCCTGCAATGGTTCGGCGACGTCGAAGGCATCCTGCCGCAACTCGATGAGCACACCAGACGCCTGGGCCACGTGTCCGAGATCGGAAAGCAGCCCGTCGGAGATGTCGATCATGGATGTGGCTCCAGCCTGGGCAGCGACAACACCGGCGCCGTAGCTGACCTGGGGTACGCGGTGGGCCTCGACGAGTACCCGGGGTGAACGGAATCCCCGTCCGAGGACAGCGAGGCCGGCAGCGGCCCAGCCGAGCCGCCCCCGAATGGCTACCACATCCCCGGGCCGCGCCCCCGACCGCAGCACCGGCCGTCGCCCGTCCAGCGCGCCTAGGGCGGTGATCGCAATCGTGATGTCGCGGGCTCTGGTCACGTCACCGCCCAGCAGGCTGACCCCAGCCGCTTTGCCTTCTTCGCCGAGGCCATCGGCGAAATCCAGCACCCAACCCAACGACAGGTCAGGTGGAGCCGAAAGACCCACCAACAGACCAATGGCCCGCGCACCTATCGCCTCGATGTCGGCGACGTTGACAGCAACTGCCTTCCGTCCGACATCGCGAGCCTCGGACCAGTCGCGCCGGAAATGAACCCCCTCCACGAGCACGTCCATCGACGTCGCAACCGCGTCCTTGATCATCAGCACCGCGGCATCGTCACCGGGTCCAACACTCACGTCAGGCGCCAATGACAACCCCTGGGTAATTGCGGCGATGAGAGGAAACTCCCCTACCTCGGCCAGCGTCGCATTGCGGTTCAGATTCACCGGAACCTCCCGTGCTCCCCGATGCGCACGTCGTCGCCGAAGGCTGTAGCGTGACGCACATCGGCGAGCGTACGCGGTCTGTGGCACGGACCGACGATGCGCCGTGAGAGTGAGAAGACACCGCCGTCGTGAACCGAGGAGGCAACACCTGATGGTCGTACAGGCATACATCTTGGTCCAGACCAACGTCGGCAAGGCGGCCGAGGTCGCTCATGCCATTAGCGCTATTCAGGGTGTCACGTTGGCCGAAGATGTAACCGGTCCTTACGACGTCATTGTGCGTGCCGAAGCGTCCAGCGTCGACGAGCTTGGCCAGCTGGTGGTTGCGCGAGTGCAAATGGTGCCGGGGATTACACGCACCGTGACTTGTCCGGTCGTACACATTTAATTGGGAGCTGCTCGCGCAATCGCGCGAATAGTCCGCCTACTTCGTCGTCGCTCGCAGAGGAAAGAACGCCTCCGCTCCCTCCTCCTCAGCACGGCGGCGCGCGATTTCCCGACGCTCGCAGCTGTTCTTAGCCAGGCAGCTTTTTGGTTAGCCATCAACTGTTACTAGCGAAGCCCGACTGGGCGACGGAGGGCTAGGGTGATCAACCGCTCGACGAGCTCGGGATACGGCACACCGCTGGCCGCCCACATCCGCGGGAACATCGAGTGCGGGGTAAAGCCGGGCATGGTGTTGATCTCGTTGATCACCACGTGTCCGTCGTGCGTCACGAAGACGTCTACTCGAGCAAGGCCCTCGCAGCCGATCGCCTCAAAGGTCTTGATCGCCAGTTGCTGCACCTGATCAGCTAGCTCGGGTCGGATGTCGGCCGGCACATCAAGATCAACCTGCTCCTCGGGCAGATACTTGGCGTCGAAGTCGTAGAAGCCCGACGCGCTATGGACGCGGACCTCGGCAACCACGCTCGCCAGCGGAGATCCGCCATCAAGATCATCGAGCACACCACACTCAAGTTCGCGGGCGCCGACGAATCCCTGTTCGATGATGATCTTGGGATCGTAGGCATGTGCGACCTCGATGGCCTGCTCGAGCCCAGCCGCCTCATCCACCTTGGTGATACCCAGGCTCGAGCCGCCCCGCGCCGGTTTGACGAAGAGCGGGTAATGCAGCGCCGAAATCGTCGCCAGGCAGGCGAGCCGGTCGCGCCGCCACTCGGCTGCGGTGATAGCGACGAAGGGTCCAATCGGCAGCCCGGACGCGGCCAGCACGAGCTTGAGGTAGTGCTTGTCCATACCGACAGCGCTGGCCAGCACCCCCGCCCCCACGTAACGGGTCCCCATCATCTCGAACAATCCCTGGATCGTGCCGTCCTCACCAAACGGCCCGTGCAGTAGCGCAAGCGCAACATCAACGGGACCGAGGTGCGACAGCACGGACTGCTCGCGGACTGCCAGCTCGCTACCACTGGAGACCCGCATCAGCATGGCTTCGGCGGCATTCTCGCTGAGTTCCGGCAATCTGCCGTCGGTAACCCCCAGCCGGCTGATCGTCTCGGAATCAACCAGAATCCACCGTCCGGTACGCGTAATACCGATGCCCACCACATCAAACCGATCTCGATCCAATGCGCTCAGCACACCGGCCGCAGTGAGGCAGGACACCCCGTGCTCGCTACTGGTTCCCCCGAAAACCACCGCTACGCGGTGGCGAGAACCATTGACCCTATGAAGGTCCGGCTGGCTTTCGCTCACGATCCTTGACCTTATCCGCGGGGAGCAGCTCTCGCCGCGGAAGCACCAGACTTGGGCTTGTGACCAGGCAGCCACACCGACCCAGTACCACGCCATATACCTCGACGCGTCTTGAGACGTTGGCCGTTACCGCCGGGCGCCCCGAGCGAGTGGTCGACGCGCCGTTGAACCCACCGGTGGTCTTTGCCTCCACCTATATCGGTGCCCACGACGTGCAGGCCGCCAACATCGGATACGGGCGCTACGGCAACCCGACCTGGCAAGCGCTGGAGGAGGCGATCGGTGTGCTGGAGGGCGGCCGCGCCCTGACCTTCTCATCGGGCATGGCGGCAGCGCATGCCGTATTGGAACTCCTGCCACCGGGCGGCGTCATAGTGATTCCGCACAGCTGCTATCTCGGGGTGGCTGAGGCCGTCGATCGCCGCGCGGCGAAATACGGCGGCCAGGTACGACGGGTCAACATCGCCAACACCACCGAGGTGTTGAGTGCCGCGGAAGGCGCCGATGTCGTGTGGATCGAGTCGCCGGCAAATCCGACGATCGAGGTGGCAGACCTTCCTGCCTTGGGCCGCAATCTCTCCGGTCAGGCGATGTTCGTTGTCGACAACACCTCCGCTACGCCGCTACTGCAGCGTCCTTTGGAGTCGGGCGCCGACATCGTGTTGCACTCGGCAACCAAGTTGCTTTCAGGTCATTCCGATGTCTTGCTCGGCGTACTCGTGACCCGGGTTGATCAAGAGCAGCCCTTCGAGACACTGGATCAGATCCGCCGTTCGGTCGGGGCGGTCCCGGGGCCGATGGAGGCTTATCTCGCGCTGCGTGGGCTTCGTACGCTGCCGCTCAGGCTGGCGCAGGCCCAAAGCACCGCACAGATTCTGGCCGAGCGGTTGGTGACGCATCGCTGCGTGCACCGGGTGCGGTTCCCCGGACTTGCGTCAGATCCAGGTCACGATCTCGCTCGGCGCACCATGTCGGGCTTCGGCTCGCTGATCTCCATTGAGCTTGCGGACGCCAAGACCGCGGATGCATTCGTCGACGCGTGCTCGCTGTGGGTCTTTGCCACCAGCCTCGGCGGGGTGGAGTCGACCCTCGAGCGACGTCGCCGCTGGCCGGGCGAACTCCCCATGATTCCGGAGGGTTTGGTACGAATGTCGGTCGGGATCGAACACGTCGAGGATCTCTGGGCCGACCTCGCCCAGGCGCTTGATCAGCTGTAGTGCCCTGGAAGGGAAGTTCCTTGGCGGTTCAGTAACGCTCCGGTTTGGCCGAGCGGGACATCAGCGCGGTGATCATTTCGGCCGGCGTCAGCTCTCCCGCAATGACAGCGGCCACATTTTCTACGATCGGTAGCTCCACATGATGCTTCGCGGCAAGTTCGGTGATCGATGCGCACGACTTGACGCCTTCGGCAACCTGCCGAGTCGACGCCGTGATTTCTGCAACGGTGTGTCCCCTGCCGAGCTCCTCACCGAAGTGCCGGTTTCGAGACAGCGGGGATGAGCAGGTCGCCACCAGATCGCCGAGTCCGGCCAAGCCGGAGAAGGTGTAGGGGTCGGCCCCCAGCACCACTCCGAGCCGGGTGATCTCGGCGAGCCCTCTGGTGATCACCGACGCCGTGGCGTTCGCTCCTAAGCCGAGCCCGATCGCCATGCCAACTGCCAGCGCGATCACGTTCTTCGTCGCTCCGGCGAGCTCACAGCCGATCACATCGGTGTTGGTGTACGCGCGGAACCGAGCGGTATGACAAACCGACTGAAATGCCTCGGCTGTGGCTGGTGAGACACTCGCCACCACGCTCGCCGATGGCTGCCGTTCCGCGATCTCGCGAGCCAAGTTGGGGCCGGTGACCGCGACAATTCTGTCGGGTGCGATGTCACCGGCTTCGGCCACCACCTCGCTCATCCGCAACCCGCTGCCTAGCTCGATTCCTTTTGCCAAGCTGACCACGATGGCGGTTTCGGGAATCTGCCATTGACGCAGGTTGTCCCGCAAGGACTGCGACGGGACCGCGAGCACCACGTAGTCGGCCTCCCGCATGGCTTCTTGCGGGTCACTGACTGCACGCAACGATTCGGGCAGCCGCAGGTCGGGAAAGTAGTCGGTGTTGCAGTGTTCGAAGTTGATCTTGTCCGCGAGCTCGGACCGGCGAGCCCAGAGCGTGACCTGGTTGCCCGCATCGCAGACCACCAGAGCGAAGGCTGTCCCCCAGGAGCCAGCCCCCATCACAGCGACCCTCGCAGGGGTACGGGAGGCTTCAGCAGTGCTCATGTTGGGTCTCCGCTCGTCTGGTCGCTCCGCGGATCGTAGCGATACGAGGGCGGTACCGCATCGCGAAGCTCGGCGACCAAGACGGTGATGGCGTCCATGATTCTCGTCGTCGCCTCGTCGAGCGTCGCTGCCGTGACCGGCTGAGAACGAAGATCATCAAGGAGAACCTCCTCGCCCGCCGCAACGTGCAAGGTCTTGCGCGGGAGCAGCTTGGGGAAGCGTGGCTTCCGACCAGGCATCAGCTCCTGGGCGCCCCACTGCCCGATGGGCACGACCGGACAACCGATGGTCAAGGCCAGCCGAGCCGAACCCGTCTTACCCTTCATCGGCCACAGGTCGGGATCATAGGTGATCGTTCCCTCGGGGTAGATCACCAACGCCCGGCCCTGATCGAGAGCTTGAGCCGCGGCGACAAGCGCGTCCTTGGATTGTGCCGATCCGCGCTCAACCGGAATCTGTCCGCAAGCCGCAATGATGCGCCCAATAATGGGGATCCTAAAAACCGATGCCTTCGCCAAAAACCGAGGCCAGCGCCCGGAGAACGCGAGAAACTGTCCGACGGCTAACGGATCGGCATTCGAGATGTGGTTCGGCACGAAGATGACGCCGCCCGTCTGCGGCACTTTGTCCTGGTAGCGCCAGTCCCGACTCGTCAGCGGTTTCATGATCGCGTTCACGATCTTGACGACAGCTGAAATGGTGTGAGCACCAGGCTCATGATTGGCCTCCGACAATGGCCTGAGCACCGTGCGCCGACTCGCGGCGGGGTTCTCGGCCATCAACACCTCAGTTCGTCCAGCGTTGGTCTACCGTGCCATGAGTGGCTTCACCTTACGGGATTGTGCAGCATCAGCGGCATCATCAGAGCGCAGGCTTCGGGGAGGGGTTCGTCAGGGTGCACCGAGACACCAGCGTCAGATGATGACAAAGTCCCGCACTGCCGCTGTGATCGCTCTCAAACCAGCTGAGCACGCAAAGTCACGGCTCGGCGTACCCGATCCGCTACGGCGACGGCTCGCCTGGACCATGGCGCTTGACACCTTGTCCGCGTTGTCCGGCGCGCTGTCGCAGGTGCTGGTCGTCAGCGACCAGTCCGCGCTGGAGTCGCGGCTGCGCAGAGCGGGTCTCGCGGTGGAGGTCATCAGCGAGTCTGGCCACGTCGGCATGAACCCGGCCCTCAGTCATGGCGCCCGGACTTTACGCGCCCAAGGATTCGCAACGATCGTGGCCTGCGTCGGCGATCTTCCAGCTCTGCGACTCGACTCTGTGCTGCGGGTCCTCGACGCGTCCAGACCCCATCCGCGATCTTTCGTCGCGGATGCATCAGGGGTGGGCACCACGATGCTGGTGGCGCACGACGTCGAACTTGCGCCGCACTTTCAAGGCCGGTCGGCCGCAGCTCATCACGCGTCTGGCGCCCTCAGCCTGTCCGCCCATGATCTCGGATCGCCGCTCGCCGACGCTCGCCGCGATGTCGACACTGAGGCGGATCTTCTCGTCGCGATTGGACTGGGCGTCGGTCCGGCAACCGGCGCGCTCGTCGATCATGAACGTGACCGCCTCGGCCAATACGAGTTGATCACTGCGACCGACCACCACACTGTTGACGGCGATCAACTAGCACTGACTGCCTCCGGACGAAGGATCGTCCTGCCCGCTGCGGCCCTCGGTGTCGACCTACATCATGCTCGGACAGGCCAGCGCCTGCACTCAGTGCAGGCCGCTGGCCGGGTGTTGTCGGCCTGGATCTAGCTATCGCTTGGTAGCGGTCTTCTTGGCCGGGGTGGCCTTCTTGGCAGGAACCTTTGCAACCGTCTTTCTCGCAGCCGGTGCCGTCTTGGATGCCGATGGGCTACCAGTCGTGGCCTTCTTGGCCGTCGTACGCGGCACCTTCTTGGCGCCCGAGACGTATGCCTTCAGGTCAGAACCGGCACGGAACCGCGGGACTGCTGTGGCCTTGGCCCGCTTGCGCTCGCCCGTACGTGGGTTGCGCACCATCCGTGCGGAACGAGGCACCTTCTCGAAAACACCGAATCCGGTGATCGAAACCTTCTCCCCAGCTGCGGTCTTGTAAGTGATGGTTTGCACCACGGCGTTGAGGGCCTTGGCTGCCTCGGTCTTGCTGCCGTCGTAGTAGACGGCCACCGCCTGAATCAATTCAGCCTTGTTCACAACATTCCTTCTTGATGCGGTTCCAAGCCTGCTGGGAACTTGGGCAGCGCACGGTACGCCTGCAGGCCCAACGCTAGGGAAGATCGCGCAACCAGACAATCGTGTTGCTCGCATATTTTGGTGTCTTGTAACGAAAAACACTCAAGCCGCAGAGCAGCGGAGCACGATCCGAGCTTAAGAACGCCGAACTAACCGACGCTGTCGACCTTGGCCGGCAGTGTCTTGGGTTTGTGCGCCGACCGGTTGCGCTCGAACTCATCGATGTGATCAACATGGCGCAGCGTCAATCCGATGTCGTCCAGGCCCTCGAGCAGCCGCCATCTGGTGTAGTCGTCGATCTCGAACTCGGCATGGAAACCTTCAGCGGTGATCTGTCGTCCGACAAGGTCGACCGTGATCGGTGCGGCAGGATGCTCGTCGACGAAATCCCACAGCTCTTCGATGATCTTCTGCTCGACGACCGCAATCAGCAGGCCGGCTTTTCCCGAGTTGCTACGGAAAATATCCCCAAAACGCGATCCGATGACCACCTTGAACCCATAGTTCTGCAGCGCCCACACTGCGTGCTCCCGGGACGAGCCCGTGCCGAAGTCAGGACCGGCGATCAAGATCGTCGCACCCGCATACTGCGGCAGGTTCAGGACGAAGTTCGGGTCGCTGCGCCAGGCGGCGAACAGTCCGTCTTCGAAGCCAGTCTTGGTCACCCGTTTGAGATAGACAGCAGGAATGATCTGGTCGGTATCGACGTTGCTGCGCCGCAGCGGAAGGGCTGTGCCGGTATGGCTGGTGAATGCATCCATGATCATCGACTCCCGATCAGATCGGTAGGTGAGCTCAGCGTGCCCGTCACCGCCGTTGCGGCGGCGACCAAAGGCGATACCAGGTGCGTCCGCCCACCCTTGCCCTGCCGCCCTTCGAAGTTGCGGTTCGACGTCGACGCCGCGCGCTCGCCGGGCGCGAGCTGATCCGGGTTCATACCCAGACACATCGAGCAACCTGCCGCACGCCACTCCGCCCCGGCCTCTTTGAAGATCACGTCCAGACCCTCGGACTCGGCTTGCAGGCGAACTCGCGCCGAGCCGGGTACCACGAGCATTCGAACATGATCAGCCACGTGATAGCCCTTGATCACCCCAGCAGCGGCGCGTAGATCTTCGATTCGCCCGTTGGTGCAAGAACCAAGAAAGACGGTGTCAACACGGATGTCGCGCATCTTTTGGCCAGGCTTGAGTGCCATGTACTCCAACGCCTTCTGCGCGGACGTACGGTCTGATTCCTCGGCGAAGATTTCCGGATCGGGCACTTCGGCACCCAGCGGAACGCCTTGGCCGGGATTGGTGCCCCAGGTGACGAACGGCGTCAGCTGCCCCGCATCAAGATCAACTTCTGCATCGAACACGGCGTCTGGATCGCTGTGGAGGGTCTTCCAGTACGTCAACGCGGCAGCCCAGTCGGCGCCTTCTGGAGCGTGCGGCCGACCCTCGAGGTAGGCGAAGGTGATCTCGTCCGGCGCGATCATGCCAGCCTTCGCGCCCCATTCGATGCTCATGTTGCAGATGGTCATTCGACCTTCCATGCTGAGCGCTTCGATGGTCGAGCCCCGGTACTCCACGATGTAGCCCTGACCGCCGCCGGTGCCGACCTTGGCAATCAGCGCCAGCACGATGTCCTTCGCGGTCACCCCCACCGGTAGTTCGCCGTTGACGTTCACTGCCATCGTCTTCGGCCTGGCCTGCGGCAGCGTCTGGGTTGCCAACACATGTTCGACTTCTGAGGTACCAATGCCGAACGCGATCGCTCCGAATGCACCGTGTGTGGAGGTGTGGGAGTCACCACAGACAACGGTCAGCCCTGGCTGAGTGAGACCGAGCTGCGGCCCGATGATGTGCACGATGCCTTGATCAAGATCACCGAGACTATGGATGCGGATGCCGAACTCCTGGGCGTTCTTGCGCAGTGTCTCGACCTGAGTCCGCGACACCGGGTCGGCGATCGGCCGATCGATGTTCAGCGTCGGCGTGTTGTGGTCCTCAGTAGCGAGCGTCAGGTCCGGGCGGCGTACCGGGCGACCAGCCTGCCGTAAGCCGTCGAATGCCTGCGGACTGGTCACCTCATGGACGAGGTGAAGATCGATGAAGAGCAGATCGGGCTCACCTTCGGCGGTTCGTACGACGTGGTCGTCCCACACCTTCTCGCTCAGTGTCTTGCCCATGACGATTGACTTCTCTCCTGTCCGCGTTTGGCGATGATCTGCCACAATGTGCTCCGGAAGATTCCCACGATTAGCAAGCTAATCGTCGCACTTGCCTTCCAGCATGCGAGACGGCAGTATCAAGGCATGGACAACTCTAGCGGGGTCGGCGTCCTCGACAAAGCCGCCCTGGTGCTCAGCGCCTTGGAGACCGGACCGACCACCTTGGCAGGTTTGGTGGCAGCCACCGGGCTGGCCCGACCGACAGCCCATCGCCTTGCCGTCGCCCTTGAGCATCATCGGCTGGTAGGTCGCGATCTGCAAGGCCGCTTCGTGCTCGGTCCGCGGCTTGGAGAGCTTGCCTCGGCAGCTGGTGAGGACCGGCTGCTCGCCACCGCGGGACCAGTGCTTGCTCGGCTGCGGGACATCACCGGCGAGTCCGCTCAGATGTTCCGCCGGCAAGGTGACTATCGGGTCTGCGTTGCCACGGCGGAGCGCATGTCGGGACTGCGGGACAGCGTGCCGATTGGCACTCAGTTGACCATGAGCGCAGGCTCAGCTGCTCAGGTACTACTGGCCTGGGAGGAACCTGAACGCATGCAGCGGGGACTACGCGGCAGCCGTTATTCTGCAGTCGCACTGGCGGCTGTCCGCCGGCGCGGTTGGGCCCACTCGGTGGGCGAGCGAGAACCCGGCGTCGCCTCGGTGTCCGCGCCCGTACGCTCTCCCTCAGGCAAAGTCATCGCTGCGGTCAGCGTTTCCGGGCCGATCGACCGACTGTCCCGTCAGCCCGGCCGGCTGCACGCGCCAGCGGTGATCGCCGCCGCGGAACGGCTGAGCGAGGTGCTCCGCCGCAGCGGCGGCGAGTGAGTCCGCGCCCTCAGCTGCGGCAACGCAGTCGATAGGGTCGCGTCTGTGGAGCAATCTGTCATCACCCGTCGGGTTCGAGTTGATGACGCCGTGCAGCGCTGGCGCGCTCGGCGTGCTCGGAATGCCGGATACACCGCGGAGGTGACGCCGTACGCGGGCTATGGCTCGACGAGCTGGGTACGCGTACTCGGTCGGGTGTTGCTGGCAAAAGGATCTCAGCGCGATACCGAGACGCCGACCGGCGCACGCGGCTGGCGCAACTTCATCAGCGTTCCGATTGAGAACGCGCAGGTACGTGTCGATCTTGGCGGAGGATCGCATGAGATCCAGGCCGACCGCAGCGGCATCATCGACGCGGTTGTCGATGTTGATCTTGAACCGGGATGGCACCGGATCGGTCTGAGTTCAGAGGACTCACAAGTCGCGACGGCTCTGGTCTTTATTGTCGATCCGCAGATGAGGTTTGGGGTCGTGTCGGATATTGACGACACGGTCATGGTCACCGCACTGCCGCGGCCGTTGTTGGCTGCCTGGCACACCTTCGTCGTCAACGAACATGCTCGTGCGACGACGCCGGGCATGCCAGTCCTGTACGAGCGACTCAGCACCCGTTACGCGGGCTCGCCGTTCATCTACTTATCAACGGGCGCCTGGAACGTCGCGCCAACCTTGACTCGCTTTCTGTCGCGGAACCTTTATCCCGCCGGCGCGCTGCTGCTCACCGACTGGGGACCTGCGGCTGATCGCTGGTTCCGCAGCGGTCGCGAGCACAAGCGCGGCAATCTGGAGCGCTTGACACGCGAATTTCCGCAGATCAAGTGGCTCCTCGTTGGCGACGATGGTCAACACGATGAGTCGATTTACAGCGATTTCGCTGCGCAACATCCCGACAATGTGGCGGCGGTATGCATTCGTCAGCTGACGCCCAGCGAGGCAGTGCTTGCCGGCAGCAGCTGGCGCGGTCACGCTCGCGCCAGTGATTCGCTCGTGCCATGGCTCTACGCCCCAGGCGGTGCTGGCCTCGCCGACAAACTGGAACACACTGGCTTGCTCGATCCCGCACCGCAGCAGTCCGAGGTTGGTGACTAAAGGCCTCCTCATGGTCCAGACCCGTGATCGCGATGGGGCCGCATTCCTCTCGTCTTGACTCGTACCACCTCAATGGCGAGAGCAATCGTCGTTCCCGCTCCGAGGATGATCGCGGCGACGATCGCGAACGTCATCTGATTCATCGGTCCTGGTTGCTCCTTGGGATCGCAACGGCACTAGCCAGCCACGAACTCTAGCCATCTCACCGGAAGGGTCACCAGGGGAAGACAACCAAACATCCACACTGCAATAGTTGTGGGGATTCGGCTTCGAGCCTGGTAACCACCGACGAACGGGATTTGATGAACAACAAGAAGAAGGCACGCACGATCAAGGAACTCACCGCAACGAACGAGGAGCTGAAGAAGACCTTGTCCGCCGTGCGGGGGCAGCTGACCAAGACCGAGACCAAGCTCACCAAGGCGAACGAGAAGGCGGAGCGCTGGAAAAAGGAAACGGCGGCGCAGCGCACAGCCGCCTCACGCTCCGATGCAAGGGTGGAGAAGCTGCAGAAGAAGTTGGACCGCGCCGCGACTGCCCTGGAACCGGTCCAGGCCGTTGGTCCGCTGGAGGCAGCTGCCTCAGGCCGTACGGTGGGCGAGCCCACAGCGGCCGATGGGCTGACCGTCCCAGACGAGACGTGGACCGTGGTCCAGCTCCGGGCGGAGGCACGCGCGCGTGGACTCGTGGGGATGTCGAACAAGTCGAAGGCACAACTGCTCGACGCCCTGTCCTGAGCTCGGGAGGTCAATGACCACTCCAAGTGGTCGATAAAAGGGATCCGCCAGGGGAGCGACGCAGCACCGGGCGGGTCTTACGAGACATCCCGTCATCGAGCTGGCCGGCGTCGGTGGGCGGGGTTCTCAGCGCCGCTCCTGTGCCGGTGGAGATTCCCCTGTGAGACAGCTCGGGCGGCGTCCGTCGGAGCCCTTGGACATGGTCGACTGCCTGGCAGCTACGGGGACTTGGTGGCAGCGAGGTAGGCCGCGTTCAGGCGTTCGCGAACGCTCGGTGACCGCGGGGAGGTATCGGAACCAAGGTGAAAGTGGCGCAGTTCGTCCATGAACTCTTCCCAGAGCGCGGGGCCGCCTTGTTCGAGCAGCTCGGCGCGAACGCGCAGCGTGTGGCTCGTGGGCCGGTGGCGAAGTCCCCAGCTGCCGAGCTGCGCGAACACAGGTACGAGTTGGATCGCGGGTTCGGTCAGGCTGTAGCGCGCCCGCTGGCCGGCTCGCGTGTCCTCACGGGTGAGCAATCCCGACTCGACGAGTCGCTTGAGTCGGTCGGCGAGAATATTTGAGGCGATCCCCTCTTCTGAGCCGGCCTGCAACTCTCGGAAATAGCGGCGGTCTCCAAAGACGATGTCGCGGAGGACGAGCAGGCTCCAGCGATCGCCGAACACCTCGATGGTGGCGTTGATCGGGCACCCCGACCGCGGCTCATACGCTTCGCCCATACTGCTTGCAATCTACAACCGCCAGGTACTACCGTCTCGACAAGCGGTTGCAAACCACAAGCGGAAGGAGTCCCGGTGCTGAGGCAGGTCGCGGAGGGTGTGCTGATCCACGAGAGCGAGTTCTGCCAGAGCAACGCCGTTGTCGTGCAAGGCCGGGCCGGCGTGCTGCTCATCGACCCCGGGATACAGGGCTCCGACATGGCCTGCCTCGCGAACGACCTGTCCGATGCGAGCGAGACCGTTGTCGCAGGCTTCTCGACACATCCGCATTGGGATCACCTGCTCTGGCACGCCAGGCTCGGCGCAGCGCGCCGTTACGGCACGGCCCGCTGCGCCGCTATTGTCCGAGATCGGCTGTCGGACGCGGGTGCGAAGGCCCGCGTCGCCGAGATGTTACCGCCGGACATCGCCGATCAGATCCCGCTGGCCATGCTCGGCCTCATTACCGGTCTGCCCGCCGAAACTGCGCTGATTCCTTGGGATGGCCCTCAAGTCCGAATCATCGAGCATCAGGCGCATGCCCCGGGCCATGCGGCGCTGTTGATCGAGGAACGCGGGGTTCTCGTCGCCGGCGACATGCTTTCTGATGTCTTGATTCCGATGCTCGACTTGAACGACACCGCGGACCCGATTGAGGACTACCTCGCCGCGCTGCGGCTGCTCGAGGGCGTGGCGGGCGACGTCGATGTCCTCGTCCCTGGTCACGGGTCCGTCGGCGGAGCTGATCAGGTACACGCACGGATCGACCAGGATCGGGCGTACGTGCACACCTTGCGTGACGCCGATGTTCCCAGCGACCCGCGGGTCGGTCCATCGGCCAAGCCCGGCTGGGAATGGGTGAGCGACGTGCACGCGGGGCAACTCCAGCGCCTCGCCCGAAGAAGAGAGCCCGACGCGACGCCCGGATAGAGATCCGCTTGTGACACAAGACGACCCTGCCAAATTCTTGACTCAAGACAAGTCCAGCCGCTTCAGCTGCGCAGTTCCTTTGCCTTCACGGGCAGGTTCCTTCTTGTTGGTCTCCCGCTCGATCGGTCCTGGATATCTAGGCGCGCGCGGCTTGTGCTTCACGTGTTCAATCGGAGCGAATCGAGCAATGCGAAAGGCAAGAGAATCGACATGCCCAATCATCTCAGTGGCGCTACGCGGCTGTTCCCGATCATCGGTGACCCCATCAAGTACGTCGAGTCCCCGCAGCGCCTTACTCGCACGTTCGAGGAGCGCGGCTACAACGGCATATGCGTGCCGATGCAGGTGCCCGAACGAGACCTCGACACCGTCATGGCGGGCCTCACGGCCTCGCTAAACGTGGACGGGATCCTCGTCACAATGCCGCACAAGTTCACTGCCTTCACCCAGTGCGCCACAAGTTCCGAACGAGCCAAGTTGCTCCAAGTCGTGAGCGTCGTCCGCCGCAATCCCGACGGTACCTGGCACGGCGACATGCTCGATGGACTCGCCTTCGTGAAGGCGCAGAAGGAGCATGGAGCCCAACCAGACGGCGCGCGGGCACTCCTCGTCGGCGCCGGCGGCGCGGGCAGCGCAATCGCCATCGAGCTTCTATTGGCGGGGGTCCGCGAACTTGTCATCCACGACGGCGACGAGTCGCGGGTCGCCACACTTGTCGATCTGCTCTCGGACCTCGGTCAAGGGCGGGTGAGCGCCGGGCCGCCGGATCCCACCGGCTGCGATCTGGTGTGCAACGCGAGCCCCATGGGCATGGAGGATGAAGACCCGCTCCCGGTGGACGCCGCACTGCTCAGCTCGTCCATGTTCGTGGGCGATGTGATCGCCGGGCACGGCGTGACGCCGTTCCTCGAGGCCGCACAGGCCGCCGGCTGCAAGACGGCCAACGGTGACCACATGGTCGAGGCCGCACGGGACCTCATGGTCGACTTCATGCTGCAGAGAGCAGATGCCTCGTCTACTGAGGCCTAAAAACACTGGTTCGTATATTTCGCCTCCCGCAGATGTCGCCTGATGGGCCATCGGTGCCCCCGCTGGGCCCCCGGTGGGCCCCCAGCCGCCATTCGTGACCGTGGACAGCCAGGTCACGTTCTAGCACTCGGCGGCGCCTATCATCGGCCACCATCCGGCACTGGACTCGCTCGTAATGCGTCGCTCGGCCGGTCACGTCGGGCAGGAAACCTTGCTGCAACAGCCGGCGGCGTAGCGGGTCGATGTCGCGCCTGCGTAAGACCTGCGGCTTCTCCCCAGCCAAGTCCGGCGTACGCGCCGACCAGGACGAGGGCGCGGTACTGACGGGGCATCCGGTCGACGAGGCGCTCGACCTCGCTTTGCGATAGCGATAGATAGCGCAGCGGCTTTGACGCTCGGTAGGAAGGGGCACCGCGCTCGCGGGATTGATCTGGATTAGCTCGTCCGCGATTGCAGCAGACAAACATTGCCGCAAAGCGAAGACGGCCTTGCGCGTGGTGGCTGCCGACAGCCCCAAACTCAGAAGGGTTGACACCCACTCCCGCACCATCGCGTTGGTGATTCTGTTGAGCGGCACAGAACCAAAGTGGGGCAGCACCTGCTGCTGCATTGTCGTTTCGAGCCTTGCCCAAGTGGTTGGCCGAAGATCAAGTCGGGTGGGTAGCCAGCTGTGCCCCCATTCGGCAAGACTCAACTCACCGCGTCGAGGATCTCGCCACGTTGCGGTCGCGAGCGCGACTTCGATCTCAGCCTTGCTGCGCTGCTCAGCGTCAACCAATCTGGTCTTTGTCTCGCTGTGGTGCTTCCCCGAGGCGTCGCGGTAACGCACCTTGTAATGCACAACGGTACGGGTTCGTCCAGAGGCGTCGCGCTGGCGAAGGCGACGCCGCTCAATGTGCGCCACGTCACCTCTGGCGCTTGTCGACTTGGGTGTCGAGCCACTCGACGGCTGCTCTGCGGTATCTAACATGACGGCCGATTCTGCAGCCTGCCTAGCCCTCACCGCGGTGCCGCCACCCGTACAGGGTGTAACAGGCACGCCGAGCATCTCCGACAAGTCGGTGATCGTCAACAGTCGATCAAGCTCGTTGGTCATTTCTCTCCTACAGTTCTGGCTAAGGGGTGAC
>DASVEX010000122.1:0-2410 GCA_036380335.1 Propionibacteriaceae bacterium | reverse complement strand
TACACACCCAACGAGTTCAAGGACGAAAGCGGCAAGATCGTCGGCTTCGACGTCGATCTGATGAACGCGATCGCTGCCACGCTCGGATTGACCGCGGAGTACCGCGAGGCGGACTTCGCCAAGATCATCCCGTCGATCCAGGGCGACACCTTCAACGTCGGGATGTCGTCGTTCACCGACACCAAGGAGCGGGAGCAGACCGTCGACTTCGTCACGTACTTCTCGGCCGGCATCCTGTGGGCCCAAAAGGCGGGCGCCGGGATCGACCCCAACAATGCGTGCGGGAAGAAGGTTTCGGTCCAGGCCACCACGACCGAGGAAACCGTGGAGCTGCCTGCCAAGAGCAAGGCGTGCACAGACGCCGGCAAGCCGGCGATCGACATCATAAAGTTCGACGGCCAGGACGCGGCGACCAACGCCGTGGTGCTCGGCCAGGCCGACGCGATGTCGGCTGACTCGCCGGTGACGCTGTACGCGATCAAGCAGAGCAACGGCAAGCTCGAGACCGCCGGCGAGATCGCCGACGCGGCGCCGTACGGCTGGCCGGTGAAGAAGGGCTCGCCGTTGGCGCAGTCGCTCAAGCAGGCGCTCGAGCATCTGATCGAGAACGGCACCTATAAGGAGATCGCAACCAACTGGGGCGTCGAGAAGGGCATCATCGACAAGCCGGTCGTCA
This sequence comes from Propionibacteriaceae bacterium, assembly GCA_036380335.1. GTDB lineage: Bacteria > Actinomycetota > Actinomycetes > Propionibacteriales > Propionibacteriaceae > Microlunatus. Next base: position 1,734 of record DASVEX010000122.1, on the reverse strand, counting down.
ACGGCGCGATCAACTAGGTCGAGGATCTGCACATGACTGATGTCGACACGTCGCCACCCACCAGCCCAGCCGCGATCGATGCTGTTCCGCTGCGTCATCCGTGGCGGTTGGTGGCGGCGGCCGTCATCACCATCCTGGTAGGGCTGTTCCTCTACGGGATGGCTACCAACCCGGCCTACAGATGGAACATCTTCGCGAAGTACCTCTTCAATGATCGGATCTTGTTCGGTGTATGGAACACCTTGCAGCTGACGATCTACTCGATGGTGCTCGCCATCGTGCTTGGTGTGGTCCTCGCCGTCATGCGGCTGTCGCCCAACCCGATCTTCCGGTCGGTGTCGTGGGTGTTCCTCTGGATCTTCCGCGGCACGCCGATCTACGTGCAGTTGTCGTTCTGGGGGCTGATCCCGACGATCTATGCGAACATCCAGCTGGGTGTGCCATTCGGGCCGTCGTTCTTCCACCTCAACCTGCAGGCGCTGTCCATCCCGTTTATCCTCGCGATGCTCGGCCTGGCCCTGAACGAGGCCGCCTACATGGCCGAAATCATCCGTGCCGGAATCAGTTCCGTGCCGGAGGGCCAGTCGGAGGCTTCGACAGCATTGGGCATGTCGTGGGGGATGACGATGCGGCGCACCGTGATTCCGCAGGCGATGCGGGTGATCATTCCGCCGACGGGCAACGAGGTCATCAGCATGCTGAAGACCACATCGCTGGTGACGGCCGTGCCCTACGCGTTTGACTTGTACAGCATCGCCACCCGCGAGATCGCCGCCCGGACCTTCGAGCCCGTCCCGCTGGCGCTGGTGGCGGTGGCCTGGTACCTGCTGATGACAAGCATCTTGATGGTCGGCCAGTATTACCTGGAGCGGTATTACTCCCGCGGGGCAAGCCGAAAGTTAACCACCAGACAGCTTGAGGCGTTGGCCAAGGCGCAGCAGATAGGTGAGGCGGGGCACGTATGACGACGACACAAGAATCCAAGCCGATGGTGCTCGCCGAGAGCGTTTGCAAAAGCTTCGGCGCCCTGCGTGTGCTGAAGGGCATCACGCTCGAGGTCGGCAAGGGCCAGGTGCTGGTCATGGTCGGCCCGTCGGGCTCGGGCAAGTCGACGTTCCTGCGCTGTATCAACCATCTCGAGCAGGTCAACGCGGGCCGGCTGTACGTCGACGGTGATTTGATCGGTTACCGCGAAAAAAAACGGGGTGACAAGCTGTACGAGATTTCGCCCCGTGACGCCGCCAAGCAGCGCCGCGACATCGGCATGGTGTTCCAGCACTTCAACCTCTTCCCGCATCGCACCGCGCTCGAGAACCTCGTCGAGGCGCCGGTGCACGTCAAGGGGGTCAAGAAGGCTGACGCTGTGGCGCGGGCAAAGGATCTGCTCGATCAAGTGGGGATGGCGGAAAAGGCCACCGCCTATCCGGCACAGCTGTCCGGCGGCCAGCAGCAACGCGTGGCGATCGCCCGCGCGCTTGCGATGAATCCCAAGCTGATGCTGTTCGACGAGCCGACCTCGGCGCTCGACCCGGAACTCGTCGGCGAGGTGCTCGAGGTGATGAAAAAGCTTGCCGAGGAAGGCATGACGATGGTGGTCGTCACCCATGAGATGGGGTTCGCCCGGGAGGTCGCTGACCAGCTGGTGTTCATGGACGACGGGGTGGTCGTGGAGAGCGGGCCTCCACGCGAGGTGCTCGCCAATCCGAAACACGAACGGACGAAGGCCTTTCTGTC
>DASVEX010000121.1:0-6482 GCA_036380335.1 Propionibacteriaceae bacterium | reverse complement strand
TGTGATCGGTGGTGATCATCCACTTCCAGACAATCTGGCCAAGCTGGCGTCTTGGCGTCGCAATCTCGGCGGCGGTGGCCGTACGCTGCAGCGTCGTCATCGCGTGCCCTCCTCGGAACCTGTCTTAACGGGGGTGTTGGCGAGCGCCGGACCTTTGGCTTCGCCGACCTGTCCCTTGGCGATCAGCGACTTCAGGTAGGAGTTGTAGTCATTTTCGCTCACTACATGGACATTGAAGAGCATCGCCGAGTGATATGTACCGCACAGCTCGGCACATTTGCCGGGGAATACGCCCTCCGCTGTCGGGGTCATCTGTAAGCTGTTATGGCGGCCCGGGATGACATCCAACTTCTCGTAGAAGGAAGGGACCCAGAACGAGTGGATCACATCTGGCGAGGAAAGGTTGAACTGAATCAGCTTGCCGACGGGAACGTAAAGATCTGGAGTTTTGTTGATCGTTCCCGCCTCCCAGACGTTTTGACCAACGGCTGGATTGTCAGCTGCTTTGTAGTTGAACGTCCATGACCACTTCTGGCCGACTACGTCAATCGTGACCTCGGGATCGGCCACCTTCTTCTGCACCGCGTTCTGAGCCAGAACCGTGTAGTAAAAGAGCACCGCAATGACGATGAAAGGCGCGATCGTATAGAAGATCTCCATCGGCAGGTTATAGCGATTCTGATTTGGCAATTTGGCGTGCCTGGTCTTGTACCGATTCGCTGCCCACAAGATCAGCGCCCAGACCAGAATGCCGACTGCAAAGGCAGCGATCCAGGTGCCGATCCAGAGATTCAAAATATAGGGAGACCGATCGCTGGCAGGTGGCGGAAAGCCCAGGCGCTTGATTTGAGCCGTGAGTTCTGCAGAGCAACCAGTCAGGAACAGCAGGCCGAACAACGAAAGGCTCAGTACAACAGGGCGTAGACGCCTGATTGCCCGCCGGCGCCCCGTGAGCATTTTCATATCGTCCATAGCGGACCGTTCAGCCCTGCCACCCACGTTGCGCCTTTCGTCGGATCGGTACACACCGAGCAGCGGTGCTTGCCCTATCGTCGAGCAACCACCCTTGTCTTTGCTGTTCACCCTAACGTAGGGAGACCCTCCGATCACTGGTGCGCGGGTTGCGTTTTTGGCAGTTCGCGTGGCACCCACAACGCGCTAGTTTCGAGGCGTGGCCGATCCTGTTTCTGAGGTCTTCTTGGACAGTTCTTCGGGTGAGCCGATGCTCCCGGATGCGCGCCAAGCCTGGCTTGATGCGCAACAGGCCGGCTGGGGTGATCCGGCTCGACTGCACCGTCCTGGTCGGCTCGCCGCACAGGCGTTGGACCAGGCGCGAGAGGTAGTTGCGGCGGCAGCAGGAGCGCGACCCGATGAGGTTGTTTTCACCGCGTCAGCCGCACACTCCAACCACGCCGCCATCGCCGGGCTCGCATTGGGCCGGCGCCGGGTCGGCTCCCAGGTCGTAACGACTGCCATCGATCACTCGTCGGTGCTGGCAGCGGCAGGCGACGCCGGATCGCACACAGCGGTGGAAGTCGATCACGAAGGCCACGTCGACCTGGACCGGTGGACCGCCGCGGTGGGCACAGCCGGCACGGCCGCCGCATGCATCCAGGCCGCAAACCATGAGGTCGGCACGCTGCAGCCCTTCATGGAGGCGGCGGAGATTTGCCAACGAGCCGACGTGCCGCTGGTGCTGGATGCGACGGCTGCCTTGGGGCGGATCGAGTTGGCCAACGCGGGTGGCTGGTCGGTGCTGACCGGCTGGGCCGGCGCATTCGGTGGTCCGGCATCGGTCGGAATCCTCGTGATCAAGAAAAATGCCCGCTGGCGAGCCCCCTACCCCACTGACGACTACCAGGGAGGCCGTTGGCCAGGCGTGCCTGACGTTCCGGCGATCTACGCAGGGGCGGTCGCCCTCGACTGCTGGCTAAGGGCGGGTCCCACCATCGGGAAGCACCAGCATCAGCTCATTGACCAACTCCGTGCCGGAATCGCGCAGCAGGTGCCGAATGTAGACGTGGTAGGTGATCCGGTACGGCGAGTGCCGCACCTGCTGACGTTTTCAGCGCTCTACGTGGACGGCGAGACGCTCACCCTGGAATTGGACAAGGCGGGTATTGCGGTCGCCAGCGGTTCGGCGTGCAGTGCCAGCAGCGAACATCCATCCCATGTGCTGGCGGCTATGGGTGCACTAACTCACGGCAACGTACGGATCGGGCTCACCTGGACGACCACAGACGCCGAGATCGATCGGTTCCTGGCCGTGCTGCCGCCGATCGTGGCCGGGATCCGAGCAACCGTGGGCGCTTCATGAGCGAGGTCGCAACGCCCTTCGACGGATTGTCCCTGGACTGTCGCGGCATGAAATGCCCGCGGCCGATCATAGAAATTGCGCGTCGCATCGGCGAGGTACGGGTCGGCGCCGTCGTGGAGTTACTTGCCGACGACCCGGCCGCGGGCCCCGATCTTGCCGCTTGGTGCCGGATGCGCGGGCAAACACTCGTCACGGCCGATCCGCCACGCTTTCTGGTACGGCGCGAGTCCTGAAACAGCAAGAATCCCCGCCGGTCCGACGGGGATTCTTGCTGTTTCAGATCAATGTCAGATCAGTGGAAGCTGTCGCCGCAGGCGCACGAGCCCGTGGCATTCGGATTGTCGATGGTGAAGCCCTGCTTCTCGATGGTGTCGACGAAGTCGATGGTGGCGCCCATCAGGTACGGGGCGCTCATCCGGTCGGTAACGACATCCACACTGCCAAACACCTTGACGATGTCGCCTTCAAAAGTGCGATCGTCAAAGAACAGCTGGTAACGCAGGCCCGAGCAACCGCCTGGCTGCACAGCCACACGGAGCGCAAGATCATCGCGACCTTCGCCTTCCAGGAGGGCCTTGACCTTGGCCGCAGCCCCGTCGGTCAAGATGATGCCGTCTGCTACGACAGAAGTGTCGAAGGTCTGTTCGGTTGCCGTCATGTGTGTCAGTCTAAGGGGCCCCGCTGGCCTGTCCAAGCTGCTTCCAGCGTGTGCCGCGTCACCAACTCCACGAACGGGCAACCCGACGAGCCGTTGCCGCGAGTTCCTGCTCGCTCACATCACCGCTCGGCTGGTCGAGTGTGGACTCGCGCACCGGGTACGCCGCCTCGATGCCCATGGCGCGCATTTCACGAGATCCGATGAGCACTTCGCCGGCGATCACGATGCACGGACTCAGCGAGTGCGACGCAGCTTCGGCCATTGCTGTGACAACTCCACCACCGCGGCTGGCAAAGTCGAACGCCGAACAGCCCGTCACGATGAGGTCCAGGCCGCGCAGCGCCGCTCGCCCGATGGACGAGGACAGCGCGAGAGCCGGTCCGGTGCTCAGTCGCCCGCCGAGGGCAAGCACCCCAAACCCAAGGCCGCCGCAGGCTCCGGCGCCACCGACAGTTGCCTGTGAACCAGCAGCGAGCCCGGCAAAGGCTTCGAGCGTTGCATCGGTGCGAAGCATTAGCTCAGGCTCCACGCCGGCCTCGCGACCAGCTCGGGCAGTGATGCCGCGCAAACCCAACAACAGCTGGTCACGCTCCGCGGCTGGCACCACGCCGACCAACTGGGTCTCACCCAGCCGGGCTCGGGCCGGCGCGAGATCCAGCCGGCTTAGCCCAACGAGACCGTCGACTCCTTCATCGAGCGGTCGATCGCCGACTGCGCCGAGCGCGGCCAGCAGACCGGCTCCGGCGTCATGGACCCACAGGCCGGCCAGATCTACGACGAGTCGCGCCGGCGCTTCCCTGCCGACTAATGCGGCGATGGCTTCCCCGATCGGCCGGGACGTCTGTCCGAACGGGATTCCCGTGCCTCGATCGGAGGCGAGGACCTGAACCAGACCCGTGCTTGACCCCGTGCCGGACGTCACGATGAGCCCGTCGACCAGCTCGGTTGAGATCCTCACGCCAGCCAGGTCGGCGTACGCGGCAACAAAGGCGCCGCCGGCCTCCCCGACGGGCAAGACCGACATGTCTGCGCTCGGTCGCCATCCGGAAGCGATGAGCTCACCTGCCTGACGCGAAGAGAGCGCGCCTATGGCATCGGTTGCCACCAGCATCCGCATCCTCGCGTGTCTCCCTCTGATCGGGGTGCGGGTGCCATCGTAGAGATGAGCGGCTCATGCAGATGCGCTGAGTACATTTGTTAGGTGACTACCACTCCCACATCGGCACTCGGGTCCGGAACGCCGCTGTCGCTCTTCGTTCTCGGGCGGCAGTCCGACCCGCGATCCGAGCGGGGCGTGGAGTGCCCAGGCGATCTACCGCCAGCCTCCGATCCTTCTCTTGTTGAGCGAGCGAGGCGAGCGAAGGCCGCTCTGGGCGATCGGCTCTTCATCCTCGGACATCACTATCAGCGCGACGAGGTCATCCAGTTCGCCGATGTGACAGGCGATTCCTTCAAGCTCGCCCGAGAGGCCGCGGCCCGACCCGACGCGGAGTTCATCGTGTTCTGCGGCGTGCACTTCATGGCCGAGTCAGCCGACATTCTCACGGCGCCGGAGCAGAAAGTGATCTTGCCCGATCTGGCGGCGGGATGCTCTATGGCCGATATGGCTCGGCTCGCGCAGGTTGAGGACGCCTGGGATGTGCTCGCCGACGCCGGCGTTGCTGACCGCACCGTGCCCGTGACCTATATGAACTCCTCAGCCGATATCAAAGCCTTTTGCGGCAAGCACGACGGCGTGGTCTGCACCTCCTCGAACGCCAAGTCGGTGCTGGAGTGGGCGCTCAAGCGAGGCGACAAGGTGCTCTTCCTGCCCGACCAGCATCTGGGCCGGAATACCGCGGTACTGCAGATGGGGATGAGTCTGGTCGACTGCGTGGTCTACGACCCTCACCAATACAACGGCGGCCTGACGGCGGAGGAACTGCAAGCAGCCACCATGATCTTGTGGAAGGGTCATTGTTCGGTGCACGGAAGGTTCACCGAACAGGCCGTCGACGACGTACGCGCCCGGATACCCGGCGTCAACGTCCTGGTTCATCCCGAGTGCCAGCATGAGGTCGTACTGAAGTCTGACTTCATCGGCTCCACTGAGTTCATCATCAAGACCATTCAGCAGGCTGAACCTGGGTCAAAGTGGGCCGTCGGCACAGAGCTCAATCTGGTCAAACGCCTCGCTCATGATCATCCCGACAAGGAAGTGGTCTTTCTGGAGCAGCATGTCTGCTACTGCGCCACCATGAACCGGATCGACCTGCCGCACCTTGTCTGGGCGTTGGAGAACCTGGCCCAAGGCCATGTGGTCAACCAGATCACCGTCGACTCAGAGACTGAGCACTACGCCAGGGCCGCGCTGCAACGAATGCTCGATCTGCCAGGAGAAACCGCCCGGGACTAGGCCCCCTTTCCTGGAGCTGCTCGCGCAATCGCTCGTGTCGTCCGCCTACTTCGTCCTCGCTCGCAGAGGAAAGAACGCCTCCGCTCACTCCTCCTCAGCACGCCGGAGCGCGATTTCCCGACGCTCGCAGCTATGCGCAGAGACCAACAGACCGATGAGTTTTGCGCCCGGGAAAGGTCCCTCTAGACATGTCTGAGTTCGCGAGCGTACTCAAAGATCTTGCCTTGGTCGAGTCTCCCCGTTGGCACGACGATCGGTTGGTTTTCTCCGACTGGGGTGCCGGGGAGATCATCGCCGTAGATCTCAACGGCCAGCTCGAGGTGATCACCCAGATAGATGCGATGCCGTTCTGCCTGGATCGGCTTCCCGACGGGCGCTTGTTGATCACCGCCGGTGATCAGGTGCTGATCCGGGCACACGACGGAGCCGTACGCAGCTATGCCGACCTGAGTGGAATCTCGACGAATCCGTGGAACGACATCGTGTCCGACGGTCGCGGCAACACCTATGTGAACAACATCGGCTTTGACTTCCCCGACGAGGAATTCGTCCCGGGCCTGATTGCTCTTGTCCGTCCAGACGGGTCAGTTCATGTCGTTGCTGAAGGCCTGGCTTTTCCCAACGGCATGGCCGTGACACCCGACAACTCGACGTTGATCGTGGCCGAGTCCTACGGCGGAGCGCTTACCGCGTACGACATTGCTACAGACGGCAGTCTCACCGGGCGTCGAGTTTGGGCCGATCTGGACGGCGCGGCACCGGACGGCATCTGCATAGACGCCGAAGGTGCGGTCTGGTTCGCGGAGGTGCCGGGGCGTCGCTGCGTTCGGGTACGCGAGGGTGGCGAGGCGCTACAAACGATCACGTCAGAAGTGGGCTGCTTTGCTTGCATCCTGGGCGGTCCCGAAGGCACCACTCTCTTCGTCACAGCGGCCGCGTGGCCGGACGCGATGACACCCGGCTCGCGTACAGGTCACATCCTGGCCGCCGAGGTTTCAGTCCCTCATGCCGGCTGGCCCGGGTAGCACCAGCTCAGCCGGGAATGAGGCCCTCTTCGGACTCGCTCAGCAGCTGCCGCACCTCTTCGACTGTCGAATCGGCAGCGGGCAAGA
>DASVEX010000120.1:0-14511 GCA_036380335.1 Propionibacteriaceae bacterium | reverse complement strand
TTGGTGCGGCAGGTTTCGCGAGGGCGACGCCGCTTGGGGTGGCTAGCAAGCCGAATGAGAGAGCACCGATCGCCAGCATCGCTGAGAGGCGGGGGCGGAAGGCACTGGCGAGACGATGATCTGCAGACAATCGAGGCTCCTCAAAAGTGATCAACTCAAAGTGATCAATTGGCAGGCCGACCCGCCAGACGCTAACAGCTGGATCCGGAGCGCGATGTGAAAGTCGCGTTATTGCTTCGTTATTTTCCGGTCGTCTGCGCCCCCCTGCCGCCGCCCACCGCGACCGTCAGTACCGGGCATTACTGTGCTGACGTGGCCGACGAAACCTTCTTGGTGTCAGCGGGCGACGGAGAAATCGAGCTTCCGGAATCCTTGGCGAATGCGAGTCAGCAGCACGCAGATCTCAGTGAGCAGGTAAACGATGCACGCTGGCGTTACTACGTGCTCGATGCGCCGACCATGTCTGATGGCGAGTTCGATGCAGTGTTGCGGGAGCTCAACGATCTCGAGGATTCCTTTCCCGCGCTGCGTACGCCGGACTCGCCGACGCAGCAGGTCGGCCCGCCGCCGTCGACCACGTTCACGGCTGTGGAGCACCCGCAACGATTGCTGAGCCTGGACAACGCATTCAGTCGAGACGAATTGGACCGTTGGGCCCAGCGGGCGATTCGAGAGCTGGGCGAGAAGCGACTCGAGCAGTCCGGCTACCTGTGTGAGCTCAAGGTGGATGGCTTGGCAATCGATCTGGTGTATGAGCAGGGCAGGCTGACACGCGCCGCGACCCGGGGCGACGGGCGAGTGGGTGAAGATGTCACCGCAAACGTCAAAACGATCAAGGTGATCCCGCATCGGCTGTCCGGCTCCGATGCTCCCGAGACGCTCGAGGTACGCGGTGAGGTGTTTTTCGCCGTTGCCGACTTCGCTGCTCTCAACGAGTCACTCGTCTTGGCCGGAAAGGCACCGTTCGCCAACCCGCGCAACGCGGCGGCCGGGTCGCTCCGTCAGAAGGATCCGAAGATCACGGCCTCGCGGAATCTCGGGTTCGTCAGCCACGGCATCGGCGTTCTTGATGGCTTCACCGCCGATCGGCTGTCCGACGCGTACGCGGCGCTGGATCGCTGGGGACTTCCCGTCAGCCCGCATCGCAAGCTGGCCCGAAACCTCGCTGACGTGTGGGACTACGTCCAATACTTCGGCGAGCATCGGCACTCGGTGGCGCACGAGATCGACGGTGTCGTCGTCAAGCTGGACGAGCGAGCGGTCCAAGATCAGCTCGGCTCCACATCCCGTGCTCCACGCTGGGCGATCGCGTATAAGTACCCGCCTGAAGAGGTCACGACGAAGCTGCTCGACATTAGCGTCAACGTCGGGCGTACCGGCCGGGTAACTCCGTTCGGCGTCATGGAGCCGATCCAGGTAGCTGGGTCGACAGTGGGCATGGCAACGCTCCACAACGCCAGTGAGGTCGTACGCAAGGGAGTGCTCATCGGCGACACGGTGGTGCTTCGCAAGGCCGGCGACGTCATTCCAGAGATTGTCGGTCCGGTGGTCGATCTTCGCGACGGCAGCGAAAGGGCTTTCGTCATGCCCACGCACTGTCCGGCCTGCGGTACCGAGCTGCGGCCGGAGAAGGAGGGGGACGCCGATCTGCGTTGCCCCAATGCCAGATCGTGTCCGGCCCAGCTGCGGGAGCGGCTGTTCCACCTCGCCAGCCGGGATGCCCTCGATATCGAGGTTCTGGGATACCAGTCGGGTCAGGCGCTGCTCGACGCCGGGTTGCTGGTCGATGAGGGCGACCTGTTCAGTTTGACCGAAGAAAAGCTGAGCAAGACTGACTTCTTTACGACCAAGTCAGGAGCTCTCTCCGCTAACGGCGCCAAGCTGCTCGCCAACCTCGAGGTGGCGAAAACTCGGCCGCTGGACAAGTTCCTGGTCGCTTTGTCGATCCGGCACATCGGCAAGGGTGTTGCGCCGGACGTAGCGGCCGCGTTCGGTGACATCGATGCCCTCGCCGACGCGACGCCGGAGGAGTTGGCAGCGGTGGAGGGCATTGGACCGACCCTCGTGACCGCAATCACGGACTGGTTCGCAGTTCCCTGGCATCGCGAGATCGTCGCGAAGTGGCAGGCCGCTGGTTGCGTGATGCGGGATGAACCACAGGCCGCCCGCGAGCAGACGCTAGCCGGTCAGTCGATTGTGGTCACTGGCTCGCTCGAAGGCTATTCCCGCGACGTCGCAACAGAAGCAATCACCTCGCGCGGCGGCAAGGTCGCCGGGTCGGTGTCGAAGAAGACCAGCTTCGTTGTGGTGGGCGAGGCGCCGGGATCGAAATACGACAAAGCTGTCGAGTTGAAGGTGCCCATCCTGAGCGGTGCCGAGGCCTTTGAGGTGCTGCTCCTAAAGGGCCCCGAGGCGGCGCGCAAGGTCGCGACAGTGGGGGAGTAGATCCAGCCTCTTACAGCATAAGAATGTGGAAGAGCTGCTGCTGCTCCTCGCCGATCCCGAAGCCCCAGCTTCCGGTCATCGCGTGGTAGACGTACCAACCCAGCAGAAAGATCACCATCAGCCCACCGAGCAACGCCAGAGATGCCCAGATCCGCATCCGCTTCTTCTGCTTGGTGCTCGGCACCTTCACCGGACCCCACTCACCGATCGACGGCTGCACCCGTGGCGGAGTTGCTCCGTGCAGATTCAGGTTGCTGAAGATCTTCGGCACCGAACTAGTTTAGGAGGAGCTCCGCAACGTCACGAGCGAAGCTCAAGCCCGAAGCCTTTAAAAGAACCAGTCGTGAAGCCCGTGGAATCCGGAGGCCACCAGCACGAACCTGCAGAGCCGGCCGACGAACACAGTCAGCCCGAACCAAAGTGGCCGCATAGTGGTCGCACCAGCCAGCAGCGCAACAGCGTAGAGCGGCGGGAAGCCGATAACGGCGGCGATGAGGACGATCGGGAGTCCCCATCGTTTCTGGCCGACCAGGTCAAGCAGTTTTGCCATCCCGGCACGGAAGCGCGCCCGGGCCGGCCCGATGGGGCGCTGCTTCTGGAGCTCTCGGCGATGCTTGACGAAGGGCAATTCCTTGCCTTCGCGTACGCCAAAAAAGAGCAGCAGCTTTCCAATTGTTTGGCCGATGGCGATGCCAATCGCGATGGGAATGGGTCCGATGATCGCGGACATCTGTGAGGCGATCACATAGGCCTCGGCATTCACAATCGGGACGATCGCTGAGACGATTCCGAACCCGATCGAGGCGAGTAGGGCGACCAGCTCAGGCCAGCCGAACGCGTCCACGCGCTGAACGTACCTGAGGCGCGAGTGACTTACTTCACAAGCGCGGCGAGGTGATGCAGCCGCGCGATCTCGGAATCAAGGAACGAGGGCCCGCCCAGACGTCCGATGATGATTACCCGGTCACGAGTCACCGGTGTCACCACAGCCGTGGTATCGCCCCATCCTGGACTCCAGTCCACGTCCAGATCGGTGCGATGAGTGGCGTCAAAAGGCGTGAACATCGCGGCCACCTCGGGGGTCAGATCTGGCGCGAGAGTCGTCGAGTAGCACGGTTTGGGTGCGCCATCGGAGATATCAAGCAGGCTCGCCCAGTGGGAACGAAAAACGACCGGGCATAGCGAGACGAGCGTTTCCGCAGCATGCGGCGGGTCGGCAGCCATCCGCTCCAGCGCTTCGAGGTCGGACTGCAGCCCGCCACCTTCGGGGTAGCGGGCAATCCACTCCACGCGTACGCCCGCGAGGCTCTGACACGCAGTAACGAGCGTCTCTGGCAGCTGGTTGGGGGGCAGGTCGACGATGAAATCGTCGACCACACTCCCGTCAGCCCTTTTTTCCACAATCTCCACGGCATTGATATCGGCGCCCACGCCGCCCATAGCGGTAGCGACTGAGCCGAGGGATCCTGGTCGGTCTGGGAGGGAGATCCGCATCAGGAACACAGGAACATCTTTCCTTACCTCGATTACTTGCATGTGTCGGGCTGATGAAGGGCGGCAACAGATCACGCGCTCCGCTGCTGCGCTTCCGGAACTTCTGAGCGGCGGTCAGGACCGCCCAGAATTCATGGAAGCCTTGTGCCGTGCCGCGCTTCGAACCCTTTGCCGCGATCCGTTACGCGACCGACCACCTTGCACCCGTTGTCGCTCCACCGTACGACGTGTTGTCCGATGCGGACGTCGATGTCCTTGCGGCGAGATCGCCGCACAACATCGTGCGGATCGACGTACCACGGGGTGGTGAGGATCGCTACGAGCTGGCAGCGAAGACCCTGCAAGGGTGGTTGAACGAGGGCATTCTGGCCATCGAGGCGGAACCTTCCTTCACCATCTACCGGATGCGCTTCACCGACTCAACCGGCGTACGGCGTGACATTGCCGGAGTGCTCGGCGCGCTCGAGGTGGTTGATGTGGAAGCTGGCGGGGTCTTGCCGCACGAGCGGACGACTGCGAAAGCTTCCACCGATCGCCTCGACCTCACCCGAACCACGGCCGCAAACCTGTCGCCGGTCTGGGGCCTCTCGCTCTCCAAAGGACTCACTGAGCTTCTCGCCGAGCCTGGCGAGCTGCTGGGGACGGTGACCGAGGAAGGAATCGAGCATGTGGTGGAACGGGTGACCGATCCACACCGGATTGCAGCGATCACAAACAAGCTGGCTGCCGATGACGTGCTGATTGCGGATGGGCACCACCGCTATGGGGTGTCACGCATATACCGTGACGAGATCCGCGACGCGACTGGCCGCACCGATACACCTGCCGAGCTGACTTTGGCCTTCGTCAACGAGCTCATCGAGGAACAGCTCAGCGTTGCGGCGATTCATCGTCTCTACAGCGATATCGAAGTCGCTGATCTTGCTCGTGGGCTGGCCCGATCGTTCGACCTCGTGCCCACCGAACGGCCGAGCGCGGCGGCCCTTGCCGATCTGCACCAGCAAGGATTCCTGATCTTGGTCAGCAGTGACGCAGCGTGGCGGATGCGGGCGAAACCCGGACGGTTTGATGGCGTACGCGCACTCGATGGCGGGTGGTTGGAGACTGCCCTTGCCGACATCGGGTTAACCGTGAGCTATCAGCATGGGCTTGCAGAGACGCTTGCTGAAGTGGATAGCGGGCGCGCGTCAGCGGCCGTACTGATTCGGCCAGTGAGCGTTGCCGAGATCGAACGAACCGCGCGCGAAGGCTTGCTGATGCCGCCGAAGTCGACGTTTTTCACCCCGAAGCTCAAGACTGGTCTTGTGATCCGCTCGCTGAGGTCCTGACATCAGACTGGGCCACGGATTCCGACGGTCCACAGGGTCTAGAGCAATGAACCCTCCGCACTAGGATGAGCCGGACCTCATGACCTCACAAATTTGGCACCAAGGAGATGTAATAGGTGGCCCTCACCGCTCAGGACGTCGCGAGCCTGGCCAAGTTGGCGCGAATCGAACTGACTGAAGCCGAGCTGGACGTATTGGCGCCGCAGCTGGATGTGATCTTGGAATCGGTTGCCCGGGTATCCGAGGTAGCTGCTCAAGACATTCCGCCGACCTCGCATGCGTTGCCGTTGACGAATGTGTTTCGGCAGGACGAGCTGCGCCCATGCTTGCCTCGCGACGTGGTGCTAGCCGGCGCACCCGCGGCTGAGCAGATGCGATTCCGAGTCCCGAGGATTCTGGAGGAGGAGGCGTGACATTACGCCAGTCTGCAGGGTCGGAGATCATCTTGCAGTCTGCTGCTGATCTTGCATGCAAGATCAAGACGGGCGAGCTGAGCGCTGTCGAGGTAGCCCAAGCACATCTTGATCGAATCGCCGAGATCGACGGTGAAATACACGCTTTCCTCTACGTGGATGGCGAGCGTGCTCTCGCGACTGCGGCACGAGTCGATGCCAAGATCGCGGCTGGAGATGAGGTCGGTTCGCTCGCAGGTGTGCCGCTGGCACTCAAGGACATCCTCACCTACACCGGTGCACCAACCACCTGTGGATCAAAGATCTTGGAAGGTTGGCTGCCACCCTACGACGCGACGGTCACCCGGCGACTTCTTGATCATGACTTGGTGATCTTGGGAAAGACGAACCTCGACGAATTCGCGATGGGCTCCTCAACCGAGAACTCCGCGTACGGGCCAACCCGCAATCCCTGGGACACCAGCCGGATCCCTGGTGGTTCCGGCGGCGGGTCGGCGGCCGCAGTTGCAGCCTTCGAAGCCCCGCTGGCCATCGGCACCGATACCGGCGGCTCCATCCGGCAGCCGGCGGCTGTCACGGGTACGGTCGGCGTAAAACCCACCTACGGCGGTAGCTCTCGCTACGGCCTGGTCGCTCTGGCGTCGAGTCTGGATCAGCCCGGTCCGTGCGCGCGTACGGTGCTGGATGCGGCGCTGCTGCACCAGGTGATCGCCGGCCATGATCCATGCGATTCGACATCCATCGATCAGCCGGTGCCCGATGTGGTGGGCGCCGCCCGGTCCGCAGACGTCTCCGGGATGAAGATCGGCGTGGTCCGCGAACTTGGTGGCGAAGGGTATGCACCGGGCGTAGAGCAGCGCTTTCACGAAGGCGTCGAGCTCTTGGCATCGCTAGGTGCCGAGATCATCGAAGTCTCCTGCCCACATTTCGGCTACGCTCTGCCGGCTTACTACTTGATCTTGCCCGCCGAGTGCTCCTCCAACCTCGCAAAATTCGACGCCATGCGGTACGGGTTGCGGGTCGGCGATGACGGTGTCGCGAGCGCGGAGCAGGTGATGGCGATGACCCGGGAGGCGGGATTCGGCGCGGAGGTGAAGCGGCGGATCATCATTGGCACGTACGCGTTGTCCAGCGGCTACTACGACGCCTACTACGGGCAGGCGCAGAAGGTCAGAACATTGATCTCTCGCGACTTCGACCAGGCGTTCTCCCAGGTCGATGTGCTTGTCTCACCAGCCACGCCCGTCACCGCTTTCAAGATCGGCGAGAAGGTCGATGATCCCCTTGCTATGTACATGAACGACCTGTGCACGATTCCGTCCAATTTGGCAGGCAACGCGAGTGCATCTTTCCCGGTCGGACTGGCGCCCGAGAACGGGTTGCCGGTGGGCCTGCAGGTGATCGCACCACCGCTCGCGGACGACCGGCTCTATCGAGTCGGCGCCGCGCTGGAGGCCGCGCTGGAATCGGACTGGGGGGGACCACTGCTGGATCGCATCCCCGAGCTGGGCGCAGTCCGATGACCGTGCTGTCATACGAAGAGGCGCTCGCGGCGTACGACCCGGTGCTTGGACTCGAGGTACACGTCGAACTCAACACCACGTCGAAGATGTTTTGCGGATGTTCGACCGCATTCGGCGCTGAGCCGAACACTCAGGTCTGCCCCGTTTGCCTGGGTTTGCCGGGCTCGCTGCCAGTCGTCAACGCGAAGGCTGTCGAGTCGGCGATTCGGATCGGGCTGGCGTTGAACTGCACGATCGCCGAGTGGTGTCGCTTTGCGCGGAAGAACTATTTCTATCCGGACATGCCCAAGAACTACCAGATCTCCCAGTACGACGAACCAATCGCGTACGACGGCTGGACCGAGGTGGTCCTGGACGGGGAGATCTACCGGATCAGCATCGAGCGGGCCCACATGGAGGAAGACACCGGCAAGTCGCTACATGTGGGCGGCGCAACAGGTCGAATCCAGGGCGCCGAATATTCCCTGCTGGACTACAACAGGTCCGGCGTACCACTGATCGAGATTGTCACGAAGCCGATCGAGGGGACCGGCGTGAAGGCCCCGGAGGTGGCGCGGGCGTACGTGACCATGCTGCGTGATTTGCTGCGCGCGCTCGGCGTCTCAGACGTCCGCATGGAGGAAGGTTCGCTGCGCTGCGATGCCAACGTCTCGCTTCGGCCGCACGGAACGACGACACTCGGCACCCGCACCGAGACCAAGAACGTGAATTCGCTGCGCAGCGTCGAGCGGGCGCTCCGGTATGAGATCACCCGGCAGGCGGCCGTACTCGCCGGCGGCGGCAGGGTCGTCCAGGAGACGCGGCACTGGCACGAGGAGTCCGGTATCACGACAGCCGGCAGGAGCAAGGAGACCGCGGAGGACTATCGGTATTTTCCGGAGCCGGACCTGGTGCCGATCGCGCCAAGCCGAGAGTGGGTCGAGGAACTGCGAGCGACACTTCCAGAGCCTCCCGCGGCCAGGCTCGACCGCGTGAGCGCCGAATGGGGTTTTTCCCAGTTGGAAATGCGCGATGTGGTCAGCGCGGGTGCCGTCAATGCGATCGAGGCAACGGTCGCCGCGGGCGCCTCGCCTCAGTCGGCGCGCAAGTGGTGGCTCACCGAGATCGCACGCCGTGCCAACGAGCTGGGAGTTGATCTTGAGAACGTCGGGGTCACTGCGCAGCAGGTTGCCGAGATTCAGGCCTTGGTCGAGAACGGCACTATCAACGACAAGCTCGCTCGCCAGGTCTTCGAAGGCGTCATTGCGGGCGAAGGGTCGCCAGCCGATGTCGTGACTGCGCGCAAGCTGGCGATCGTCTCGGATGAGAATGCGCTGGCCGCGGCCGTCAACGAGGCGATCAACGCGAATCCCGACATCGTTGACAAGATCAAGAGCGGCAAGACGCAAGCTGCGGGTGCGCTGATCGGATCGGTAATGAAGCAGCTGCGCGGGCAAGCCGACGCCGCTCGGGTTCGCGAGTTGATCTTGGAGAAGATCGGTTGACTGAGAGCTCGCCGATGGTCATGGATTGACCGCCAGGAACAGAAAGGCAGCCAGCAGAACGAGGTGAACGACAGCCTGTAGCCGGGTTGCCCGTCCTGGAACCACCGTGAGAATCCCAACGACGACGGTCACTGCCAAGAGCACGATCTGGGTGTCATCCAGTCCGAGAATCAGCGGACCCTTCAGCCAGATCGAGGCGATGGCAATGGCCGGGATGGTCAGCCCGATGCTCGCCATGGCCGAGCCGAAGGCGAGATTCAGACTGGTCTGGATTCGGTCCCGACGCGCGGCCTGTGCCGCCGCGATCGACTCGGGCGTCAAGACCAGCAGCGCGATGACGACGCCAACGAACGACGGAGGAAATCCGAGCGCCGCGACACCTGCTTCGATTGCGGGTGTCTCGACCTTGGCCAGGCCGACCACGGCGACCAGGGCAAGCAACAGTAGACCGAGGCTGGCCAACGCTCGTTCGGTACTCGGTGGATCGGCGTGCTCCTCTTCCTCCACGACCACCCCCGCAGAGGTCATCGGAAGGAAGAAGTCGCGGTGCCGGCGCGTCTGGGTCACGACGAACGCGCCGTACAACGTCAGTGAGGCGATTCCCGCGAATGTGAGCTGGGACGCCGTGAACTCCGGACCCGGATGGCTGGTCGTGAAATTCGGCAGCACCAGACTCAGGGTCGCCAAGGTGGCCACGGTCGCCAGCGCGGCGCCAGTCCCTTCAGCGTTGAAGATCGTGAGCTGGAAGCGGACAGCGCCGATCAACAAGGCAATGCCGACAATGCCATTACAGGTGATCATCACAGCGGCGAACACTGTGTCACGGGCCAGCGATTCGCTCCCCTTGGCACCGGAGATCATCAGCGTCACGATCAGCCCCACCTCGATGATCGTTACGGCGACGGCCAGGACCAGTGATCCCAACGGTTCACCGACCCGATGGGCCACGACTTCGGCATGATTGACCGCGGCTAGCACTGCGCCGGCCAATGCGAGAGCTACGAGGACCTGGACCACGACGCCGATAGCGCGACCCCAGGTGAATACCAGCAAGACTGCTGCCAGAGCGGGAACGAGCACCGTCCACGACAAGACCTTCGACATGGCCTTGATCCTGGGGCGCCCACTCATGGGCTCAGGCTTCCACAGCAGCCATGCTCGAGAGGGGAACTGCGGCCAAAACCGTCTGAGCCTCTCGATAGCGTCGAGCCATGGACTTCAAACTCGAACTCATCGGAGTGCCGGTCACCGACGTCGACCGCGCCAAGGCCTTCTACGTCGACCAGGCCGGCTTCAACCTCGACCACGATCACGCAGTGAGTGAGGACATCCGCTTCGTGCAGTTGACCCCGCCGGGTTCTGCCTGCTCGATCGCCATCGGTAAGGGCCTGACGCAGTTGGCGCCTGGTGCTTTGGACAACCTTCAGGTCGTTGTGAGCGACATTCATCAGGCGCGTGCGGAACTCGCCGGGCGGGGCGTCGATGTGAGCGAGGTTGATGTGCAGCCTTGGGGATCATTCGTGTCCTTCAGTGATCCCGACGGCAATCGCTGGGCGGTGCAGCAGTTGCCTGATTATGCCCAGGCGGTGGGTGGCTCAGGCGATATCAATGAGGGCTGGACTGGTTGAGGCTATCTCCCTGAGGCACCGCCGCTAGGACGTCGCCGCAGCGCCAGGAAGATCAACAGCAGTCCCACAACCAGGCACAGCAGGCCGATAGCGAGCCACGTTCGGCTGCCTGTCATGAAGCTTCCCTTGATCAATCCGGCGCCCTGACCGATCCAGACGCCACCGACGAGGACCGCGAGGCCACCGATGATCAAGCTGACCGTACGCGTCGCACTGGACTTCATCGTCTTACTCGTCTCTAACGGGTGATCTGGAACAGCCGGTCGTCATCCGATGCCGGATCACCTCGACCGTCGGTGTTGGAGTTGGTCAACAGCAGGCTGCCGCCGTCGGCGGCCACCTGGACAGTCCGGAGACGGCCGTAGTCTCCGCGGAAGTGCGCTATCGGATCGCCGGTCTTTGTGCCATCAACCGGAATCTCCCACAGCCGCTGGCCGCGGAGTCCTGCCATCCAGAGCGAGTTCTGCCAGTACGCCAGCCCTGACGGCGATGCTTCATCGGTACGCCAGACCACCTTGGGGTTCGTCATCCCTCGAACGTTGCCGGACCCCTCCACGTCGGGCCACCCATAGTCGGCACCCTTGGTGATCAAGTTCAGCTCGTCCCAGCGGTTCTGACCAAACTCGGAAGCCCAAAGCCGGCCTCCGTCATCGAAAGCGAGGCCCTGGACGTTGCGGTGGCCGTAACTGAAGACCTCGTTGTCGAAGGGGTTGCCCGGCGCCGGTCGGCCATCGAGTCTGAGTCGCAGGATCTTGCCTCCGAGTGAATTCTTGTCCTGGGAGAGTCGTCCGGTGCCGCTCTCGCCGGTACCGACGTACAAGAAGTCGTCGGGACCGACCACCATGCGACCGCCGTTGTGGATGAAACCCTTGGGAATGCCGCGAAGAATGACCTTCGGTGCGCCGAGCTCGCGGCCGTCCCAACTCATCGAGACGATCCGATTGTCCTTCGCTGCCGTGTAATAGGCGAAGACCGTCTTTTCGTCCTTGGTGATCGCGAGCCCGAGGAGGCCGCCCTCACCACCAGGATCTACTTCGTCGATGGTCCGTACCCGCGACGCCGAGCCGTTCTCAACTCTGACGATCTTTCCTTCATCACGTTCGGCGATAAGGAAGCTGCGGTCCTTGAGCGGAATGAGTCCCCAGGGTGCAGCGAGATCGGAGGCAATCTCAGTTGCCCGAGGGTCGCCGCGCGAGGCGACCCCGCTGGAGCTCGGGCTGCTGGATGGCGCGCTCGAGGGTGACGCCGAGCTTGCTGTGGTCGGCTCTGAGGTGCGGGTTTCGGCATTGGGTTCGTTGGCGGCGCCGCTACAGGCGGTAGTCACCAGCAGTGCACCGCAGGCGGCTACCAACCCAAAGCGTCTCCACCGATGTCTGGCTGGCCGATGTCTGGCTGGCACTGACCTCAGAGTCACCACCACAGTCTGGCCCGCGTACTCAAAGCAGATCTCATGTTCGAAGATCCGCTGAATTCAAGATCTCGATCGCCTCGGGCTCGCCGACCAGCTTGATCTCGGCGACCTTCGTCCTGCCGTGGGCGTACAGCATCAGCTCGCTGGGACTACCGACCAATGTGACCGTCGAAGCACCGCTCACGGCTCGGATGGTCTCCGGCGCGCCGTCTGCGTCGGCCGAGCCCAGGCGCTCCAGGACGACGCCGACCTGAACCCGGCGAAACCAGGCCCGGCCCAGTAGCTTGAGTCGGCGCCACATCCACTCCTCGACATCGTCGCCGAGGTGCCTTGAGGTTTGCGGGGAGTCCCCGGCCCGGCGTACGTCCTCATGGTGAATGAAGAACTCGGTAGTGTTCGCGCCTTCGTCGACCCCGGGGATGGCGAAGATCGAGAACCGCGCCGGGCCACGACGCACCCGATCGACCAGCTCGGGGTATTCCCAGCGTTGCTTGATTTCGGCCATCCGGCGCTCGGACAAACTAGAGAGCGGCTTGGCGACGATGCCGCTGGCTCCCACTGGATCGGTTTCACGGATCCACAGATGTGCTGCCAGGTCGTGCGTGTCCCAGTCCTCACAGAGCGTGGGTGCATGCGGCCCGACCTTGTCGAACAGGTCGCACAGCTCAGCCCGTTCGGACTTGGCAAACGTCACGAGCGCCCATCGTAGCCGGGGATTCTCGAGCTGGCATTGACGTGACAGCCGCGTAACACGCCGATTCCGAGCTGCTCGCGCATCGCGCGCTCTGGATCCGGCTACTTCGTCGTCGCTCGCAGACGGTAAGGCGTGTCTGCTCCCTCCTCCTCAGCACAGCGGGCGCGCGATTTCCGACGCTCGCAGCTGTCATTGGTCGGAACCTCACCAACGGTGCTGGCGCGTGTTGGAACAATGGGCGCGTGATCGACCCCGCGCCGGGAGTTGCCGGCAGCACACTGGACCCGGAGGTCGCCGCGCTGCTCAAGCGCGATGCGGCCGGACTGGTCACCGCGGTGATCCAGGAGGAGAGCACCGGAGAAGTGCTGATGGTTGGCTGGATGGACGACCTGGCCTTGCACCGAACTCTGACGACCGGGCGCTCGACCTTCTTCTCCCGCAGTCGCGGCGAGTACTGGGTGAAGGGCGAGACGAGTGGCCATCGGCAGTGGGTGCGTGAGGTTCGGCTGGACTGCGACGGCGACACCGTGCTGGTGAAGGTGCATCAGGAGGGCCCTGCGTGCCATACGGGTGACCGCAGCTGCTTCGACCGCCGCCAGCTTCCCGCGGTCGTTGCTCAGCAAGCCGAGGAAGCCGCCTCGTGAGCGAGCTTTCCCCGACGCTTGAGGAGTTCCGCAAGTTGGCCGTGGAACGGCGGGTGATCCCCGTCTACCGGCGCTTGCTTGCCGACGCCGATACGGCGATCGGGTTGTATCGCAAGCTGGCGCGGAACCGGCCGGGTACCTACCTGCTCGAGTCTGCCGAGCAGGGTGTGTGGTCGCGATATTCCTTCGTCGGGGTTCGTGCCGCTGCGACGCTGACCGAGCACGACGGTGAGGCGGCCTGGAGCGGCCATGCTCCGGTCGGCCTGCCGGCCGGAGGAGATCCTCTGGCGGCCCTGGGTGAGACGCTGCGCTTGCTGCACACCCCACGTGGCGAAAATCTGCCGCCGTTCACGTCAGGACTGGTTGGGTATCTCAGCTACGACGCGGTACGCCGCGTAGAACGGTTACCCGACACCTGTGTCGATGACCTGAGGATTCCCGAGCTGACCTTCCTGCTGGCTTCGGATCTCGCCGTCCTCGATCACCACAACGGCGAGGTGTGGTTGGTTGCCAATGCGATCAACTTCGACAACACCGATGAGCGAGTCGATGAGGCGTACGCCGACGCCGCGGCTCGAGTGGAGGCCATGACGGAGCTGCTGATCGAGTCCACTCCTGCCGGTGTGGTCTCAGCGAGCTTTGATCAAACCGCTCTGCCGATCCGGCGACAGCGCGCGCCGGAAGATTATCAGCAAGCGGTGAGGTCCGCGGTCGAGGAGATCAAGGCTGGCGAGGCGTTTCAGATCGTCGTCAGCCAGCGTTTCGAGGTTGACACCACCGCCGACGCCCTCGACATCTATCGCGTGCTCCGCCTGACCAACCCGAGCCCGTACATGTATTTGCTTCGCCTCGACGACTTCGACATCGTCGGCTCCTCACCTGAAGCCCTCGTCAGCGTCAAGGGAACTACCGCTGTGACACATCCGATCGCGGGCTCGAAGCCACGTGGCGGCACTCCTGCCGAGGACGCCGCCCTAGAGGCTGAGCTGTTGGCGGATCCCAAGGAGCGCGCCGAGCATGTGATGCTTGTCGATCTCGGCCGCAACGATCTCGGCCGGGTTTGCCAGCCGGGCACCGTCGAGGTGGTGGAGTTCATGGAAGTCCGCCGCTACAGCCACATCATGCATCTCGAGTCCACGGTCACCGGCACCATTGCCGAGGACCGCACCGCGCTCGACGTCGTCTTGGCGGCCTTCCCGGCCGGCACGCTGTCCGGCGCGCCGAAGGTCCGCGCCATGGAGATCATTGACGAGCTCGAGATCACACGGCGGGGACTTTACGGCGGGGTGGTGGGCTATCTGGACTTTGCCGGTGATGCCGATGCGGCAATCGCGATCCGGACTGCCGTGTTGCGTGACGGCGTGGCCTTTGTGCAAGCCGGTGGGGGAATCGTGGCGGACTCCGACCCGCCCACCGAGGATCAGGAGACTCAGAACAAGGCCGCTGC
>DASVEX010000119.1:0-20252 GCA_036380335.1 Propionibacteriaceae bacterium | reverse complement strand
CCAGCCGCCACGTTGCCCGTCGTCCACGTCATGCTGCAAGCGGTCAAGGATTGGAAGGCGCAGACCGGAGAGCAGCGAGCGGTGAAGGCGGCTGGCGGCATCCGAACCGCGAAGGACGCCATCCGCTATCTGGTGGCGGTGCATGAGGTCGCCGGACCAGAGTGGCTGGATCCGTATTACTTCCGGTTCGGCGCGTCATCAGTGCTCAACGACTTGATCATGCAACGCCGGGCGCAGCTGGACGGCCACTACTCCGGCGCCGACTACGTCACCGTGGATTGAGAGAAATCGATCATGGAATGGGAATACTCACCGGCTCCGGAATCGAGTGCGATTGCCGATATCAAGGATCGCTATCTGCCATTCATCGACGGGACTTTCAAAGAAGGCAACGGCGAAGATCGCGACACCATAAATCCCGGAACCGCCAAGCGCCTGTCGACTGTGTCAACGGTCAATGCAGCCGACATCGATCGGGCGGTCAATGCCGCCCGCCAAGCGTATGAGAACGTCTGGTCAAACATGCCGGGCGCCGAACGCGGCAAGTTCCTTTTTCGGATCGCCCGTGGCATCGCCGAGCGGTCCCGCGAGCTCGCGGTCGTGGAGACCCTCGACAACGGCAAGCCGATCAAGGAGACCCGGGACTTCGACGTACCAGCCGCCGCGCAGCACTTCTTCTACCACGCCGGGTGGGCTGACAAGCTGCAGCATCTTGGCTTGGGGCCTGCGCCGCAGCCACTCGGTGTAGCCGGGCAGGTCATCCCGTGGAACTTTCCGTTGCTGATGGCTTCCTGGAAGATCGCGCCCGCGCTGGCCGGTGGCAACACGGTAGTGATCAAGCCGGCTGAGACTACGCCGCTGTCGATCTTGGTGCTGGCAGAGATCATCGCTGACGCCGATCTGCCGCCGGGGGTGGTGAATATTGTTACCGGAGCAGGTGATGTCGGTTCGACGCTGGTCAATCACCGCGGCATCGACAAGGTCGCTTTCACCGGCTCCACGGCAGTCGGACGCCGCATTCAACGGGAGCTGGCTGGCACCGGGCGCAAGATCACCTTGGAGCTTGGCGGCAAGGGTGCCAACATCATCTTCGATGATGCAGCACAGGACCAGGCCGTCGAGGGAATCATCAACGGCATCTTCTTCAATCAGGGGCAGGTGTGTTGCGCCGGTTCTCGTCTCCTCGTGCAGGAATCGATCGCCGAGGAGTTCACCGAGCGGCTCAAGCAGCGCATCGAGACGCTCCGTGTCGGCGATCCGATGGACAAGAACACAGATGTCGGCGCGATCAACTCAGCGGCACAGCTGAGCCGGATCACCGCACTGATGGACGCCGGAATCGCCGAGGGCGCGGAGCTCTGGTCCTCCTCCTGCCCGCTGCCAAAGAACGGCTTCTACCTCTCGCCCTCGATCTTCACCAACGCGACCCCGTCGATGCGCATCGCCCGCGAGGAGATCTTCGGACCGGTGCTCACCACGATGACCTTCCGGACACCAGATGAGGCGGTCAGCAAGGCCAACAACAGCCCGTACGGACTGTCGGCCGGTGTCTGGACGGAGAAGGGCTCACGAGCGATGGGAATGGCGGCGGCGCTGCGGGCCGGCGTGATCTGGGACAACACGTTCAATCGGTTCGATCCGGCCGCCAGCTTCGGCGGCTACAAGGAATCCGGCTTCGGGCGTGAAGGCGGACCAGCGGGTCTGGCAGCCTATCTGGATACCGACGATGAGGCAGTCGTCGCACCAGCAAGGGTGCCCGCCTCGACCCGCGGCACGCGCACCAACACACAGGAGCGCGCCACATGAGCCACCTGGCAGTCTCCAAGACCTACAAGCTCTTCATCGGCGGCGCCTTCCCGCGGTCGGAATCCGGCCGGACGTATCAAGCGTGTGGCAACGACGGCAATTTCATGGCGAACGCGGCGCTCGCTTCTCGCAAAGATCTTCGCGACGCTGTGGTGGCTGCGCGCAAGGGATATGCGGCCTGGTCCAAGGCCACCGCGTACAACCGGGGCCAGGTGATCTACCGCCTGGCTGAGATGCTCGAGGGCCGTAAGGCCGAGTTCGTTGAGCTGATCATGATCAGTACCGGCGCTTCGACCAAGACCGCCACTGCTGAAGTCGATGCCAGCATCGATCGGCTGGTGCACTATGCCGGCTGGACAGACAAGTTGGCTGCGGTACTCGGAAGTTCCAATCCGGTCTCCAGTCCCTACTTCTCCTATTCCACGCCAGAACCGACCGGCGTGGTGGGCATCCTGGCACCGACCGGCACGCCACTACTCGGATTGATCTCTGTGATCGCGCCGGTAATCACCGGTGGCAATGCGTGCCTGGTGGTCGCGGCCGAGCATGATCCGTGCGTGGCGATCACCTTCGCTGAAGTCATTGCGACCTCCGATGTGCCGCCTGGAGTGATCAACATCCTGACCGGGAAGATCACGGAGCTCGCACCACACCTTGCCGGCCATGCAGACGTCAACGCTCTCGATCTCACCGGCGCCGATGCGGAGCTGCGTACGTCGCTGGAACAGTCAGCGTCAGAGACGGTGAAGCGCGTCTATGTCCCGAAGGCTGTGCCGGATTTCACGGCCGCGCCCGGCATCGCCCGACTGCGCGCCTTCCTCGAGATCAAGACCGTGTGGCATCCGACGGGCGCCCTATCCCTCTCCGGCGGCACGTCTTACTAGTCAAGTTGTCAGCGTCGTGGAAGGCTACGGGTCAAGGTGCGAGCGATGGCTGAATCCGCTGCAGAATTAGCAGGTCGAGTCTTCATCAGCTACCGGCGAGGTGAAACCGCGTATCCGGCCGGCTGGCTGTTCGACCGTCTGGTACAGCACTTCGGAGCCGTTCAAATCTTCAAGGACGTCGACTCGATCGAGCTAGGCGACGACTTCGTCGAGGTGATCACGAGGGCGGTCGGCTCATGCGACGTGCTACTGGCGCTTATCGGTGATCAGTGGCTCACTGTTACAGACGTGAACGGGCGGCGGCGCATTGATGATCCCGATGACTTTGTGCGCCTGGAGATTCAAGCTGCCTTAACACGCAATGTACGAATCATTCCGATCCTGGTTGACGGGGCAAGGATGCCGCGCGCCGAGGAGCTGCCTGCGGGACTGGCCGGCCTGGCGCGTCGTCAAGCTCTGGAGCTCAGCCCTAACCGTTTCGAGTACGACACCAATCGACTACTCAAAGTACTCGACGCGACCCTCGCTGAAGTGCGGACTGCACATGACAATGCGATATCTAAGTCAGCAGTGACGCAAGCCCTGCAAAGCACTGCGCAAAATGATCGGCCGCTTGCCGGCCCAACCCGAGACGCTGCTGCTGAGAGCGCGCCAACCAAGAATGTCAGCCCGTTTCACCGGAGCCGAAGTCTCCGTCTCCTGGTGATGATCGGCGGCGGCATCTTGGCGGCAGTAGCAGCCGTCTATTTGATCATCCAGATCGTTCCGAACGAACCCACCTCTAAAGAGAACAGCGGCGCGCAATCGCTCGCCAGTAACGAATTCAAGGAGGAGGGACCGTGGCGGCTCGTTGTTCATAACGACGGGTCCGCCTCTAACGGCTGCACCATCACGCTGGTCAACCGTGATACGAATGAGAGCTGGTCCAACGGGTACCCGGTGTACGAGACGTCATCGTTCCTCATCGCCCAGGCTGGGACCTTCCGATGGTCTGTTGATTCTGGTTGTACGGTCCTCAGCCGACCCGGCCCTGGGAACCTGACCTTACCGGCGGTGGTCGACGGAGTGGGTACGTCCGAAGCCTTCAAGGCCCCGGAGATGATCACTGTACGGGTGAAGGACTTCCATGGGAACTCACGATGCGAGCTTGAGCTGCGCGATGTCGCTACCGGAACCGTCGTCGATATCGGCGAGCTGAACAAACAGAAGGACAGCGTGACTCTGCAAACGCAGGGGCGCCCGCAGGTCTACCTCGTCAACGACGCGTGCGCCGTGCAAGTGTCGCCGGGTTAGCGAGATCGACGACTTTAGGTTGACCCGGAATAGCCGATGGCTCGTGGGAGTTCAGGCCGGCATGACCATTGATGGAGTCAGAACCATTGGACTGATCGGCGCCGGACACATCGGCAGCCAGGTGGCGCGTGCAGCAATAGCCAACGGCTACAACGTAGTGATCAGTAACTCACGAGGGCCGGAAACCTTGACTGCTCTGGTGTCTGAATTAGGCCCGCAAGCTCGTGCTGGCACCACCGAGGAGGCGGCCGCGGCCGGTGATCTGGTGGTCGTAGCGATTCCGCTGAAAGCAATTGGCGACGTTCCCGTCGAGCCCTTGGCCGGCAAGGTAGTGATCGATACCAACAACTACTACCCGGGACGTGATGGCCAGATTGCTGCCCTCGACAATGGCAGCTCGACCAGCTCAGAGTTGCTGCAGGAACGGCTGCATGGGTCGCATGTGGTCAAGGCGTTCAATCACATCTACGCTCGGCAGATCACCACCGACGGTACACCGCCGCGTACTCGGAACCGACGGGCGCTGATCATCGCGGGCGATGACCTGGTCGCCAAGGCCCAGGTGGCCGAGTTGCTCGACGGCTTCGGTTTCGACGTAGTTGACGTCGGCCCGCTGGCTGAGAGCTGGCGGATTCAGCCCGGCACGCCGGGTTATGTAACACCGTTGAACTCCGAAGAGCTGACTGCCGCCCTAGCCGCTGCCCAGCGCAGCTAGGACTCGTCAGCGTCCTAAGCGGCAAGAGCCCGCTGACACGCTGACAACGTGGCATGAGTCAGCGTTCGATGGGAGCCCATTCCGGGCCGGTCTCGCCGAGCTTTTCATCGATCTTGGTGAAGAGCGGCGTCGGCCGCTGCAGTGGCGCTCCCGGTCTGATCGGGTGGGACTCCCAGCGTGCCTGCTCATCTCTGTAGTCGCCCATGATCACCGGATAGTCAGGCCCACCCTCTTCGCTCACCTCGCGGATCTCCGGTTGGGCCGCCCATACGCCGGTCCCGCCCAACGCCTGGTGAACCTGCTGAGCCGCGTGTGGCAGGAATGGGGTGAGCAGTGTATTGGCATCCGAGACCACCTGGAGTGCGGTGTGGAGCACGGTGTCGCGCCGCTCAGGATCGCCGGCAAGCTTCCACGGCTCCGTGTCGGAGATATATTTGTTCGCGGCGCCGACCACCCGCATGGCCTCAGTAATCGCAAGCTTGAACCGGTTACGGCCGAGCAACGCACCCACGGTGTCGAACGCCTCGCGAGAGGTGCGCAACAAGTCATGATCGATATCGAGCAGAGTGTTGGGCGACGGGATGGCGCCATTGTTCTTGTACGCCATGGAGATCGAGCGATTGACCAGATTGCCCCACTCGTTGGCCAGCTCGAAGTTGGTGCGGCGTACGAACTCGTCCCAGGTGAAGTCGGTATCGGTGGTCTCCGGGCCGGCAACGGAAATGAAGTACCGCAAGGCGTCGGGCCCGAAGTCGCGCAAGAAATCACCGACGTAGATCACCTTGCCGCGGCTGGTGGAGAACTTCGAGCCGCTCATCGTGAGGTACTCGCTAGACACGACCTCGTCTGGCAACCGAAGCTCACCGAGCGGCCCGATCGTGCCGCCATGATCGCCCTCGCCGTTGTGACCCAACAGCATCCCGGGCCAGATCACGGTATGAAAGACGATGTTGTCCTTGCCCATGAAGTAGAAACCGCGGGCATCCGGATCGATCCACCAGCGCTGCCAGGCGTCCGGGTCGCCGCTGCGGTTGGCCCACTCCACAGATGCGGAGAGATAGCCGATGACGGCATCGAACCAGACATAGAGCCGCTTCATCGGCTGATCACGCCAGCCGTCAAGCGGTACTGGCACGCCCCAATCAAGATCACGAGTGATCGCCCTCGGCCGCAGATCCTCCAGCAGGTTCTGGCTGAACTTCAGCACATTGGGACGCCAGTCGGTCCGGGAGCTCAACCATTTTCCAAGCGATCCCGCAAGCGCTGGAAGATCAAGAAAGTAGTGCTCGGTCTCGACGAACTTAGGTGTCTCGCCATTGATCCGCGATACCGGATTGATCAAATCGACCGGATCCAGCTGATTGCCGCAGTTGTCGCATTGATCACCACGCGCGCTTGGATACCCGCAGATCGGGCAGGTGCCTTCGATGTAGCGGTCCGGCAATGTCCGTCCGGTGGACGGGCTCACCGCACCCATCGTGATCTTGGGCACCACATAGCCGTTGCGATGCAGGCCGAGAAACAGCTGTTGAGATACCGCGTAGTGGTTGCGAGTGATCGTGCGCGTGAACAGGTCGTACGACAGCCCAAGATCGCGCAGGTCGTTCACGATCACCCGGTTGTACTTGTCGGCAGTCTCGCGGGGACTCAGCCCTTCCCGCTCGGCCTGCACCAAGATCGGCGTGCCGTGCTCGTCGGTGCCCGAGACCATCAAGACGTCGTGTCCGCTCATCCGCATGTAGCGGGCGAAGATATCTGAGGGAACTCCGAAGCCTGAGACGTGGCCAATGTGGCGTGGGCCGTTTGCGTACGGCCACGCCACCGCAGCGAGGACGCGCGAAGTCATGGGCTAAACCCTAGCTGGGAGTGCTAGGAGGCTTTCGACGATTCCACTGCCGGATGTTCCGCTGCCTAACCGGCCGCGGCAATACGTTGCACCAGTGCCTTACGTGCCTCGTACGGTGCAAAGACACTTCTCGCAGCGTTGATCGTGAGCCGGCTGACGTCAGCCAGCGAATAGTCGAAGGCCTCGGCGAGCAGGGTAAATTCCCTAGTCAGCGTGGTTGCGCTCATCAGCCGGTTGTCGGGATTGACCGTAATGCAGAAGCCGATGCGGTCAAGGCGATGGATCGGATGCTGGCTGATGGACGGCACAGCTCCGGTCTGCACGTTGGAGGTTGGGCACATCTCGAACGGGATCTGCTGATTGAGAACGTACGCCGCGAACTCGCCTAGTACCTCACGCCCGCGCTCGTCTTGCTGAATGTCGGCGATGATCGCGACGCCATGACCGATCCGATTCGCGCCGCACACCTGAACGGCTTCCCAGACGGACTGGCAGCCGTCGGCCTCACCCGCATGAATGGTGTAGTACGCGCTCTGCCGGCGTAGCAGCTGGAAGGATTCTAGGAATCGCGCCGGGGGGAAACCTTTCTCGGGTCCGGCGATATCGAAGCCCGCGACCCCATCCCGGCGATAGCGCAGCGCCAATTGAGCGGTATCGGGTGTCGGATCGGCCTGCCGCATCGCAGTGAGCAGCTGACGTACCTCGATCTCGTGACCACGCGTCTGGCAGTCAGCCATCCCATCAGCCAAGCCCTCGCGAACGGCCTCGATCGCCTCGGCCTTGGTCAAGCCCGCCTGCAGATGTTGTTCGGGGGCCCAGCGCGTCTCGGCGTAGATGACTCCGTCGGCGGCGAGATCCGCCACATACTCGGCAGCGACCCTGCGCAAATTTGCCGCTGTCTGCATGACCGCGAGCGTTTGATCAAAGGTCTCCAGGTAGCGCACCAGAGACCCTGAATCCGCCGCCCGCGCGAACCACCGACCGAGATCACCGGCGTTGTCAGCAGGCAGCGGCTGTCCGATCTCGGCGGCCAGCTCGATGATCGTTTGCGGCCGTAGTGCGCCATCGAGATGATCATGGAGTGACACTTTGGGGAAAGCTTGCAGCGCTTCCAGATCAATGCTCATTTGTCCCTCCGCGCCAGGTCCTCGGCCCCGAATGCCTGGGGCAGCACCGCACTCAACGACCACGTGCCGGCAGGCGTGTCGATCAAGCACTCGGCGCCCCCGTGCTCCCAGAGCAGCTGACGGCACCGGCCACACGGCATGAGCACCGACCCCGTTCCATCGACACACGCAACCGCAACCAGCCGGCCGCCGCCACTGGCATGGAGCGCCGAGATCAGCCCACATTCCGCGCACAGCGTCAGCCCGTACGAGGCATTCTCGACGTTGCAACCGGTCACCACTCGTCCGTCGTCTACAAGCGCGGCCGCACCAACTGGAAATCGCGAGTACGGCGCGTACGCATGGCGGCTGGCCGAGATGGCGGCGGTGCGTAGCCGGTTCCAGTCGACCGCGGCTGGCCCTTCGCCAGGCTCAGGGCACATGGTCACTTCTCAACGGGCACATCATCACTTCTCAAGGGCCACATGATCACTTCTCAAAGGGGATGCCGTCTGCTGCTGGTGGTCTCACTCGACCGACCAGCCCGGCGACGGCGATGATCGTCGCGACATATGGCAAGATCAATAAGAACTGGCTCGGCATAGGCGTGTTCAGCGTTTGCAGCTGAGAAGCCATCTGGGTCACGAACCCGAAGAACAGGCACATGATCGACGCGAGTACTGGATGCCAGCGGCCCATGATCACGGCGGCGAGGGCAATGAAGCCGTTGCCAACGGTGAACTCCTTGGTGAACGAGCCCGTCGAGGCGAGAGTGAAGAAGGAGCCGCCGAGACCACCGAACACACCACCCGCGAGTACCGCGGACCAGCGGATACCTCGAACACTGATGCCGACCGTGTCGGCCGCCTCCGGATGTTCACCGGTCGCTCGGATCCGGAGACCCCAGGTGGTCCGGTACAACACCAACCAGACCAGGACCACCGAGATCGCCGCCAGATAGGCCAAGATGTTCTGCTCGAACAGCACGCGTCCGAAGAACGGAATCTTCGCAAGGCCGGGAATCGCGATGGGTTCCAGCACTGGTGCGGAGTTGTAGGTGCTCGACGCAGGCTGCACGAGTTGATCAAAAAGGAAGCCGGTGACGCCGACGGCCAGCAGGTTCAGTACGACACCCAAGACGACCTGATTGACCAGATAGTTGATCGCGAACACCGCCAGCAAGGCGGCCATGGCGAGGCCCGCCAATATGGCTGCGATCAGGGCTGCAGGTACCGACTGGGTCAAGCTGCCTACGACCGCCGCTGCAAAGGCCGCGGAGAGGAATTGACCCTCGATCGAGACATTGACGACCCCGGATCGTTCACACAGCACTCCACAAAGGGCGCCGAAAACCAGCGGCGTGGCCAGCGACAGCGTGCCCGCAAACTGGTTGCTGACGGGGAACGGCAGATCTCGACCAGACGCCGCCCAGGTCAAAAATCCCATCACCACGGCCAGCCCGGCAACGGTTCCGGCCAATGCCGGCCACCGACCCCGCATGCGTCCCGACAAATAGCCGACTGCCGCGGATAGGCAGAGCAACGCGCAGACGAACACGGTGGCAAAGCCCGGAAGCATGACCGTCGGGAGCTGCACCTCGTCGAAAGCGTCGGAGAGAGCAAAGCGCGCGCTGCCGGTTGTTGAGGCCAGGCCGATCAGCAGCAGTACGCCGACGACCGCGATGAGTACGCCGGTCGAGAGGCGCTGACGACGCTTCTGAGCGGTCTCGACTCGCGTTGCCTCGGCACGCGGCGAAGCCTCTTCGACCGTGTCAAGGCTCACGCCAGACCTCCCTCAGGTACCGGCCCAAGCGCCCGAACCTTACGGGGCTTGAGGAAGGGAACGATCTTGGTGACCAGCGCAGGCGCCGCGACGAAGAGCACGATGAGCGCCTGCAGCACCGTGGTCAAGGTGAGCGGTGTTTGGGCAACACTCTGCATTGCCAGGCCGCCGGCATGCAGCGCCCCAAACAGCAAGCCGGCCAGCACGATGCCCAGGGGCCTGGACCGGCCTAGCAGGGCAACGGTGATCGCATCGAATCCAATCGAGCCCACGATGCCCAGTGACAGCGGGACGGGTTGACCTGACGCACTCGGACCCAAGGCCGCCTGAACACCCGCCAGGCCCGCCAGTCCACCGGCCAGCACCATGGTGATGATCGTGGTCCGTGCCACACTCATGCCCGCCGTCGCCGCGGCATGGGGATTGGCTCCGACCGCGCGAATGGCGAACCCGGTCGTCGAGCGGTCCAGGATCCACCAGACCGCTACAGCAGCGAGCAGTGCAAGCACGAAGCCCAGATGGAGTTGACTTCCCTCCAGCCTCGGCATGGTGGCATTCCAGTCCACAATCGGGGAAATCGGGTCAGTCCGGCCCGGCCGCTGAAAGGCAACAGTCGTGAGCAAGTAGGCCAGTAGGCCGGCCGCGATGTAGTTCATCATGATCGTCACGATGACCTCGTGGGCTCCGGTCTTTGCCTTCAGCCAACCGACGATGCTTCCCCAGAACGCGCCGCCAAGCAGGCCGCCCACAGTGGCCAGCAGGAGGTGAATGCCGGGTGGCAGGTGCCAGCTGAAGCCGATGTAGGCGGCTACGATCGCGCCCAGGATCGCCTGGCCCTGAGCACCGATGTTGAACAGCCCAGCACGGAAGGCCAGCCCCACGCCGAGACCGGCGCAGATCAGGGGAGCTGCCTGAGCAGTCGTCTCGGTAATCGGACCGAATCCGCCGATGGCGCCCTTGATCAATGCGGCGTACGCGGCACTGACTTTGTCCCAGGAGGCGATCAGCGCATCCGAGGGCCGCGCGAAGAAGTAGCCGAACTTGCTGCGGACCTCCGTGTCAGAAAAGATCATCAGCAACGCGCCGACGACGAATGCGAGAACGATCGAGGCGATGGTGATCAGTACGTCCGACCACGGGATCACGACGCGACGGCTACCCGGCTCAGGACTCACGGCGCACATCCTTACCACTGGCCTGCATAGCGGCGTCCTCCTCAGCCAGCGTGGTGCGGGACGCGCTCGCTAGCGCCTCCTCGGTAGGAACGCCGGCCATCATCAAGCCGAGCACCTCGCGCGAGGTATCCGGCGGCACGATGCCGACGATGCGGCCGCGATACATCACCGCGATCCGGTCGGCCAGGGCGACGACCTCGTCCAGTTCTGTCGACACGATCACCACGGCCGTGCCATGGTCCCGCTCATCGATCAGTCTCTTGTGCACAAACTCGATAGCCCCGACGTCAAGCCCGCGGGTGGGCTGGCTCGCGACCAGCAACGCCAGCGGCCGGGACAGCTCCCGAGCCAAAACCACCTTCTGCTGGTTGCCGCCCGACAGAGATGACACCGCTGACTCGATCGACCGCGTACGGATGTCGAACTCGGCTACTCGATGGTTGGCGTTTTGCCTTATTTTCGACAGATCCAGCGCGATACCCCTGGCGTACGGCGGCTCGTCGAAGTGGTTCAAGATCAGATTCTCGGCGACGGTGAAGCTGCCAACGCAACCGTTCTGCTGGCGATCCTCGGGGACGAACCCGAGACCGGCATCAATGGTCTCCCCCGGCGTCAGTCCGGTGAGGGGCTTGCCGTCCAGCCGCATCGATCCCTTGATGACCGGGATAACACCCAGCAGCGCCTCGGCGAGCTCAGTCTGCCCGTTGCCCTGGACACCCGCGACGCAGACGATCTCACCGCCGGCGACCTCGAGGTCAAGATCCTGTACGGCCAACGTACCGTTCGGGCTGGCAACCGAGACTCCATCCAGCACGAGGCGCGGCTCGGCGCTCGGCAAGGCCAGCTTCTTGTCCACGACCAACTGCACAGCGCGGCCCACCATGAGCTCGGCGAGGTCTGATTCCGAATCTGTCGGGTTGGCGATACCCACGACCTTGCCATGCCTGATCACCGTGATCTTGTCGGCGATAGCCCGCACCTCACGCAGTTTGTGGGTAATGAAAACGATTGCCTTGCCCTCGTCTCGCAACGAACGCATGACCGCGATCAGTTGATCGATCTCCTGCGGGGTGAGCACAGCGGTCGGCTCGTCGAAGATCAGATACTTGGCATCGTTTGCCAGGGCTTTCAAGATCTCGACGCGTTGCTGAACGCCGACCGGCAGCTCCTCGATCAGAGCATCCGGGTCCACATCCAGCCCATAGCGTTCGGAGAGTCGCCGAACGGTGCGCCGAGCTTGGCTCATGTTGAGCCAACCGGCCTTGCTGTCCTCGCGACCCAGAACGAGGTTCTCGGCGACTGTGAAGACCTCGACCAGCATGAAGTGTTGATGCACCATGCCGATCCCGGCCGCAATCGCCTCCTTGGGATTGGCATGGACGTGCGGAACGCCATCGATGAAGATTGTGCCCTCGTCCGGCTGGAGCAGCCCGTACAGCACGTTCATCAACGTGGTCTTGCCGGCCCCGTTCTCACCAAGCAGGCAATGGATTTCACCCGGGCTGATGTCCAGGTCGATCGAGTCATTGGCGACCAGGTCGCCGAATCGCTTGGTAATCCCCCGCAGCCGCAGGCCAGTGCCAGCTGCGGGGGACGAGCTCGATGTCACCTCTCAATCATGACGAGGGAAGTGTGAAGTCATGCCGAAGGCTGGGACTTGGATTCGATCTTGATCTTGCCGCTGATGATGTCCGCCTTAAGCGCGTCCACCTCGGACTTCAATTCCGCGGGAACCTTCGAATCGAAGTCATGGAATGGCGCCAAACCCGTGCCGTCGTTCTCCAGGGTGCCCACATAGGGCTCATTGGAGAAAGACCCGTCCTTGGCGGCCTTGATCGCATCTGCCACCGCCAGATCCATGCCTTTGTAGACGCTGGTGATGATGTTGGAGCAATAGGTCTCCGCGCTTACGCAACCGTCGGTGTCCACCCAAATGGCATTGACCTTCCCCCCGCTGGCTTTGGCCGCCTGCAGTGCGCCGAGACCTGCCGGGCCGGCGACGGGGAACACGATGTCAGCACCTTGGCTGATCAAACCCTGCGCCGTACGCTGCCCGCCCTTTTGGTCCTCGAAGTCGCCAGTGAACTGCCCGTCCTGCTTGGCAGCATCCCAGCCGAGCACCTTGACATCGGTGCTCTTCTGTTTGTTGTAGTAGTCCACGCCTTGGCTGAAGCCATCCATGAAGATCGTGACCGTCGGGATCTTGGCGCCACCGAAGGTGCCAAGCTTCTTGGTCTTAGTCATGCCAGCGGCGAGGTAACCGGCAAGGAAGCTCGACTGCGCCGTATTGAAGACCAGCGGCTTGAGATTCTTGGCCGCCGGGTAGGCCTTCGGGTCATTGTTATCGACAATGGAGAACTTGATATCTGGATTCTTCTTAGCGGCAGCAAGCGTGTCATCGCTCAGCAGGAAACCAACAGTGACGATGATGTTGCACTTCGCATCCACCATCGACTGAATGTTCTTGGCGAAGTCGGCCGCCGTCTGCGACTCGACCTGGCCGGTCTCGATGCCGAGCTCGGTTTTCGCATCCGTCAGGCCCTTGTAGGACGTCTGGTTGAACGACTTGTCGTCAAAGCCGCCGGAGTCGGAGACCATGCAGGCCTTGAAAGCGGCTCCGGAAGCGCTGGCGCTGGCGGAAGCACTGGGGGCTTCGGAAGCGGCGCCGGTGCCGGGCGCCTGAGCGCAGCTGGCCAATGTCAGGGCAGCCGCGCACACGAGTGCGCCGGCCAGAGTGAGGGTCTTCTTCACGTAATGCCTCCTGGGCAGAAGAGTTCACAGGTTTCTTAGGCACTGCTCGCGCGACCGACACGTGCAGCGCTGCCGATTTGTTCCCCAACCGCCGTAGGCATTGCATTCTCACCGGTCGGGTCTGAGACCGACTCTAACTCCGACCACTGAGTCGGTGAGCCATTGCTGATAAGGACTCGGTACCAGTTTTGTTTCTGTGTGGTGCTCAGATCGCCGTGCGCTCGTAAGTCGTCGCTACTTCGGTCAGCACCTGAAGTCCAACCGGTATGCAGGCCTCATCTACCACGAACGTCGGCTGGTGGATGTCTGGGCACGGCTCACCGGGAGTTCTCACCCCGAGGCGCGCCAGCGCACCGGGAACATTTTGCAACATCCAGGAGAAGTCCTCCCCACCTAGCGATTGCTCGGTCGTGGCGACCGCATCCGGTCCAAGCATCTGTTCTGCCGCCCGAGTGAGTCGGCGTACCCCGCGCGTATGGTTCACCGCCGGCGGCACCCCGTCGGTGACCGCGACCTCCACCTCGACTCCGAACGGCCGGACGATCTCCGCGGCCAGTTCAGGGATGAGTTGCTTGGCCAAGTGCCAGCCGTCTGCATCGAGCGCTCGCAGCGTTCCCACGATCTCCCCGGTCTGGGGGATGGCGTTGGCCACCGAACCGGAATGCATGGATCCCCACATCAGCGAAACGCCGCTGCGTGGATCGATTCGGCGAGAAAGGAGGAGCTGCGTCAAGGTAGCCAGCGCGCCGAGGGCCCCGATGACATCTTGGGTGAGCTGCGGCCGAGAGGTGTGCCCACCGCTGCCGCTCAGGACGATGTTGACCTGGTCGACGGCTGAGGTGATCGCCCCGACCTTCAGGGCGATCTGGCCAACATCTGTTCGCGGGTCGCAATGCAGCGCGTAAATTTCAGTCACGTCGTGCAGCACCCCGCCATCGATGGCGTCGAGGGCTCCCCCAGGGCTGGTCTCTTCCGCCGGCTGGAAGATCAGCCGGACGCCCCGGGTCAGCAGATCAAGATCACGGAGTCGCGACAACACTATGCCGACGCCCAGCAGAATCGCGGTATGCACGTCGTGCCCGCAGGCGTGACATACCCCGGGATTCTTGGAGGCGTAGTCGACGTTCTTGCCGTCCTGGATAGGCAACCCGTCGATGTCGGCACGCAGGCCAACCAACCCGGCAGAGTCGTCGAAGCCACCGGGCAGCACGTCGCAATAGGCGCCCGTGCCAACGGGCAGCACTTTGACGACGAGTCCGACCCGCTCGAGCTGGTCGACGATAAGAGCAGTGGTGCGATGCTCGTAGTGTCCGATTTCAGGATGGGCGTGGATGTCCCGCCGGATGGCGATGAGCCGCTCGTTGAGAGCGGCGGCTTGCCGCGAAATCTCTGCGCGACGCGCGGTGTCGGGGTCGGTCACGGACATCGCGCTCAGTCTTTCACGCTGTCGAGCTGCCAGCGGGAAACGTTCCGAGTCGTAACAAGACCTTCGCATGTCTGCTGAAAGCTGCTCGCGCAATATTGATTGCGTCGGTCGCTGCGCTCTCTCCGCGAGGATCGCGCGCGTGCAGCCCGCCTACTTCGTCGTCGCGGCCGCTCTCACGGCTGAATTCGAAAGGGGTCGTTCTCACGCCTGGGCCGCGAAACGACCGCCAGCGCCGAGCGCCCGTCGCTAGACATCAGTCGGCCGATATGTCCCCCACACGTCGCGCAAGGCATCACAGACTTCGCCAACGGTGGCCTTCAGCCGGAGTGCCTCCTTCAGCGGGTAGAGCACGTTGCCGGTGCCGCGGGCGGTCGTCTGAACATCCTTGAGCGCGGCATCGACAGCAGCTTGATCGCGCCCTGCTCGCAGGATAGCGAGCCTGGTGGCCTGCTTCGCCTCGATGTCTGGGTCTACCTGCAACGGCTCGTAGTGCTCCTCTTCGTCGAGGATGAACCGATTAACGCCCACCACAACCCGTTCTCCGTCGTCGATCTGACGCGCTACTTGGTACGCCGAGCGCTCGATCTCGGCCTTCTGGAAGCCCTGCTCGATGGCCGAGACCGCACCACCCCGATCAGCGACCGCCTGCATGAGACGCCGACTCTCTGCCTCAACATCGTTGGTCAGCGACTCTATGGCGTACGAGCCAGCGAACGGATCCACCGTCTTGGTCACATCAGTCTCGTACGCGAGCACCTGCTGCGTGCGTAGTGCGAGCCGCGCCGCCTTCTGCGTGGGCAGGGCGATGGCCTCGTCGTAGGAGTTGGTGTGCAGCGACTGAGTACCTCCCAACACCGCCGCCAAAGCCTGCACCGCAACGCGTACCAGATTGACCTCTGGCTGCTGAGCCGTCAGCTGTACGCCAGCTGTCTGCGTGTGGAAGCGGAGCATCATCGACTTCTCATCGCGCGCCGCGAACTGATCGCGCATCAGCTGCGCCCAAATCCGGCGCGCGGCGCGAAACTTGGCGATCTCCTCCAACAGCGTGGTGCGGGACACAAAGAAGAACGACAAGCGCGGCGCGAAGTCGTCGACCCCCATACCGGCTGCGAGGGCCGCCTCGACGTAGGCGATCCCGTTGCTCAGCGTGAACGCGATCTCCTGCGCCGGAGTCGCCCCGGCCTCGGCCATGTGGTAGCCGGAGATCGAAATCGTGTTCCAGCGCGGCAGCTGCTCGCGGCAGTACGCGAAAGTGTTGCTGACCAGCCGTAGCGAGGGCTCCGGAGGAAAGATATAGGTGCCGCGCGCGATGTACTCCTTGAGCACATCGTTCTGAATCGTGCCGGAGAGATCGCTCGCTGCAACACCCTGCTCCTCGGCGACCAGCTGATAGAGCAACAAGAGCACCGCAGCGGGCGCGTTGATTGTCATCGAGGTCGACACCGAGCCGAGCGGAATTCTCCAGAAGAGCTCGCGCATGTCCTCGATCGAGTCGATGGCGACTCCCACCTTGCCGACCTCACCGGCGGCGATCGGTACATCCGAGTCGTAGCCCATCTGAGTCGGCAGGTCGAAGGCCACGGATAGTCCAGCGGTCCCGTGGGAAATCAGCTCGCGGTAGCGAGCATTGGACTCAGCCGCGCTACCGAAACCGGCGTACTGGCGCATGGTCCACGGCCGACTGGTGTACATCGAGGGGTAGATGCCACGCGTGTAGGGGTATCTGCCCGGCTCGCCGAGCGCTTGATCAAGATCGAAATCGGCGAGATCCTCCGGCCCGTACACGGCCCGGAATGGCGTACCCGACTCCGTCTCTGCACTCACCCGGGCATAGTCGCACAGGCTGCCTTATTGTGCCCTGCTCGCACAATTGCCGGATGGCTCGCTCCGCTCGCTCGCGAGGATCGCGCTAGGAAGCCGCTGCCTTCCTCTGCTCGGCTCTCCTCGTGCGGCGGCGCGCGATTCCCGGCGCTCGCAGGGCGGCGCGCGTCAGACTCTGACGGAGCTCTGCACAAGGCTGACGGCTGACTCGATCATGCGTACGGTCTCGCTTTCCCAGTTGGGCTCCTGGCCCCGGTATGGCCCCGTGGCAAGGGACACGATGACGCCCGCAGCCCGGAGCCGCAGCTCGGCCGGATCGACCCTGGTATCGAACACCTGCAGCCAGAGATTGATCAACCGCGTCAAGCTGGCGGCCTGCTCGGCAGTCATCCGCTGCATCGTCGACAGGTGCGCGATCATGCAGGCAAGATCATCAGCGCGCCGCCCAGGGCCAATCGTGTCGATGTCGAGCACACCAGTGATCAACCCGTTCGCGACAAAGAGCTGGCCCTCGTGGAAGTCGCCATGGGTGGGCTCCAAACCGGGTGGCAGCACGGCGAGACCGCCGGAAACCTGTGCAACCAGCCATCGCAGCTGCGGGTCAAGCGCAGGTAACGCAGCGGCGATCATTTCCGCGTACGTTGCAACAGCGCCGGTCCACGGCGGCCGACGCGGCAACCCAACAACGGCCGACGGCAACGAGTCGAGCAACATGATCAAGCTCTCGGCCCTGCACGGCATGGCCTCGTCGAAGACCGCTTGGGTCAGCGGCCGGCCGGGAACCTCATGCAAGACCAGGATGAAGTCGGCCGTCGCGGCCGCGACGACGGCCGCCGGAAATCGAGCGCGCCGCAGCAGTTCGTGGCGCTGCAACGTCGGCCCGTACGTCGATTCCCGCAAGACCTTGACGAAGAAGGTCTTCGGGCCGGTGCTGGTTTTGATCACGGCCTTCAACACAGCGCGGCGGCGCGGTCGGTAGCTGATCATCTCCAAGGCGACGTCCTCGCCGTTCAGCTGATGGTCAACGACGCGGTGCTCGTTGAGCAGGGCTGCTAGTCCATTGGGGACGGCGGCACGTTGCAGGCCGGGAAGATCTGGGTCGTACGGGTACAGCCAAACGGCAACCTCGCGGTCTCCATCGCCGAAGATCGTGGCTCGCTCGTCGTTGCCGCTCCGGCCTCCCACTCTGGCGCTGGCCCCGAGCAGCTCGGTACGGCGTCCGGTCGGCCAGTCAACCTCTGCCGAGTACGTCGCTGTGGTGGAGTGCCTCGGATTGGCATCGACGTGATCAAGCCGCCAGGAGACGAGGGTGCCACCGGCATGCTCAACAGCGGCCGAAAGCAGATCATTCACCTCGGCCGAAGTGAGCAGAGTCGACCCGTCGGGGTCACCCGAAGCGGTCACGAATCCGATCCTGACACACCGTTGGCGCCGCCGATCGGGTTTGGGTGGAAGCATGGCGCTGTGGAATTAGCTCTCAGCATCCTGGCTCTGCTTGCCACGGTCCTTGCTGTAACGGCGCTGGCTAATCGGATCAACTTCTCTGCGCCACTGCTGTTGATGCTGGTGGGGATCGGGGTGTCCTTCCTCCCCCTGATACACGTTTCTGAGCTGTCGTCAGAGGTCGTGTTAGTTGGCTTCCTACCACCGCTGCTGTACGCGGCAGCCATTCGAACCTCCGTCATCGACTTCCGCGCGAATCGACGCTCCATCGCGCAATTGTCGGTGTTGCTGGTCATCGTCACTGCCTTGGGGGTTGGGCTGATCACGTGGCTGATCCTGCCGGTCAGCTTTCCGGTGGCGTTCGCTTTGGGGGCCGTGGTTGCTCCGCCGGATGCCATCGCCGCTACTTCGATCGCCCGCCGAGTCGGCCTGCCGCGCCGTCTGGTCACCATCCTCGAGGGCGAATCTTTAGTGAACGACGCAACCGCGATCACCTGTCTGCGGGTGGCGATCGCCGCCATCGGCGGCTCTATCACGGCGGTGCAAGCAAGTGTCGGTTTCGTCGTCGCTGCCGTCGGCGGGGCCGCGGTAGGGCTCGCTGTGGCGCTGCTCGTCGTCCCCATTCGAAGGCGCATCACTCAGCCGGTTTTCGACACGGCGATTTCGCTGCTGGTCCCATTGGCGGCCTATCTACCCGCGGAGACGCTCAACATCGGAGGCTTTCACGGCTCAGGTGTCATCTCGGTAGTGACCGCGGGCCTGATCTTGGGCCATAAGTCGCCGGTCATCCAATCCGGGCAGTCCAGACTCAGCGAGCGGGTGAACTGGGCAACTATTCAATTCCTGCTGGAGAACACCGTCTTCTTGCTGATCGGCCTGCAGGCGAAGACGATCATCGCCGCCAATTCTGAGTCCGGGCTCTCCGGTCTGCAGATCGCCGGCTTCTGTGCCGCGGTGCTGAGTGGCGTGATCATCATCCGGATGCTCTGGGTGTTGGGAACCCGTCCGATCTTGTTCCGCCGCGACCGGGACGCCACCCATGAGATCTCTTTTCCGTGGTCCGACGCCCTCGTGATCGGTTGGGCCGGGCTACGCGGAGTGGTAACCCTGGCGACCGCATTCTTGATCCCGGCGGATGTGCCCTTCCGCGCAACGTTGATCTTCGCAGCGATGGTGGTCACTGCCGGGACCTTGCTGCTGCAAGGCCTGACATTGCCTTTCCTGGTACGCGCCCTGGGGCTCAGGGGGCCAGACGCCCGCTCTGATGCGTTGCAGGCGGCAACAGTGCTCACGACATCCAGTAACGCCGCACTCGCCCATCTCGGCGACATTCTCGGCCCCCAGGACGCGCCCGAAACGGTGAATTTGCTCCGGGATCGTATTGCAGCCCGTCCTGACGCCTTGTGGGAAAAACTCGGCCGCCCGGGCGATGACGAAACCCCCGCTGAGCAATACCGGCGGCTGCGGCTGCAGACCATCGACATCGAGCGGGATGAGGTCTTGAAGATCCGCTCCAGTGGCACGGTCGACCACGACATCATCGAGCAGGTGCTCGGCTCGTTCGACATCGAGGAGTCGATGCTGACCATCGCTACCGAACGGTCTGCGCAGCTGACCGAGGAGGAGCCAGTCCAGACGCCAATGCCGGCGGCTGGTCCATGCGGGCACCTCGACCGGGCTCCCGCCAACCTCGACCCGAATGGCCCAGGCATCTGTCTGGACTGCGTACGCGAAGGCACCCGTACGGTGCACCTGCGGATCTGCCTGAGCTGCGGAAACGTCGGATGTTGCGACTCCTCGGTAGGGCGCCATGCGTCACGGCACTTCAGCCAGACATTGCATCCGGTGATGCGCAGCCTCGAGCCCGGCGAGTCGTGGCGTTGGTGTTACCTCGACGAGCGGATCGGCTGAGCTGTGCTGTGTTTGATTGCTTCACTCGCTGCGCTCGCTCAGCGCGGATCGCGCCCGGTCGCCGCCTACTTCGTCGTCCCTCGCCGACGAAAAAGCATGTCAGCTCACTCCTCCTCAACACAGCGGCGCGCGATCCGAGTTTGATTGCTTCGCGTGGAGGCCAGCTAGGGATAGTGGTCGTAAACGACACGATCCCGGGCCGATCTGATGCTGTTGGGGACCACTTTCGCCGCGATGGTGAGGGGTGTATCGCCGAAGGCGGAGGTATCAGGAATGATTGGGGCGCACTCTTC